>NZ_JBEOWM010000004.1:0-215328 GCF_040296045.1 Streptomyces sp. NPDC002490 | reverse complement strand
CTCCTCCGCACCCCCCGGCGCCGCCGCCGCGAGCTCCGCCAGAAGCCCCGACACCAACCCCTTGTTCGACTCAACAACACTCATGAAGACACTCCCTCGACCAGGACTCAAGCGCTGCAAGCATACGTATGTAGAAACTCCTCGAACAAGAGGTGTGGTCCCTGGAGGATGTATGCGACGCAAGCCCTGCTCGGGGAGTGGGTGCTGTGAAGGAGGAGGCATACGAATGTTCTCATGGAGCGGGGAAACGCGAGCGCCGGCTCGGATTCCCTGCCGGCCCGGAACGGACGAAGCGCCCGTGCGTCTCGCTCAAGGGCTGCACCGCCCCCACGGGCGGCCCGCCCGGAGCGGTGTCCCGTCCTCGAAGGGAACGGATCGAGCAGAGGGGGGCGCCGGCACGTGATCGGAGCGGGTCCCCGGCTTCGGCGAGGGGCGGCGCCGGGTCTCCCAGCGGGACGGCGTCGACTTCGAGTTCGAGAAGGAAGTCGTGCACGTCCGGTGGCAGTCGAGACGGTGCGCGCGGAGCTGTGCTTCGCGCATCCCGGGTTGCGGGGTCCGGGACGGGCTGCCTACCGGTGTCGCCCGGGCCGTCCGGCAATACTGCTGCCGTCGACGTGTGCTCCGCCCCGCCGCGGCCGTGTCGCTGAGCCCGTGGCCCGCCGAGGGCCCCACGCCCCAGCGAAGTCCCACAGATGTCGCCGCACCTCATCTGACCGGCTGGACGACAGGTCGGACGAGGTGCGGCGACATCCACTCGTCAAATGTCGCGGAAGGTCTCGATCTGCGCGCCGACCGAGTTCAGCCGTTCCGCCAACTCCTCGTAGCCGCGGTTGATGACGTACACGTTCCGCAGCACGGACGTGCCCTCCGCGGCCATCATCGCCAGGAGGACCACGACCGCCGGGCGCAGGGCGGGCGGGCACATCATCTCGGCGGCGCGCCAACGGGTCGGGCCCTCCACCAGGACCCGGTGCGGGTCGAGGAGTTGCAGCCGGCCGCCGAGGCGGTTGAGGTCGGTGAGGTAGATCGCCCGGTTGTCGTAGACCCAGTCGTGGATCAGTGTCTGGCCCTGCGCGGTCGCCGCGATGGCCGCGAAGAAGGGGACGTTGTCGATGTTCAGGCCCGGGAACGGCATCGGGTGGATCTTGTCGATGGGCGCCTCCAGCTTGGAGGGCCGCACCGTGAGGTCGACCAGCCGGGTGCGGGCGTTGTCGGCGACGTACTCGGCCGAGCGGTCGTGGTCGAGGCCCATCTCCTCCAGGACCGCCAGCTCGATCTCCAGGAACTCGATGGGAACCCGGCGGATCGTCAGCTCGGACTCGGTGACCACGGCGGCGGCCAGCAGGCTCATCGCCTCGACCGGGTCCTCGGAGGGGGAGTAGTCCACGTCGACGTCGATGGTGGGCACGCCGTGCACGGTCAGCGTCGTGGTGCCGATGCCGTCGACCCGGACGCCCAGCGCCTCCAGGAAGAAGCACAGGTCCTGCACCATGTAGTTGGACGAGGCGTTGCGGATGACCGTGGTGCCGTCGTGCCGGGCGGCGGCGAGCAGCGCGTTCTCGGTCACCGTGTCGCCCCGCTCGGTCAGCACGATGGGGCGGTCCAGGGTCACCCCGCGCTCGACCTCGGCGTGGTAGAGGCCCTCGGTCGCGGTGATGTCCAGCCCGAACCGGCGCAGGGCGATCATGTGCGGTTCGATGGTGCGGGTGCCGAGGTCGCAGCCGCCCGCGTAGGGCAGCTTGAAGTGGTCCACGCGGTGCAGCAGCGGACCGAGGAACATGATGATGGACCGGGTGCGGCGGGCCGCCTCCGCGTCGATCGCGGCCATGTCGAGTTCGGCGGGCGGCACGATCTCCAGGTCGACGCCGTCGTTGATCCAACGGGTGCGCACCCCGATGGAGTTGAGGACCTCCAGCAGACGGAAGACCTCCTCGATGCGGGCGACCCGGCGCAATACGGTGCGCCCCTTGTTGAGCAGGGTCGCGCAGAGCAGCGCCACACAGGCGTTCTTGCTCGTCTTGACGTCGATGGAGCCGGACAGGCGGCGCCCGCCCACCACCCGCAGGTGCATGGGGCCGGCGTAGCCGAGGGACACGATCTCGCTGTCGAGGGCCTCGCCGATGCGCGCGATCATCTCAAGGCTGATGTTCTGGTTTCCGCGCTCAATACGGTTGACGGCGCTCTGGCTGGTTCCGAGCGCCTCGGCCAGCTGACTCTGGGTCCAGCCGCGATGCTGCCGTGCGTCACGGATGAGCTTGCCGATGCGTACGAGGTAGTCGTCTGCCATGTGCCGCAGGCTATCTCAGATATGAGATGAAGTTACCCTCGGGGTGCGCCATTGGAGTTGGGGGGTGACCCGGCCGGGTGACGGGGCCACCCGAGCGGCCCGGCGTCCCGGGGTCGGTGCGGAGCCGCGGCCAGGGACCGGACACCGCTTCGATGTTCGCCCCGCTCCCGCGCCTCCGGCAACCGCGCCCGGGCCGTTCGGGTGGGCGGCCGGTCCGGTCCGGGCGGTACCGACGGGCGCGGTCCGCCGCGCGTTCCCATGGGTGCGCGGCGGACGGCTCCGCGGGGGTCGTCGCTGCGGCCCTCCGGGCGGGCGCGTCGCCCCGCGGCGGCTGACCGGCCGTCCGGTGCCGTCCGCCGGTCGTTCAGCCGGCGAGGACCTCCGCCACCGCGAGGCGGGCGGCGCGGTTGGTGCGCGGAGCGAGCGGCGCGAGTCGGGCGACGGTGTGCTCCAGCCAGCCCGGGTTGCCGAGCCAGGCGGCGTGTCCGGCCTCGACGGTCTGCCGGAGCAGTTCGCCGACGAGTAGCACCTCGCTCACCGGGTAGTCGCGGTCGTGGTGGCTGAACCGCCCCACCCAGTTCTCGTCGGGCTGGCGCAGCGTCGCCCGCAGGCAGGAGTCCTGCGGGGCGGTCTCGGGGCCGGGGTGACCGGTCGGCGCCGGGGAACCCGGCCACCGGGTCGAGGTGACCAGGGTGTCGAGGTTCAGGAACCGGTCCCACGCAACCAACTGCTCGGGGGCTCCGGCCGCGCGGTGGGCCACCCCCTCGGCGTGGAACTCCAGGAAGGCCCCGCCCGCCCGGGCGACGTCCCCGACGACCCAGCCCGCCCCGTTTTCCCCCGGATGTCCGACGCGCTCCAGCGGCCCCAGACGCGCTTGCATGATCCCCCCTGGTGTTGGTGCTTGGCAGGACTTTATCCGGCTGTGGGACCCCCGGACGCCACACCGGCCTCCGGTCGTCGGCGAAGGGTCCGCCCGGTGGGGGCGCGGCCCCGTCCGGAACCCCCGCCCCGGGGCCGCGGGGCCCGTCTGACCAGCGCCGTCGACCGCCTCCTCGGTGCGCTCGGCCGGTTTCGGCCAGGGTGGAGGGGGCGGGTCCGGGGCGCTTCCGGGCGCGGCACGGGGTGGTGCGGCGCGTGCTGCCGTGCCGCGGGGGGCCGCGCCGTGGTGCGCGGGCGGCGGAACGGGTGCATCGGGGCGCGGTGAGGAGACCGGACGGCCCCTGGGCATGACCGAAAGGCCGCGATGTACTAGGGTTATCTCGACATCGAGATATCTGCCTAGGCGTACCGCAGCCGCCACCTCGGTAAGGCGAACCTAACTTAGCCTTACCTTAGCGGATCGGCGAGAGCCCGTGGCGGCAGGATTGCGATTGCGGTAGTACGCGCAATGAAGAAGGAGACTGTCGTGTCGGCGAACAGCTTCGACGCCCGCGCCACGCTGAGCGTGGGTGACGAGTCGTACGAGATCTTCAGGCTGGACAAGGTCGAGGGCTCCGCCCGTCTTCCCTACAGCCTCAAGGTGCTGCTGGAGAACCTGCTCCGCACCGAGGACGGCGCCAACATCACCGCCGACCACATCCGTGCGCTCGGCAACTGGGACTCGCAGGCGCAGCCCAGCCAGGAGATCCAGTTCACGCCGGCCCGCGTGATCATGCAGGACTTCACCGGCGTGCCCTGCGTGGTGGACCTCGCCACCATGCGCGAGGCCGTGAAGGAGCTGGGCGGCGACCCGGCGAAGATCAACCCGCTCGCCCCGGCCGAGCTGGTCATCGACCACTCCGTCATCGCGGACCGCTTCGGCACCAACGACGCGTTCGCCCAGAACGTGGAGCTGGAGTACGGCCGCAACCGCGAGCGCTACCAGTTCCTGCGCTGGGGCCAGACCGCCTTCGACGAGTTCAAGGTCGTCCCGCCCGGCACCGGCATCGTCCACCAGGTGAACATCGAGCACCTGGCCCGCACCGTCATGGTCCGGAACGGGCAGGCGTACCCCGACACCCTGGTCGGCACCGACTCGCACACCACCATGGTCAACGGCCTCGGCGTGCTGGGCTGGGGCGTCGGCGGCATCGAGGCCGAGGCCGCGATGCTGGGCCAGCCGGTCTCCATGCTCATCCCGCGCGTCGTCGGCTTCAAGCTGACCGGTGAGCTGACCCCCGGCACCACCGCCACCGACCTGGTGCTCACCATCACCGAGATGCTCCGCAAGCACGGGGTGGTCGGCAAGTTCGTCGAGTTCTACGGTGAGGGCGTCGCCGCCACCTCGCTGGCCAACCGCGCCACCATCGGCAACATGTCGCCCGAGTTCGGCTCCACCGCCGCGACCTTCCCGATCGACGGCGAGACCCTGAACTACCTGCGTCTGACCGGCCGTAGCGACCAGCAGGTCGCCCTGGTCGAGGCGTACGCCAAGGAGCAGGGCCTCTGGCTGGACCCGGCCGCCGAGCCCGACTTCTCCGAGAAGCTGGAGCTGGACCTCTCCACGGTCGTCCCCTCCATCGCCGGCCCCAAGCGTCCGCAGGACCGCATCGTCCTCGCGAACGCCGCCGAGCAGTTCGCGCTGGACGTCCGCAACTACGTCTCCGACGACGAGGAGGCGGGCAAGGAGTCCTTCCCCGCGTCCGACGCCCCGGCCTCCGCCAACGGCGTGCCCAGCCGCCCGACCCTGGTCACGGCCCCCGACGGCAGCACCTACGAGATCGACCACGGCGCCGTCACCGTCGCCGCGATCACCTCCTGCACCAACACCTCGAACCCGTACGTCATGGTCGCCGCCGCGCTGGTGGCCAAGAAGGCGGTCGAGAAGGGCCTCACCCGCAAGCCGTGGGTGAAGACCACCCTCGCCCCGGGCTCCAAGGTCGTCACCGACTACTTCGACAAGGCCGGGCTCACCCCCTACCTCGACAAGGTCGGCTTCAACCTGGTCGGCTACGGCTGCACCACCTGCATCGGCAACTCCGGCCCGCTGCCGGAGGAGGTCTCCAAGGCCGTCAACGAGCACGACCTCGCCGTCACCTCGGTGCTCTCCGGCAACCGCAACTTCGAGGGCCGGATCAACCCGGACGTCAAGATGAACTACCTGGCGTCCCCGCCGCTGGTCGTGGCCTACGCCATCGCCGGCTCCATGAAGGTCGACATCACCAAGGACGCCCTGGGCATCGACCAGGACGGCAAGCCGGTCTACCTCCAGGACATCTGGCCCACCGAGGCCGAGGTGAACGACGTCGTCGCCAACTCCATCGGCGAGGACATGTTCAACAAGTCCTACAGCGACGTCTTCGCGGGCGACGCCCAGTGGCAGGCGCTGCCGATCCCGACCGGCAAGACCTTCGAGTGGGACGCCGAGTCCACCTACGTCCGCAAGCCCCCGTACTTCGAGGGCATGACGATGGAGACCGTCCCGGTCACCGACATCGCCGGCGCCCGGGTGCTGGCCAAGCTCGGCGACTCGGTCACCACCGACCACATCTCCCCGGCCGGCGCCATCAAGGCCGACACCCCGGCCGGCAAGTACCTCACGGAGCACGGCGTGCAGCGCCGCGACTTCAACAGCTACGGCTCGCGCCGCGGCAACCACGAGGTCATGATCCGCGGCACCTTCGCCAACATCCGCCTGCGCAACCAGATCGCGCCGGGCACCGAGGGCGGTTACACCCGCGACTTCACCCGGGCCGACGCCCCGGTGTCGTTCATCTACGACGCCTCCCGCAACTACATCGACCAGGGCATCCCGCTGGTCGTCCTCGCGGGCAAGGAGTACGGTTCCGGCTCGTCCCGCGACTGGGCCGCCAAGGGCACCGCGCTGCTCGGCGTCAAGGCCGTCATCGCCGAGTCCTACGAGCGCATCCACCGCTCGAACCTCATCGGCATGGGCGTGCTGCCGCTCCAGTTCCCCGAGGGCGCCACGGCCGAGTCGCTGGGCCTCACCGGCGAGGAGACCTTCTCCTTCACCGGCGTCACCGAGCTGAACGAGGGCACCACCCCGCGCACCGTCAAGGTCACCACCGACACGGGCGTGGAGTTCGACGCGGTCGTCCGCATCGACACCCCGGGCGAGGCCGACTACTACCGCAACGGCGGCATCATGCAGTACGTGCTCCGCCAGCTCGTCGGTTCCTGACCTGATGTGAACGAGTGCTCCGCCCCCGCTCCTCGCGGGGAGCGGGGCGCTCGCGCTCGACGGGACGGACGACGCGCCTGCGCGTCCTTCGACGAGGAAGAACCCCGCACCTGGTACCGGGTGCGGGGTCTTTCCGTCCCGGGGCTGCGCGGCCTGGCCACCGGATGCGCAGGAGGCCGGGGGCGTGGGCGGCGCCGTTCTGGTGGAGCGCCGGGACCGGGTGGAGGTTGCGGCTCGGTCCAGGGTGTCGGTCGGGGTCGTGGGCGACTGGGGGGCGAGGTGGCAGGCGGGTGGCCGGGCCGCGCTGCGGTCGCGTCCGCGGGGCCGACGTGTGGTGAGTGTCAGGTGTCGTCGGGAGGCCGAGCAGGCCGTCCTTGACCACGCCCCGTCCGATCCGGGGCTCGACGGGCTGTCGAACAGGATCCGGAAGTGTTCCCCTCTGACGGGAGGAGACGTGGCCGGCGGGGTGAGGGCCAGGGCGAAGGCGGAGAACGGTGAGTCGGAGACGGCGATCGCGCCCGTCTGTCCGCTGTGTGGACAGATCCTGTTGCGAGATTCGGATGTGTGGTTCTCTGTCGGTATGACCTCGTTCGTGACCCGCCGCCATGTCGACCACGGGCGTGTGACCACGATGGGTTGTCCCGCCGTGAGCTGACGGTTCGCTCCGGCCCCGACACGACCGGTCGCCTTGCCGTTCCACCCCGTCCGCATGCCGGAGCGCCCCAGCCCGCGTGCACGCACCGGCGCGCGCCCTTTGCACCAGGGAGAATCATGAGCCAGCCCGTCGACTCCGTCACCGCGGGTCGCACCTCCGACGAGGCCCCCACTGGGGCTGCCGCCCCCGCCTGGTCCTTCGAGACCCAGCAAGTCCACGCCGGAGCCGTTCCGGACCCCGCCACCGGTGCGCGTGCGGTGCCCGTCTACCAGACCAGCTCCTTCGTGTTCCGCGACACGCAACACGCTGCCGACCTGTTCTCCCTCGCGGAGCCGGGCAACATCTACACCCGCATCCACAACCCCACCACGGATGTGCTGGAGCAGCGCATAGCCGCTCTGGAAGGCGGTGTCGCAGCGGTGGCGGTGGCCTCCGGGCAGGCCGCGGAGACCCTGGCGATCCTCACCCTCGCGGGCGCGGGCGACCACATCGTCTCCAGCACCTCGCTGTACGGGGGCACCTACAACCTCTTCCGGCACACCCTGCGCCGCTTCGGCATCGAGGTCTCCTTCGTGGACGACCCGGACGACGTCGACGCCTGGCGCGCCGCGGTCCGTCCCCGCACCAAGGCGTTCTTCGCCGAGACCCTGGGCAACCCGCGCGGCAACGTCCTCGACGTCCGTGCCGTCGCCGACGTCGCCCACGAGGCGGGCGTCCCGCTGATCGTCGACAACACGGTGCCCACCCCGTACCTGGTGCGGCCCGTGCAGCACGGCGCCGACATCGTCGTGCACTCCGCCACCAAGTTCCTCGGCGGACACGGCACCACGATCGGCGGCGTCGTCGTCGACGGCGGAACCTTCGACTTCGGTGCCAACGCCGAGCGCTTCCCCGACTTCAACGAGCCCGACCCCAGCTACCACGGCCTGCGGTACTGGCCCGCGCTCGGCCCGAGCGCCTTCGCGATCAAGCTGCGCGTCCAACTGCTGCGCGACATCGGTCCCGCCCTGTCCCCGCACTCGGCCTTCCTGCTGCTCCAGGGCGTGGAGACGTTGTCGCTCCGGATGGAGCGCCACTCCGCCAACGCGCAGGCCCTCGCCGAGTGGCTGGAGGGCCGTGACGAGGTCGCCGCCGTCCACTATCCGGGACTGCCGTCCAACCGCTGGTACGAGGCCGGTCAGCGCTATCTGCCCCAGGGTGCCGGAGCGGTGCTCACCTTCGAGCTGAAGGACGGCGTCGAGGCGGGCAAGCGCTTCGTGGACGGTGTCGAACTGTTCAGCCACCTGGCCAACATCGGCGATGTGCGCAGCCTGATCATCCACCCGGCTTCCACCACCCACAGCCAGCTCGACGAGGAGCAGCTCGCCGCCACCGGCACCACGCCCGGACTGGTGCGGCTCTCCGTCGGCATCGAGAACCTGGCCGACCTCAAGGCGGACCTGGAGGCCGGCTTCCGTGCGGTGAAGGGCGCGCCCTGAACACCGTGACCACCTCCGAGATCCCCCTTCCGCAGGCCACCGGAGCCTGGCGGGAGGGGGATCCTCCCGGGCGGCGCCGTTGGCACGCCCTCCCAAAACCGCTGCCCCTGGAGTCGGGCGGGCGGCTCCCCGGCGTGCGGATCGCCTACGAGACCTGGGGCCGCCCGGCTCCGGACGGCTCCAACGCCGTCCTGGTGCTCCACGCACTCACCGGCGACAGCCACGTCTCCGGTCCCGCCGGCCCCGGCCATCCCCAGCCCGGCTGGTGGGCCGGGCTGGTCGGCCCCTCACTCGCGTTGGACACCGACCGCTGGTTCGTCGTCGCGCCGAACGTGCTCGGCGGTTGCCAGGGCACCACCGGCCCGGCCTCCGTGCGCCCCGACGGCCGTTCCTGGGGGAGCGCGTTCCCCCGGCTCACCCAACGTGACCAGGTCGCCGCCGAGGCGCAGCTCGCCGACGCCCTCGGCGTCGACCGCTGGGCCATGGTGGTCGGCGGGTCGATGGGCGGGATGCGTGCCCTGGAATGGGCGGTGTCGTATCCGGAGCGCGTGGGGCGCCTGTTGTTGCTCGCCACCACGGCTGCGGCGAGTGCCGAGCAGATCGCCTGGGCCGGCGTCCAACTGCACGCCATCCGCGCGGACCCCCAGTGGCGCGGTGGCGACTACCACGACGCCGGACCGGGGCGCGGCCCGCACGCGGGACTGGGCGTTGCCCGCCGCCTCGCCCACGTCACCTACCGCAGCGAAGCGGAGTTGCAGGACCGGTTCGGTCGTGCGTTCCAGGGCGACGAGGACCCCGGACGAGGGGGGCGCTACCAGGTCGAGTCCTATCTGGACCACCACGCCGCCAAACTCGTCCGCCGCTTCGACGCGGGGAGCTACGTCACCCTGACCGAGGCCATGAACGGTCACGACATCGGCCGGGGCCGCGGCGGAACGGCCGCCGCCCTGCGGCGGGTCACCGCCCGGACACTGGTCGCCGGGGTCGATTCCGACCGGCTGTACCCGCTGCACCAACAGGGGGAGCTGGCGGACGGCATCCCCGGCGCCGACCGCCTCCGGGTGATCGAATCGCCCTACGGCCACGACGGGTTCCTCGTCGAGACGGACCAGGTCGCTCCGCTGGTGCGGGGCTTGCTGGACGCATCCGGGTAACGCCCCCACGCGGAAGACGTGTCCACGCCCGGGAGCGCGTGCTCCCTCGTGGGTGATCTCCTGCCCGCCCGCCGTGCGCGACGAGCGGCCCCGCCTCGGGGCGGGTTCCTCCCGGCCCGAGGCGCGCACGGCGTCGGAGGCGGGGGGCGCCACCCGCCGCGGGGTCTCAGTCGGTCGCCAGGGCCTCGGACGGCAGGCCGAGTTCCGTCTCCGCCACGGTGCGGGCCAGGTGCGCGATCGGGTCGGTACGGGAGCCGGCGCTGGTGTTGATGTAGACGCTGGTCCCGTCGATCGCGACGAGGATGCGCACGGCCGACGCCCACGGGTCCGCACAGCGGAAGAGCTGCGCCGCCGTCCCCGCTGCGATGAGCTGTTCGATGCGGCGGCACCAGAGCAGTTCCTGTTCGATGACGTGGTCGCGGAGTGACGGACGGTAGCGCGAGAGGTGCCGCGCATTCATCCAGAGCTTGCTGACGTTGTCGAATTCGGTGCCGGCGATCAGGGCGAAGAAGCGCCGCAGCGCGCTCAGCGGGGTCCCGCGCTCGGGGCCCTCGGGGCCCTCGGGGGCCTGGGGGAGGAGGGCGTCCAGTTCGGCTCTGGCCGCGTTGGTGAACGCCTCCGCCACCAGGATGTCGGCGGCGGGGAAGTAGTGGCTGACCAGCCCGGGCTGGACCCCGAGTTCGTCGGCGATCCGCCGCAGGGTGATGCACTCCAACCCCTCGGCGAGGCCGACCAGCGCGGCGGCGCGGACGATCTCCTGTCGCCGCTCGGTGGGTGTTTTGCGAGTTCGGGTGCCGGAATCCCTTGACGTCATGGAGCGAATGCTATTGAGTGAGTGACCAATCAGCAATTGGCCAGGTGACCAATAGCGATGTGGCTGCCCAGACCGCAGCCCGGCACGGCCCGTCCCCGGCACCCGGGGCGTGACCGTCCGCCCCTCGAACCGGGACCCGGGCGCACCGTGTCGGCCCTCGATCTCGCGACGCGGGGACACCCCGCGCGCAGACCGGCGCACAGCACCTGTACAGGAGACCAACGTGCACGACACCCGCACCGATGCCGGCGAACTCGCCGAGTACGGATACCAGCAAGAGCTGAAACGCACCCTGTCCGCATGGGCCGTGTTCGCGATCGGATTCGCGACGATCTCGCCCGTCGTCGGGGTCTACGCCGTCGTCCAGCTCGGGTTCGTCTTCGCGGGCCCCGCGTGGATCTGGGCGGTCGTCGTGGCCTTCCTCGGCCAGTTGCTGGTCGCCCTGGTCTACGCCGAGCTGTCCTCCCAGTTCCCGATCACGGGCGGGGTCTACCAGTGGGTGCGCAGGTTGGGCGGGCCCCGGCTCGGCTGGCTGGTCGGCTGGATCTACCTGGCCTCCGCCGTGGCCTCCCTGACCACCGTGGCCTACCTGGGGGCCGGCTGGCTGCACATGCTCTTCGCCGACGGCACCCTGTCGGCCGCCACCCACGTGCTCCTGGGCGTGGTGTTCGTCGCGGTGGCCCTCGGGATCAACCTGCTCGGCGTCAACCCGGTGAAGCACTTCCTCAACGCCGGCATCATCGCCGAGGGTGTCGCCTCGATCGCCGTGAGCGTGTTCCTGCTGCTCTTCGTGCACAACAACGGCTTCGGCATCCTCTTCGAGACGCTCGGGGCGGAGTCGGTCTCCGGCGGCTCGGCCATGGCGGGCTTCCTGACCGCCCTGGCAGTCGCGGGCTGGGCGTTCCTCGGTTTCGACGCGACCACCCAGGTGGCCGAGGAGACCGAACAGCCGCGACGCAGCGTCCCCAGGGCGTTGCTGCGCGCCTACCTCTTCGTCGCCCTCACGGTCCTGCTGACCGGCCTCGCCGTGACGCTCGCGCTGCGCAAGCCCGAGGACGCGGTCTCCGGCGCCCTCGCGGACCCGGTCTTCACCGCCGTCACCGAGGGGCTCGGCGGGTGGAGCGAGAAGCCCTTCATCCTGCTGGTCCTGATCGCGTTCATCGCCTGCGCCATCTCGATCCAGACCTACATCGGCCGTGCGGTCTTCTCCTTCGCCCGCGACCGTCAGTTGCCCTTCTCCGCGAAGCTCGCCACCGTGGGGCCACGCCAGATCCCCTACGTCTCGCTGATCGCCACGGCCGTACTCGCCAGCCTCGGACTCCTCCTCGGGCTGAACGGCAACGCCGCCGCGACGCTGATCGCCTTCGGCTCCGGCGGCTTCTACTTCATCTTCCTCAGCGTCGCGGTCGTGGCCCTCGTCGCCCGGCTGACCGGGCGCTGGAACCCCGGAGCCGGCCGGTTCAGGCTGGGACGGGCCGGCCTGGTCGTCAACGTGCTCGCCGTCGTGTGGCTGCTCTTCGAAGCCGTCAACATCGCCTGGCCCCGCGTCGAGCTCGCCCCGGCGGACGGTAGCTGGGTCCAGGTCTGGGCCGTGATCCTGGTCTTCTCCGTCCTCTTCGCCGCCGGGCTGCTCTACGTCCTGATCGCCAAGCCCCACACCAAGCTCCCCGCCGCCGCGGCCTCCCCGTCCACCACCCCGACCCCGGAAGAAGTGCAGGCGTCCTGATGTCGTCGAAGAACTCCCCCGCCATCGTCTTCGATCCCGCCGAGGGACTGAGCCGACGTGAGGTGTCCGTCCGGTCCGCCGGGCCGGGCGAGGTCGAGATCGAGGTGCGCGCAGCCGGCGTGTGCCACTCCGACCTGCACGTCATCACGGGCGACTGGCCGAGCGACCGCCCGCTCGTCCTCGGTCACGAGGCAGCCGGGGTGGTGACCGCGGTCGGGCCCGGCGTCACCGCCCTGGAGGCCGGTGACCACGTCGTCCTCTCCTGGTTCGCGCCGTGCCGCCGCTGCCGCAGGTGCGTCGCCGGGCAGGCATGGCTGTGCACCGGCACCAAGGCCGTGTCCAACACCCACCCCGACGGCACGACCCCGTTCGCGGACGAGCGGGGCGAGCCGGTGTGGCCCTACCTCGGGCTGGGCGCCTTCACCCGACGGATGGTCGTGCCGGAGGTCGCCGCGGTGAAGGTCCCCGACGAGCTCCCCTTCGGCATCGGCGCGCTCCTCGGCTGCTCCGTCACCACCGGCGTCGGTGCCGTCGTGAACACCGCGGGCGTCCGGGCCGGCGAGTCCGCCGTGGTCATCGGCACGGGCGGCGTCGGGCTCTCCGTCGTGATGGGCCTGCGTCTGGTCGGAGCAGACCCCGTCATCGCCGTCGACCTCTCGGCCGAGCGCCTCGCCACGGCTCGCCGGTTCGGCGCCACCCACACCCTCGACGGTGCCGAGACCGATGTGGCGGCCTGGTGCCAGCAGGAGTTCGGCGGGGTCGACTACGCCTTCGAGGCGATCGGCAACCCCCGGGTCATCGGCACGCTCCCGGCGATGCTCACCTCGGGCGGCGCCGCGGTGCTGGTGGGCATGGCGGCGACCGGCGCGACGGCGTCCTTCGACCCCTTCGACCTCGCTGACCAGGGCAAGAGTATCCTCGGTTGCAACTACGGCTCCAGCATCGGTGAGATCGACATCCCGAAACTGGCCCGCCTCTACCTGGCAGGCCAGTTGCCCTTGGACGACCTGGTCGGCCGCACCCGGCCGCTGCACGAAGCGGCGGCGGCCTTCGACGACCTCCGGTCGAACACCGGCGTCCGAACGATCCTCGAACCGTGACATCCCCCCGCCCGACGCGGCCCGGCACCCGCACTCACCGGGGCGACGGAGGCCGCGCCCGTCTTCCCCACGAGCTCCAGGAGGCATGATGTACGCCGTCACCGACCCGACCACCGGCGAGGTCACCGCTACCTACCCGACCGCCACGGACGCCGAGGTGGCGGCAGCCGTGGACGCCGCCCACGCGGCCACCGCCTGGGGGCGCACCGGCTCCGTGGCCGAGCGCGCGGCACTGCTGCGACGCCTCGGCGACCTGCACGCCGAGCGCCGGGGCGAGCTGTCCGCGAGCATCGTCCGGGAGATGGGCAAACCGCTCGCGGAGGCGGAGGGCGAGATCGACTTCTGCACCGACATCTACCACTACTACGCCGACCACGCCGAGGAGTTCCTCGCCGACGAACCCCTGGACGTCCTCTCCGGCCCCGGGACCGCCGTGCTCCGGCGCAGCCCGGTGGGCGTGCTCCTCGGCATCATGCCGTGGAACTTCCCGGCCTACCAGGTCGCCCGCTTCGCCGCCCCGAACCTGGCGCTCGGCAACACCATCGTGCTCAAGCACGCACCGCAGTGCCCGGCCACCGCAGCACTGCTGGAGGCACTGTTCACCGAGGCCGGTTTCCCGACCGGTGCCTACGTCAACGTGTACGCCACCAACGAGCAGATCGCCGAGGTCATCGCCGACCCCCGCGTCCAAGGGGTCTCCCTCACCGGGTCGGAACGGGCCGGTGCGGCCGTCGCGGAGATCGCCGGGCGGCACCTCAAGAAGGTCGTCCTCGAACTCGGCGGCTCCGACCCCTTCGTCGTCCTGTCCACCGACGACCTCGACGCCGTCGTCGAGTCCGCCGTCGCCGCCCGACTCGACAACACCGGGCAGGCGTGCAACGCCGCCAAGCGGTTCGTGGTCCTCGACCACCTCCACGACGCCTTCGTCGAACGGTTCACCGCCCGGCTGCTCGCCAGCGAGACCGGTGCGCCGCTGTCCTCGGCCGCCGCGGCCGAGAACCTGGGGCGACAGGTCGACGCGGCGGTGGCCCAGGGAGCCACCCTGCACAGCGCCGGGCAGCGGCACGGCGCCCACTTCCCGGCCGGAGTCCTGACCGGCCTCACCACCGAACACCCCGTGGCCCGGGAGGAACTGTTCGGGCCCGTGGCGATGGTCTTCGCCGCCGCCGACGAGGAGGACGCCGTACGGATCGCCAACGACACCCCCTACGGCCTGGGCTCGTACCTCTTCACCACCGACCCGACGCAGGCCGCACGGGTCGCCGACCGGATCGAGGCCGGCATGGTCTTCGTCAACGGCGTCGGCGCCGAGGGCGCCGAACTCCCCTTCGGCGGCGTCAAGCGCTCCGGGTTCGGGCGGGAACTCGGGCGGCCCGGGATCGATGAGTTCGTCAACAAGAAGCTCATCCGGACCGTGGCCTGACGGCCCGCGGTCGGCGCGGCCCCGGGCGGCGCCGGGGCGGGGCGCGGTCCCGCGCGGGCTGCACCGTCGCGGAGCCACTCGACCTCGAACTCCTCATCCTGTGACGAGAGTTGATGGGCCGTCATGGAGGTCACCTGACGGGCGGGCGTCTGCTGGACACGGCAGGCGTCGACGTCATCCCTCCCGCCACCAGCGGCACCACGCCGGTCAGGACCGGCGGCCGGCTCAGCCGAGCACCTCGACCTCGGCCAGGGTCACCGGCCCGTCGAACACCAGCCGGTAGCGGGGGTGCGTCGTGCCGGCCGCGGACCGGGGCACCGAGAAGGCCCTCAGCTGCCGGTTCCAGCGGAACTCCTCGCCGGACCGGCGGTCCAGGGCCCGCCACCCGCCCTCCACCGCGCCTTCGAGGACCCAGCCGGTGGGCGCCCGGGCCCGGTCCGCCGAAGTCAGGGTGTACTGCACCGGCCGGCCGTCCCGGCCGGCCGCCACCTCCACCGAGGTGACCTCCACCGAGGTGGCGGAGGTGTCGTCCACCAGCGGCCCGTCGCCCGTGAGCAGGTCCGTGCGGGGCGCGGGCGGCCGGTCGTCCCCGGTGACGGACGAGGGGGCGGCCCCCTCCCCGGTGCCCCAGGAGGACGGCTCCGGGCCCATCGTGAACTCCACCTCCCCGCCCCCGGCCAGCAGCGCGTGCGGCAGTGCCGTGGAGTGCCAGGGCCGGCCGTTCACGGTCAGGCCCTGCACGTACACGTTCCGGGCGCTGTTGGCCGGCGCCCGCACCACCAGCGTGCGGCCGTTGTCCATGCGCACGGTCGCCCGGGTGAACAGCGGCGAGCCCACCGCGTACTCCCCGCTGCCCGGGGCCAGCGGGTAGAACCCCAGGGCGGAGAACAGGTACCAGGCCGACTGCTCGCCGTTGTCCTCGTCCCCGTGGTAGCCCTGCCCGATCGACGACCCCGTGTAGAGCCGGGCCAGCACCTCGCGCACCGTCCGCTGGGTCTTCCACGGCTGCCCGGCCGCGTCGTACAGGTACGCCATGTGGTGCGCGACCTGGTTGGAGTGCCCGTACTGGCCCATCCGCACGTCCCGCGCCTCGGTCATCTCGTGGATGACCCGGCCGTAGGAGCCGGGGAAGCGGGCCGTCTCCGGCTCCGTGAAGTAGGCGTCCAGCCTGGCGGCGAGCGCCTTCCGGCCGCCGTGCAGGTTGGCCAGCCCCCGGGTGTCGTGCGGCACGGAGAAGGCGTACCCCCAGCCGTTGGTCTCCGTGTAGTCGTGGCCCCACACCCGCGGGTCGTACCGTTCCGGCGCCAGCCGCCAGCGGCCCTGCTCGTCCCGGCCCTGGAAGAAGCCGGTCCGGGCGTCGAAGAGGTGGACGTAGCCGCGGGCGCGGTCGAGGAAGTAGGCGGCCTCCTCCCGGTAGCGCTCCTTCCCGGTGCGCCGGTGCAGGTCCTCGGCCATCCGTGCGATCCCGTGGTCGTTGAGGTACCCCTCCATCGCCCAGGACAGGCCCTCCCGGGTCGCGGTGCTGGTGTAGCCGAGGAACGGGGAGGTGGCCAGGCCCTTGCGGCCGACGCCCGGCGCGGTCGGCACCACGGTGGCGTTCTTCAGCGCGGCCTCGTACGCCCGCTCCGCGTCGAACCGCACCCCCTTGAGGTGGGCGTCCGCGAAGGCCACGTCCGAGGAGGTGCCCGTCATCAGGTCCGCGTACCCCGGCGCGGACCAGCGTGAGGTCCACCCCCCGTCCCGGTACTGCTGCACGAACCCCTCGACCAACTCCCCGGCGTGGCGCGGGGTGAGGAAGGCGTAGGCGGGCCAGGCGGTGCGGTAGGTGTCCCAGAAGCCGTTGTTGACGTACGGCTTTCCGGCCAGCACCCGGGCGCCGGTGCGGGTCGGGCTGTCGGGTCCGGCCCGGGGGGAGAAGGGGGAGGCGTAGGCGTGCGAGTCGCCGACCTCCTCGAAGCCCGCGTTGGGGTAGAGGTACAGCCGGTACAGGTGGGAGTACAGGGTGGTCAGTTGCTCCGGACTCGCCCCCTCCACCTGCACCCGCCCCAGCAGGGCGTCCCACCGACGCTGTGCGGCCTCCCGCACGCTCTCGAAGGAGGCGCCCGCCGGGATCTCCCGCCGCAGGTTCTCCCGGGCCTGGTCCACCGAGATCAGCGAGGTCGCCAGGCGGAGCGTGACGGTGCGCTCCGGGCCCGCGTCGAGGCGCACGTACCCCGCGACCTCGCCGCCGGTGTCGCTCGCCAGCGGCCCGGCCGCGCGCACCGGCCGGTCGAACACCCCGTACACGAACATCCGGGTCGCCCCGGTCGAGGACCCCGAACGCACGTCGGAGTAGCCGGTGACGGTGGACCGTTCGGCGTCCAGGGTGAGGCCGCCGCGGTCCGTGACGTTGTCGAACAGCACGCTGGCGTCGTCGCCCGGGTAGGTGAAGCGCATCATCGCCGCGCGGTCGGTCGGGGTCATCTCGGCCCGCAGCCCGTTCTCGAAGGTGACCGCGTAGTGGTGCGGGCGTGCCGTCTCGTTGCGGTGCCGGAAGGCCAGGGCCCGGGCCGCCCGGCCCGCGTCCGGGGTGCCCGCCGCGGTCGAGGGCATCAGCTGGAAGGTCTGCCGGTCGCCGATCCAGGGGGACGGCTCGTGGCTCGCCGCGAACGCCTGGAGCCGCGGCAGGTTGGCCGCGTCGTTGCGCCGTGAGTACTCGTACAGCCAGCTCAGCGAGGACGCGTCGGTGACCGGGGTCCAGAGGGTGAAGCCGTGCGGCACCGCGGTCGCCGGGAAGGTGTTGCCGCGGGAGTAGGCCCGACTGGACTGGGTCCCCCGCACGGTGGACACGTGCTCGGACGGTCGGGCGTGCGGGGGGACGGCGGCGGCGGGCGCCGTGCGCAGCACCAGGTCGTCCACCCAGCCCTCGAACGGCCCGGTGCCCCGCGGCGCTTCGTAGGCGAGGAGGATCCGGTCCACCGTCCGGCCGCGTGCCACCTCACCGATCCGGGCGACCACGTCGTTCCACTGGTTGACGTACAGCACCTTCGCCGCGCCCTGCCCCTGCGCGTCCAGCGGGAAGCCGTACTGGTCCCGCGCCCCGGTCCGGCTGAGGTACGTCCCGTCGGTGAAGGCGAGGTCCACCGCGACGCCGGTGGCGCGGTAGTCGAGCGGGGTCCCGGGCATCGCGGGGAAGATCCGGTACGCGAGTTCGGTGTCGGGGCCGACCGGCACGTCCACGTCGAACACCCGCAGGGCGGCGCGGCCCCGGCCGTCCGCCCGGTGGTCGCCCGTGTAGCGCAGCGCGCGGACGCCGGTGAACCCGGCGTCCTGGCGGGCCGCGGGGGCGTGGGACGGCCCCGGGTGGACCTCCGCGGCCAGGGTGGCGCCGGAGGTCAACTGCCCTTCGGGCGCCGGCTCGTCCGGCGCGGGTTCCCCCGGCTCGAAGGAGGTGGCGAACGCGGCGGACACGGCGTCCGGGGCGGCGGTCGCCGGCTCCGGTGCGGCACCGCCCGCGAGGACCAGCACCCACGCCAGGGCGGCGACGGCCAGGACGGTTCGACGAGGGCCAGGCCGGAGGGAATGCCGCATTCCCCGCTCCTCCCGAAGAGGCGGACAACGTTGTCCATTGCTGGATGCAAGGAACAGTACTGCGGCAAACGGCCCGTACCGGTGCGCGTGTTGTCCGTGGTGTGGCGGGGCGGAAGCGCTCGATCCCGGTGGGTGAGAGGGCATTTCATAAGGTCATCGGATGTGCTGAGGCGAATTCATCCCATGTCGGGCACATGGGTGATGGGTGTGCGTACCGCCTGGATATCCGGGAGGTCTCAACTCGGGAAAGACTGCCACTCAAACTCGCATTCGATCTTGCCCGGGTGTCCTCAAATGGACTATACCTGTGCGCGTCCGCAGCGGTTTCGAGCCGCGGACCGACCGGGGGGATGGGGACGGCGGGGCAGTGGTGTCTGGGGGATGCCGGTTTCGCCTATTTCCACCGATCCCGTGGTTTTGTGTTCGACCCCAGCTTCATCACACCGCGGTGCCGGGGAGGGTCCGGTTCACCGCCTGAGTCCTGGAGAAGGCGAGGACTTGAGCATGGGATCTTCCGTCCAGAACGAGCAGATCGGTCTCGGCCGCCGCGATCTGATCAAGCGGTCCGCCGCACTCGGCGTGATCGCCGTCCCGACCATGAGTTTCCTCTCCGCGTGTGCGAGCGGTGACGGAGGGGGCGGTGACAGCAAGGTCGAGAAGGGCGAGAAGACGGCGGAGAACCCGCTGGCCGTCAACGAGACGGCGCAGCTGGAATTCGTCCTCTTCGATGGTGGTTTCGGCAAGGAGTACGCCGAGGACGCCAACAAGCTCTACGAGAAGAAGTACTCCAAGGCGCCGAAGGTCAAGTTCCTCCCGACGCAGAAGATCCAGTCCACCCTCCAGCCCCGGTTCAACCAGGGCAACCCGCCGGACCTCATCGACAACTCCGGTGCCGAGCAGATGGACATGGGCGTCCTCGCCGGCAAGAACCAGCTCCTCGACCTGACCCCGCTGCTGGACGCCCCCTCGATCGACGACCCGAACAAGAAGGTCCGCGACACCCTGCGCCCCGGCATCGTCGAGATGGGGCAGTTCGACGGCAAGGAGGTCTGGATCCTCTACTACACGTACACCGTGTACGGGGTCTGGTACTCGCAGAAGGCCCTGGACTCCCTGGAGGTCGAGTACCCGCAGACCTGGGACCAGATGCTGGAGGTCTGCAAGAAGGCCAAGAGCAAGGGCATCGCGCCCTGGACGTACGCGGGCAAGCACCCGTACTACCTGCCCTTCTCGCTCTACCCGATGATCGGCAAGCGCGGCGGCGCCGACGTCCTGGACGCGATCGACAACCTGGAGCCCAACGCCTGGAAGCACCCGGCGGTCAAGGAGTGCTTCGAGCTGTACTACGAGCTCTTCCGCAAGGGCTACATCCTCAAGGGCACGCCCGGCATGGACCACATCCAGTCGCAGACCGCCTGGACCCAGGGCAAGGCCCTCTTCATCCCCAACGGTTCCTGGGTGGAGAACGAGGCGGCGAAGACCATGCCGGCCGACTTCAACCTGACCGTCTCCGCCCCGACCGGCATCGACAGCTCCGACAAGCTGCCGTTCGGCACCATGTGGGCCTCCGGCGGCGAACCCTTCATCGTCCCCAAGCTGGCGAAGAACGCCGAGGGCGGCATGGAGTTGCTCCGCATCATGCTGAGCGAGGAGTCCTCCAAGAACTTCACCAGCAAGGTGAAGTCACTGAGCGCGTTCAACGGCGGCACCGACGGCATCGACCTGAGCCCCGGTCTGAAGTCCGGCGTGGCGGCACTGGAACTGGCCGGCAAGAACGTCCTCAACCCGCGTCTCCAGGACTGGTACGTGCAGCTCCAGAAGGAGAAGATCGGCGGCGGCGGTCTCGGCGAGATGATGGCCGGACGGCTCACCCCGACCGAGGCGATCAAGAAGATCCAGGGCTTCGCCGACGAGGCGGCCAAGGACGACTCGATCAAGCACTACAAGCACCAGTAAGCCATGGGTCACCAGCGGCGGCACCCGCTACAAGATCGGGGTCGGTAGCAATGCAACACGGTAAGTACCGGTTCATCGTGGGATTCCTCGTGATCCCCATGACGTTGTACGCACTCTTCGTCATCTGGCCGTTCATCCAGTCCATCTACTACTCGTTCACGGACTGGACCGGTCTGAGTCCGGACTTCAAGATGGTCGGCTTCGACAACTACACCAGAATGTTCGACGACGATATCTTCTGGAAATCGTTGCAGCACAGTCTGTTGTTCGCGTTGTTGCTGCCGCTGGTGACGCTCAGCATGGCGCTGTTCTTCGCCTTTATGATCAATGTGGGCGGGCGGCGCCGAAAGGGCGGCCCGGTGGTCAGCGGTGTACGCGGGTCGGGTTTCTACAAGATCGTGTACTTCTTCCCGCAGGTCCTCTCCATCGCGATCGTGGCCCTGCTGTTCCAATTCGCCTACAACCCCGAGAGCGGCGCGATCAATTCCCTCCTCAGGGGCATCGGGTACGACCCGGAACAACCCGTCGTGTGGCTGGGCGATCCGGACCTCGCGCTGTGGTGCGTGATGGCGGTCCTCGTCTGGTCCACGGTCGGCTTCTTCGTGGTCCTCTTCTCCGCCGGCATGGCGTCGATCCCCTCGGAGCTGTACGAGGCGGCCCTGCTCGACGGGGCCAGCCGCTTCACCACCTTCTTCCGGGTCACCCTCCCCCTGCTGTGGGACACGGTCCAGTCCGGCTGGGTCTACATCGGCATCCTGGCGCTGGGCGCCGAGTCCTTCGCCGTCGTCCAGATCATGACGATCGGCCCCGGCGGGCCCGACTACTCCACCACCGTCATGGTGCTGTACGTGTACCAGAAGGCGTTCCGTGACGGTCAGGCCGCCTACGCAACCACCATCGGTGTCGCCCTGCTCGTCGTGACGCTGGCCTTCGCCGCCATCGTGATGAAGCTGGGCCGGCGCGAGCGGCTGGAGTTCTGATGAAGACCACCGAGACCCCCACCACCGCCGTCCCCGCGCCCCGGTCCGGCCGGCCGAGCGCACCGCGCCCCGGTCCGCGGGAGAAGACCGAGGGACAGGTCCTCAACGTCTTCTCGCACGGCATCCTGATCGTCTGGGCGATCCTGGTCGTCATGCCGCTGCTGTGGGCGGTCATGACCTCCTTCAAGGACGACAAGTCCATCTTCAACTCGCCCTGGTCGCTCCCGGACAAGCTGCACTGGGAGAACTGGTCGCGGGCCTGGACCGAGGCCAACATGGCCGATTACTTCCTCAACACCATCCTCGTGGTGGGCGGGTCGTTGATCGGCACCCTGGTCCTCGGCTCGATGACGGCCTACGTCCTGGCGCGCTTCGAGTTCCCGGGCAACCGCTTCCTGTACTACCTGTTCGTCGGCGGCATGAGCTTCCCCGTGATGCTCGCCCTGGTGCCCCTGTTCTACGTCGTGAACAACATGGGGCTGCTGAACACCGTCCACGGCCTGATCCTGGTGTACGTCGCCTATTCGCTGCCGTTCACGGTGTTCTTCCTGACCGCGTTCTTCCGCACCCTGCCGGGTTCGGTCGCGGAGGCCGCGTTCGTCGACGGCGCCTCGCACACCAGGACGTTCTTCCAGATCATGCTGCCGATGGCCAAGCCCGGTCTGATCAGCGTCGGCATCTTCAACTTCCTGGGGCAGTGGAACCAGTACATGCTGCCCACGGTGCTCAACACCGAGCCCGACAAGCGGGTGCTCACCCAGGGCCTGGTGCAACTCGCGGTCAGCCAGGGGTACAAGGGCGACTGGTCCGGCCTCTTCGCCGGTCTGGTGATGGCGATGCTGCCGGTGCTCGCCGCCTACGTCGTCTTCCAGCGGCAGGTGGTCGCCGGACTCACCGCGGGCGCGCTCAAGTAGCACCCGTCCGCCGTCCGCACGGGCGGGGGGCCCGGGGTTCTTCCCGGGCCCCCCGCCCGTTCCGGCGTCCGGCTACGAGGCGGCGGAACCCGCCGGGCCGCAGGTCGCGAGCTGCGCCTCCCAGGCGAGCCGGGCGGCCAGCGTGCGGTTGGGGGTGCCCAAGCGGTCCAGGATGGTCTGCACGTGGTCCTTGACCGTGGCGGTGCCCACGGCGAGGGCGTCGGCGATCTCGGGGTTGGTCAGACCCTCGCTCATCAGCGTCAGCACCTCCTGCTGTCGGGGCGTCAGCTTCTCCCGGACCTCCTGGAGCGCGCGGTTGCCGTGCTCCCGGGCTCCGCCGCGCAGGTACCCGGTGACGACCGTCCGGGCCAACTGCGCCGGCAGCGACCAGCCGCCGGCGGCGACGGTCCGCACCGCGTGCGCGAGCGTGGCGGCCCCGCCGTCGCGGTCGGCGATGCCGAGCGCCCCGGCCTCCAGCAGCCCGTGCAGCGAGATCCGCTCCTGCGCGGGGATCAGCAGCAGGACGGGCGGCGTGCCCATCCGGCGCAGCCGCCCCAGCGCACCGAGCAGATGTTCGTGCCCGCGCACCGTGCCCAGCAGGACGACCTGCGGGCGGGCGTGGCGCAATTGCGCCGCCGCCTCATGGAGCTTTCCCGAGACGGCGACCTGGATGTCCGTTTCCTTGTTTAAAACGGCTTCGATGCCTGCTCGGTACACTTCGCTGTCGTCAAACAGCCCGATGTCGATCACGGCCCCCCCGGGTCTCATGAGCGCATGTGCCCTACGTAAGAATGTGGTCACGTATACGTCTACACCACTGGTGGGCCGTTACGCCCCATCCGATGGGGGGTAACTCCGCCCGTCGTCCCTCCGAACGGCGGATGACGTGGGGCGTGTTTGCGCCACACCCGCCGTCCGGCCCCGTCGCACGGCGGCCGGCCCCCGCCTCCGGTCGGCCTCGTGCCGGGGGGCCGGCGGCCGCGGTCGGCCACGACGGACTTGACCCGGCCCGCCCGGTCGACGGAGCTTTGGTGTGCACCACCTGCACCCACGACGGGCCCAGGGGAGCGATCCGAACCGGGCGGACCCTCCGCCCGTCGCACCGAAGGGAGGGCCCGTGGCACAGACTCCGGGATCGCAGTCCTCGCTGCACCGGGCCAACCGCGAGCGCGTGATACGGGCCGTGCGCAGGGCCGGCTCGCTCACCCAGGCGGAGATCGCCCGCACCACCGGACTGTCGGCGGCGACCGTCTCCAACATCGTCCGCGAACTCAGGGAACGGGGCACCGTCCAGGTGACCCCCACCTCCGCGGGCGGTCGGCGGGCCCGCAGCGTCTCGCTCAGCGGCGACGCCGGCATCGTCGTCGGCATCGGGATCGGCCGCACCCGGCTCCGGGTCGCCCTCGGCAACCAGGCCCACCAGGTGCTCGACGAGGAGAGCGAGCCGCTGCCCCCCTCCGGCTCCGCCGCCCGCGCCCTGGACCGGGCGCGGGACCTGGTCGACCGGCTCCTGGACCGCACCGGGGTGGACCGCGCCAAGGTCGGCGGGGCGGGACTGGGGGTGCCCGCCCCCGTGGGGAGCGCCCCCGGCGCCCGGGGGAGCGCCGCCCCGCCCGGCTCGGCCGGGGCGCGGACCGCGGAGGAACTGGGCGAACGCCTCGGACTCCCGGTCCGCCTCGACAACGACGCCAACCTCGGCGCCCTCGGCGAGCTCGTCTGGGGCGGCGGACGCGGGGTGCGCGACCTCGCCTACGTCAAGGTCGCCGACGGGGTGGGCGCCGGCCTGGTGATCGACGGCCGGCTCCACCGCGGGCCGGGCGGCACCGCCGGGGAGCTGGGTCACCTCACCCTCGACGAGTCCGGACCGGTCTGCCGCTGCGGCAACCGCGGCTGCCTGGAGACCTTCACCGCCGACCGCTACGTCCTCCCGCTGCTGCACGCCAGCCACGGGGACGACCTCACCATGGCCGAGGTGGTGCGCCTGGCCCGGGCCGGCGACCCCGGCTGCCGTCGGGTGGTCACGGACGTCGGACGGTACGTCGGTCGCGGCGTCGCCGGCCTGTGCAACCTGCTCAACCCCAGCCGGATCGTCCTCGGCGGCGATCTCGCCGAGGCCGGGGAACTGCTGGTCGGCCCGGTGCGGGAGGCCGTGGAACGGTACGCCCTGCCGTGCGTCGCCGCCCAGCTCACCGTGGTGCCCAGCGCCCTCGGCGACCGGGCCGAGGTGCTCGGCGCCCTCGCCCTCGCCCTCGACGCCCTGGGCGACGCGACCCTCGCGGACGCGTCCGTTCCGGTGAACCGCTAGCCCCGCGCCGCGGGCACCGGGCGCGCACCCGGCACCCCGGTCCGCCCCGCCGGTTTACTGCTCACGTCACACCGACCGGGGGACGCGGGGCGGCCCCGTGCCCGGACCGGCGGTCCCGGAGGTGCCCTCGTGAGCGTGCCCACCCGCCGCACCGCGGTGGCCCTCGCCGTCACGGCCCTGGCCGGCCCGCTCGCCGGCTGCGGCGAGGCCCGGCAGGTCGCCGCCCGGGCCCACCGCCGACCCGCCCGCGGCGACGCCCTGCGGATCGGCCTGCTGCTGCCCGAGAACCAGACGGCCCGGTACGAGCGCTTCGACCGCCCCCTCATCGAGCGCCGCGTCGCCGACCTCACCGGTGGCCGGGCCCGGGTCGTCTACGCCAACGCGAAACAGGACGCGGCGCTCCAGAACCAGCAGATCGAGACCATGCTCACCCACCGGGTGCACGTGCTGGTCCTCGACGCCGTCGACGCCCGGGCGGTCGCCGGCGCGGTCCGCCGGGCCAAGGACGCCGGAGTCCCCGTCCTCGCCTACGACCGGCTCGCCGAGGGACCCGTCGCCGCCTACACCTCCTTCGACAACGAGGAGGTGGGCCGGGTGCAGGGCGAGGCCCTGCTGCGGGCCCTCGGCGACCGGGCCCGCACCGGTCGGATCGTCATGCTGAACGGCTCCGTCACCGACCCCAACGCCGCCGTCTACAAGCGCGGCGCCCACCGCGCCCTCGACGGCAGGGTCAGCATCGGCCGCGAGTTCGACGTCCAGGAGTGGAAGCCGGAGCACGCCCACTCCCACATGCGCAGCGCGCTCACCGCCCTCGGCCAGGACCGCGTCATCGGCGTCTACTGCGCCAACGACGGCATGGCCGGCGGCGTCGTCCAGGCGCTCAAGGGCGCCGGGGTGTCCCCGCTGCCCCCGGTCACCGGCCAGGACGCCGAACTCGCCGCGATCCAGCGCATCGTGGCCGGCGAGCAGTACATGAGCGTCTACAAGCCCTACGCCCGCGCGGCCCGGGCCGCCGCCGACCTGGCGGTCGCCCTGGCCCGGGGCGAGCCGGTCACCGCACCGGCCGCCGTCGACAGCGCCACCGCGCGCGGGGTGCCCGCCGTCCTGGTCCCCGTCGTCGCCCTCACCCGCGACCGCGTCGCGGACACCGTCCTGAGGGACGGCCTCCACTCCCGCGACGAGGTCTGCACCGCCCGGTACGCGGCCGCCTGCGACCGGCTCGACCTGCCCGGCTGACCCGGCCGCGGCGAAGGAGGTGGTTCCCGTGTCCCCTGCGCCGGTGCTGGCGCTGCGCGCGGTCGACAAGCGGTTCGGCGCCCTGCGGGCCCTGGTCGACGTCGACCTGGAGGTGCACGCCGGCGAGGTGGTCGCCCTGGTCGGCGACAACGGCGCCGGGAAGTCCACCCTGGTCAAGGTGATCGCCGGGGTCCACCGGGTGGACGGCGGCACCCTCCTGTGGGACGGCCGACCGGTCCGCCCCGGCGGCCCGCACGAGGCCCGCGAGCTGGGCATCGCCACCGTCTACCAGGACCTCGCGCTCTGCGACAACCTCGATGTCGTCGGCAACCTGTTCCTCGGTCGGGAGCCGCGCCGGCGCGGGGCCCGCCCGGTGCTCGACGAGGTGGGCATGGAACGCGCGGCCCGGGACCTGCTGGCCTCGCTGTCCGTCCGGCTGCCGAACCTGCGGTCACCGGTCGCCGCCCTCTCCGGCGGTCAGCGCCAGACCGTCGCCATCGCCCGGGCCCTGCTCGGCGAGCCCCGCCTGGTCCTGCTGGACGAACCCACCGCCGCGCTCGGCGTGGAACAGACCGCCCAGGTCCTCGACCTGATCGAGCGGCTCCGCGCCCGGGGACTCGCGGTCGTGCTGGTCAGCCACGACATGGCCGGGGTGCGGGCGGTCGCCGACCGGGTGGTGGTGCTCCGCCTCGGCCGCACCAACGGCGTCTTCCCCGCCACCGCTCCCCAGGAGGAGATCATCGCCGCGCTCACCGGTGCCACCGAGAACGCCGTCACCCGGCGTGCCGCCCGCGACCGCGGGGCGGTGCGATGAGCGCCGACGCCCCCGAGCCCCGCCCCGTCGTCCCGGGCACCGGCCTCGCAGAACGCCCCGCCCCACCGGCCCGCCCCGCGGACCCGCTCCCGCCGGAGCCGGCGCGCGGACCCGCCGGGTGGCTCGCCGCGCTGCGCGGGCGGCTGGACTCCGGGGAACTCGGCTCGCTGCCCGTGGTCGTCGGCCTGCTCCTCATCGCCGCCGTCTTCCAGTCCCTGAACCCCGCGTTCCTGTCCGCCGAGAACCTCTCCCACATCGCCGTCGACATCGCCGGCCCCGGACTGATCGCCGTCGGCGTGGTCTTCGTGCTGTTGCTGGGCGAGATCGACCTGTCGGTCGGTTCGGTCAGCGGGCTCGCCGGCGCCGCCTTCGCCGTCCTGAACGTCACCCACGGGGTTCCCGAGGCCCCGGCGCTGGTCCTGGCCGTCCTCACCGGCACCGCCGCCGGCCTGGTCCACGGCTTCTTCTTCGCCCGGATCGGGGTGCCCGCGTTCGTGGTCACCATGGCCGGGCTGCTCGCCTGGAACGGCCTGATGCTCCAACTGCTCGGCACCAGCGGCACGATCAACCTGGACGACACCGGCCCCCTCGCCCAGCTCACCCGGTACCACTTCACGGACGTCGCCGCCGCCTACGGCCTGGCCGCCGTCGTCGCCGCCGGGTACCTCCTGGTGTCCCTGCTCGGGCTGCGGGCCCGCCGGGCCGCGGGACTGCCGTACGGTTCGCCCGCCGCCGCGGCGGCGCGCACGGCCGCCCTCGCGGTGGTCGGCTACGCCGTGGCCCATGTGCTCAACCAGTACCTGGGACTGCCGTTGGCACTGGTGATCCTGCTCGGTGTGGTGGTTCTCACGGACCTGGTCCTGCGGCGGACCGTCTTCGGCCGCCGGGTCCTCGCCCTCGGCGGCAGCGTGGAGGCGGCCCGCCGGGCCGGTGTCGACGTCGCCGGGGTCCGGATCGCGGTGTTCGCCGTCGCGGGCACCCTGGCCGCTCTGGGCGGGCTGCTGATCGCCTCCGAGATCGCCGCGGCGAACCAGGGCGCCGGCTCCGGCGACCTGCTGATGACCTGCATCGCCGCCGCCGTGATCGGCGGCACCAGTCTGTTCGGCGGCCGGGGCCGCACCTGGTCCGCCCTGCTCGGGGTACTGGTGATCGTCTCGATCCAGAAGGGCCTCCAGTTGGAGTCCCTCGCCGAACCCGTCAAGTACATGATCACCGGCGGGGTGCTCCTCGCGGCCGTGGTGATCGACTCGGCCTCCCGCCGCACCCGCCGAGCGGCCGGCAGAGGATAGCCGATCGGCCGCCGCGGACGGGGGCCTCCCGGCGAACCGGGAGGCCCTTCGGTGGTCATCCGGCGCAAGAACATTAGACTCGACGGACCCGGCGAATAGGTCGAAGAGCTCTCAAGCAAGGAGGCACGGGTGCCGCTGCTGACCCGCATCACGGGACCGCGCGATCTGGACCGGCTCAGCCCGCAGGAGCTGACCGAGCTGGCCGGAGAGATCCGGACCTTCCTGGTGGACGCCGTGTCGAAGACCGGCGGCCACCTCGGCCCCAACCTCGGCGTGGTCGAACTGACCATCGCCCTGCACCGCGTCTTCGACTCCCCGAAGGACCGCGTCCTGTTCGACACCGGCCACCAGAGCTACGTGCACAAGCTCCTCACCGGCCGGCACGACTTCTCCGGGCTCCGCACCAAGGGCGGCCTGTCCGGCTACCCCTCCCGCGCCGAGTCCGAGCACGACGTCATCGAGAACAGCCACGCCTCCACCGTGCTCGGCTGGGCGGACGGCCTCGCCAAGGCCAACCAGGTGCTGGGCAAGGACGACCACACCGTGGCCGTCATCGGGGACGGCGCCCTCACCGGCGGGATGGCCTGGGAGGCGCTGAACAACATCGCCGCGGCCAAGGACCGTCCGCTGGTCATCGTGGTGAACGACAACGAGCGCTCCTACGACCCCACCATCGGCGGCCTCGCCGACCACCTGGCGACCCTGCGCACCACGGACGGCTACGAGCGCTTCCTCGCCCGCGGCAAGGAACTCCTGGAGCGCACCCCGGTCGTCGGCCGCCCGCTGTACGGCACCCTGCACGGCGCCAAGAAGGGCCTCAAGGACTTCATCGCCCCGCAGGGCATGTTCGAGGACCTGGGCCTGAAGTACCTCGGTCCCATCGACGGCCACGACATCGAGGCCCTGGAGTCCGCGCTGTCCCGCGCGAAACGGTTCGCCGGCCCCGTGATCGTGCACTGCCTCACCGAGAAGGGCCGCGGCTACCAGCCCGCCGAGCAGGACGAGGCCGACCGCTTCCACGGCATCGGCCCCATCCACCCCGACACCGGGCTGCCCATCGCCGAGGGCGGCATGGACTGGACGTCCGTCTTCGGCGAGGAGATGGTCAAGCTCGGCCACGAACGCCCCGACATCGTCGCCATCACCGCCGCGATGCTCCAGCCGGTCGGTCTGAAGGGCTTCGCGGACGCCTTCCCCGACCGGGTGTACGACGTCGGCATCGCCGAGCAGCACGCCGCGGTCTCCGCCGCCGGCCTCGCCACCGGCGGGCTGCACCCCGTCTTCGCGGTGTACGCGACCTTCCTCAACCGGGCCTTCGACCAGCTCCTGATGGACGTCGCCCTCCACAAGTGCGGCGTCACCTTCGTCCTCGACCGGGCCGGCGTCACCGGCTCGGACGGCGCCTCCCACAACGGCATGTGGGACATGTCGATCCTCCAGTGCGTCCCGGACGTGCGGATCGCCGCGCCCCGCGACGCCGACCAGGTCCGGCTCCAGCTCCGCGAGGCCGTCGAGGTGACCGACGCCCCGACCGTGGTCCGCTACTCCAAGGGCGCCGTCGGCCCGGCCGTCCCCGCCCTGCGCACCGTCGGCGGCATGGACGTGCTGCGCGAGCCGGGCAGCGACCGCCCGGACGTCCTGCTGGTCTCGGTGGGCGCGCTCGCCCCGATGTGCCTGGAGATCGCCGGCCTCCTCGACAAGCAGGGGATCTCCACCACCGTGGTCGACCCCCGCTGGGTCAAGCCCGTCGACGGGGCCATGGCCCCGCTCGCCGCCCGGCACCGGGTGGTCGTCACGGTGGAGGACAACTCGCGCGCCGGCGGTGTCGGCTCGGCCGTCGCCCAGCACCTGCGGGACGCCGGCGTCGACCTCCCGCTGCGCGACTTCGGCATCCCCCCGCGCTTCCTCGACCACGCCTCCCGCAAGGAGGTGATGGCCGAGATCGGGCTGACCGCGCCGGACATCGCCCGTCAGGTCACCGGCCTCGTCGCACGGCTCGACGGCCGCTACGACGAGAACCCGGCCGCGCCCGTCGCGGAGCCCGCCCGCGACTGAGCACCGCGGGGTCCCGTCCCGGAACGGCACCGCTCCGGGACGGGACCCGTCGCACCCGGCGGGCACCCGCACGGGTGATCGCCCGCGCGCCGCGGCCCCCGCACCGACCGCCTCTCGGTACATGTCGGAGACGACACAGATCGAGAGGCACGCCGATGCGCAGCACCCTCTTCCGGACCAAGGACGTCGAACAGTCCATCCGTGACACCGAGGCGCCGGAGCACGCACTGCGGAAGTCGCTCTCCGCCCTGGACCTCACCGTGTTCGGCGTCGGCGTGGTCATCGGCACCGGCATCTTCGTCCTCACCGGGAAGATCGCCAAGGAGACCGCGGGCCCCGCGGTGGCGCTCAGCTTCGTGGTCGCGGGCGCCGTCTGCGCCCTGGCCGCCCTGTGCTACGCCGAGTTCGCGTCCACCGTCCCGGTCGCCGGATCGGCGTACACCTTCTCCTACGCCTCGCTGGGGGAGTTCCCGGCCTGGATCATCGGCTGGGACCTGATCCTGGAACTGGCGCTGGGGTGCGCCGTGGTCGCGGTCGGCTGGTCCGGGTACATCCGCTCGCTCCTGGACACCGCGGGCCTGCACCTGCCGCGCGGGCTCTCCGGCACCCACGAGGGGGCGTTCGGCTTCGACCTGCTGGCCTGCCTCCTGGTCCTGGCGCTCACCGGGGTCCTGGTCGCCGGCATCAAGCTGTCGTCCCGGGTCACCAACGCGATCGTCGCCGTGAAGGTCTCCGTCGTCCTGCTGGTCATCGTGGTCGGCGCCTTCTTCGTCACCGGAGCCAACTACGACCCCTTCGTCCCGCCCGCCGAGCCGACGACCGGAAGCTCCGACCTCACCGCACCGCTGGTCCAGCTGCTGTTCGGCTACACCCCGTCGAACTTCGGCGTGCTGGGCATCTTCACCGCCGCGGCCGTGGTCTTCTTCGCCTTCATCGGCTTCGACATCGTCGCCACCGCGGCCGAGGAGACCCGCAACCCCCAACGGGACCTGCCCCGCGGCGTCCTGGGCTCCCTGGTGATCTGCACCCTGCTGTACGTCGCCGTGTCGGTGGTGGTCACCGGAATGCAGAAGTACACCGACCTCACCGTGGACGCGCCCCTCGCCGACGCCTTCAAGGCGGTCGGACACCCCTTCTGGGCGGGGTTGATCAGCTTCGGCGCGGCGGTCGGCCTGACCTCGGTCTGCATGATCCTGCTGCTCGGGCAGACCCGGGTCTTCTTCGCGATGAGCCGGGACGGCCTGCTCCCGCGGACCTTCTCCCGGGTGCACCCCCGGTTCGGCACCCCGTACCGCTCCACGGTGCTGCTCGGCGGGGTGGTGGCGGTCGTCGCGGGGTTCACCTCCATCGACGAGCTCGCCGAACTCGTCAACATCGGCACGCTGTTCGCCTTCGTCGTGGTCGCCGCGGGCGTCGTGCTCCTCCGCCGTCAACGGCCCGACCTGCACCGGGCGTTCCGCACCCCGCTGGTGCCCTACCTGCCCGCCCTGTCGGTCCTGGCCTCCCTGTGGTTGATGCTCAACCTGCCCGCGGAGACCTGGCTCAGGTTCGGCCTGTGGATGGTCGTCGGCACCGTCGTCTACTTCCTCTACGGTCGCCGGCACAGCCGCCTCGGCCAGGAACCGACCGGCCGGTCCTAAGCGGTGCCGCCCTTCCGGTTCCCCCGGCCGAACTGACCCGCCAGCATCACGCCGAGGCCGGCCAGGAGCATCCCGCCGCCGGACAGCGTCCCCGCGAGCCGGATGCCGGAGTCCTCGACCAGCAGGCCGAAGCCCAACTGCCAGCACAGGGCGGAGGCCACCACGAGCTGTCCCCAGCCGTAGCGCCGCGGATCACGGACGTACCGCCGGCTCGTGGGCAGCACCCATCCACGGGTGAGTGCGGCGAACCCGGAGGCGCCCAAGAACAGCGCCGCCAGCAGGACGGGCAGGGCGAGGTACAGCGTCACGTTCCCCCCTCGGCGGAGCCGGGTCCACCCCGACCCCGGTGCGATCATGGCAGCCCTCTCCCGGCGCGTCCAACGTCCCGGGAGGAGGTGGCCGAACACGCGACCGGAAGGAGTGCCACGCACATGACGAGGCTGGTGATCGTCGACGGGGCGAACGTCGTCGGCTCGGTGCCGGACGGCTGGTGGAGGGACCGGCGGGGCGCCGCCGAGCGGCTGCGCGACCGGCTGGCCGCCCTCGCAGGCGAGGGCACCCCGGTGCTGCCCGGGCCCTGGGACGTGGTGCTGGTGGTGGAGGGCGCCGCCCGCGGGACCGTCGCCGTCCCCGGGGTCCGGGTCGAGGAGGCGCCGGGCAGCGGCGACGACCGGATCGTGGAGTTGGCCGCCGCGGCGGCGGGGGAGTGCACCGTGGTGACCGCCGACCGGGCGCTCCGGGAACGGGTGGCCGCCGAGGGGGCCCGCACGGTCGGCCCGCGCACCGTGTACGGCTGAGCCGGGTGGTGCGGCGCCCGCCGCACCACCCCGCCCGGGGGCGTCAGACCGGGACGCTCGCCAGGCCCGGGGCCAGGAAGCGGCGGCCGTTGACCCGCTCGCTGATGCCCTCGCGGTCCAGGTAGGGGGTGATGCCGCCCAGGTGGAAGGGCCAGCCCGCGCCGGTGATCAGGCACAGGTCGACGTCCTGCGCCTCGGCGACGACGCCCTCGTCCAGCATCAGCCCGATCTCCTCGGCGACCGCGTCGAGCACCCGGGCCCGGGCCTGCTCCTCGGTGAGCACCGTGTCGCCCTGCACCAGCAGCGCCGCCACCTCGGGGTCCAGTTCCGGGCGGCCGGAGTCGTACGCGTAGAAGCCCCGCTTGCCGGCCCGCACCACCGCGGCCAGGTTGGGGGAGACCCGGAAGCGGTCCGGGAACGCCCGGTGCAGCGTCTCGGAGACGTGCAGCCCGATCGCCGGTCCCACCAGTTCCAGCAGCACCAGCGGCGACATCGGCAGGCCCAGCGGCTGCACGGCCCGCTCCGCCACCTCGACCGGGGTGCCCTCGTCGATGACGTTCTGCACCTCGCCCATGAAGCGGGTCAGGATGCGGTTCACTACGAACGCCGGCGCGTCCTTCACCAGCACCGCGGTCTTCTTCAGCTGCTTGGCCACCGCGAAGGCGGTCGCCAGTGCGGTGTCGTCGGTCCGCTCGCCGCGCACGACCTCCAGCAGCGGCAGCACCGCGACCGGGTTGAAGAAGTGGAAGCCGACGACCCGCTCCGGGTGCTTCAGCTCGGCGGCCATCTCGGTGACCGACAGCGAAGAGGTGTTCGTCGCCAGGATCGCGTGCGCCGGGACCACCGCCTCCACCTCGGCGAACACCCGCTGCTTGACCTCGATCTCCTCGAACACCGCCTCGATCACGAAGTCCGCGTCGGCGAAGCCCTCCGCCTTGTCGAGGACCCCGGTGACCAGGCCCTTCAGCCGGTTCGCCCGGTCCTGGTCGATCCGGCCCTTCCCCAACAGCTTCTCGATCTCGGCGTGCACGTAGCCCACGCCCCTGTCGACCCGCTCCTGGTCGACGTCGGTGAGCACCACCGGCACTTCGAGCCGGCGCACGAACAGCAGCGCGAGCTGCGAGGCCATCAGCCCCGCGCCCACCACACCGACCTTGGTGACCGGCCGGGCGAGGCCCTTGTCCGGGGCGCCCACCGGTCGCTTGGCACGCCGCTGCACCAGGTCGAAGGCGTAGAGCCCGGCCCGCAGCTCCCCGCCCATGACCAGGTCGGCGAGTGCGGTGTCCTCGGCGTCGAACACGGCCTGGAGGTCCCCGGACCGGGCGGCGGCGATCAGGTCCAGTGCCCGGTAGGCGGCCGGGGCGGCGCCGTGCACCTTGGCGTCGGCGAGGGCCCGGCCCCGGGCCACGGCCCGGTCCCACGCCTCGCCGCGGTCCACCTCGGCCCGCTGCACGGTCCGTTCGCCGCGGAGCACCTCGGCGGTCCAGACGAGCGACCGCTCCAGGAAGTCGGCGCCGTCGAACAGCGCGTCGGCGATGCCCAGCTCGAAGACCTGGGCACCCTTCAACTGCCGGTTCTGGTTGAGCGCGTTCTCGATGATCACCGTCACCGCGCGGTCCGCGCCGACCAGGTTCGGCAGCAGGGCGCAGCCGCCCCAACCGGGGACCAGCCCGAGGAACACCTCGGGCAGCGAGAAGGCGGGCACCGCCCGGGAGACGGTCCGGTAGGTGCAGTGCAGCCCGACCTCGACGCCGCCGCCCATCGCCGCGCCGTTGTAGTACGCGAACGTCGGCACGCCCAGGTCGGCGAGCCGCTTGAACACCTCGTGGCCGCCCGTGCCGACGGCGAGCGCGTCCCGGTGCCGCCCCAGCAGCCCGACGCCCTTCAGATCGGCGCCGACCGCGAAGACGAACGGCTTGCCGGTGAGGCCGGCACCGACGATCGTGCCGGCCGCCGCCTCCTCCTGCACCCGGTCGAGGGCGGCGTCCAGGTTCGCCAGGGACCGCGGGCCGAAGGTGGTCGGCTTGGTGTGGTCGAGGCCGTTGTCCAGGGTGATCAGTGCGAACCGTCCGGCACCCTTCGGCAGCTCCAGATGGCGTACGTGCGCCTCGGTGACGACCTCGCCGGGGTACAACTCAGCGGCGCGCGCCAGGAGTTCGGCAGTGGTGCTCACTTGGTGCCTCCGTCGAAGTGGGGGTTCTCCCAGATGACCGTGGCGCCCATGCCGAGGCCGACGCACATGGTGGTGATGCCGTAGCGCACTTCGGGCCGCTCCTCGAACCGGCGCGCCAGCTGGGTCATCAGGCGCACCCCGGAGGAGGCCAGCGGGTGGCCGTAGGCGATGGCGCCGCCGTACGGGTTGACCCGGGGGTCGTCGTCGGCGATGCCGTAGTGGTCGAGGAAGGCGAGCACCTGCACGGCGAACGCCTCGTTGATCTCGAACAGCCCGATGTCGGAGATCGACAGGCCGGCCTTGGCGAGGGCCTTGTGGGTCGCGGGCACCGGCCCGTACCCCATCAGCTCGGGCTCCACGCCCGCGAACGCGTACGACACCAGCCGCATCCGCACCGGCAGCCCCTGCTCCCGGGCGAAGTCCTCGGCGGCGATCAGCGAGGCGGTCGCCCCGTCGTTCAGTCCGGCGGCGTTGCCCGCGGTGACCCGGCCGTGCGGCCGGAACGGGGTCCGGAGCCCGGCGAGCATCTCCGGGGTGGTGCCCGGGCGCATCGGCTCGTCCTGCGTCGCGAGCCCCCAGCCGGTCTCCCCGGCGGCGGGGTCGGTGCGGCGGACCGAGATCGGCACCAGGTCCTGCTGGATGGTGCCGTCCGCGTACGCCTTGGCCGCCTTCTCCTGGGACCGCACGGCGTACGCGTCGGCCCGCTGCCGGGTGAGGTGCGGGAAGCGGTCGTGCAGGTTCTCCGCGGTCATGCCCATGAACAGGGCGGACTCGTCCACCAGCTTCTCGCTGACGAACCGCGGGTGCAGGTCGGCGCCCTCGCCCATGGGATGGCGGCCCATGTGCTCCACGCCGCCGGCGACGACGACGTCGTAGGCGCCGAAGGCGATGGACCCGGCGGTCGTGGTGACGGCGGTCAGCGCGCCCGCGCACATCCGGTCGATCGAGTACCCGGGCACGGTCCGGGGCAGCCCGGCGAGGATGCCCGCGGTGCGCCCCAGGGTCAGCCCCTGGTCGCCGATCTGGGTGGTGGCGGCGATCGCCACCTCGTCGATCCGTGCCGGGTCCAGGCCGGGGTTGCGGCGCAGCAGTTCCCGGATCGACTTCACCACGAGGTCGTCGGCCCGGGTCTCGTGGTAGATGCCCTTCGGGCCCGCCTTGCCGAACGGGGTGCGGACGCCGTCGACGAAGACGACGTCCCTGACGGTACGAGGCACGGTGGCTCTCCTCCAGACGCGAACGGGCACGACGCGGCCCACCCCGCCGAAGGCACCGGTGCACCGCGGTACCACTCATGCTACTTGCGAGTAACCAGCCTGCCCAGTCCCTTACGCCCACCCGGGTGCGGCTCCGGCCCGGAACGCGCCGGAGGGGGGAGCCCGCCCGGGCTCCCCCCTCCGTGTCCGTCACTCCTCGGCGGCCGTGTGCAGCGCCGTCACCAGCAGCGGCGTCACCTGTTCGACCTGCCAGGCGCGGGCCCCGTGGGCGGTCAGCGCCGCGCCCACCGACTCCGCGGTCACCACCGCCGGCGGCTCCCAGCACACCCGCCGCACGGTGTCGGGTGCGATCAGGTTCTCCGCGGGCATGGCCAGCTCCTCGGCGAGCCGGGACACCGCGGCCCGCGCCGCGGAGAGCCGGGCCGCCGCCACGGGGTCCTTGTCGGCCCAGGCCCGGGGCGGCGGCGGGCCCGTCACCGTCTGCCCGGGCTGCGGCAGCTCCGCCTCGGGCAGTGCCCGGGCCCGGTCGACGGCCTCCTGCCACTGCTCCAGCCGGCCCCGTCCGGTCCGCCCGCCGAAGCCGGGCAGCGCGCCCAGCGCCCGGGCGTTCGCGGGCAGTGCCAGCGCGGCCTCCACGATGGCGGCGTCGCCCAGCACCTTGCCGGGCGAGACGTCCCGGCGGCGCGCGATCCGGTCCCGGGTCTCCCACAGCTCCCGGACCACGGCCATCTGCCGGCGGCGCCGGATCTTGTGCATCCCGGAGGTCCGGCGCCACGGGTCCTTGCGCGGGGGCGGGGGCGGCGCGGCGGCGATCGCCGCGAACTCCTGTCGGGCCCAGTCGAGCTTGCCCTGCCGCTCCAGCTCCTTCTCCAGGGCGTCCCGCAGGTCGACCAGGAGTTCCACGTCGAGCGCCGCGTACCGCAGCCAGGGCTCGGGCAGCGGGCGGGTGGACCAGTCGACGGCCGAGTGCCCCTTCTCCAGCACGTACCCGAGGACGTTCTCGACCATCGCCCCGAGCCCCACCCGGGGGAAGCCGGCGAGCCGTCCGGCCAGCTCGGTGTCGAACAGCGAGGTCGGCAGCATGCCTATCTCGCGCAGACAGGGCAGGTCCTGGGTCGCCGCGTGCAGCACCCACTCGGTGTCGTCGAGGGCCCGCCCGAGCGCGGAGAGGTCGGGGCAGGCGACGGGGTCGATCAGTGCCGTTCCGGCGCCCTGGCGGCGCAGCTGGACGAGGTAGGCGCGCTGTCCGTAGCGGTAGCCGGAGGCGCGTTCGGCGTCCACCGCCACGGGGCCGCTGCCCCGGGCGAAGGCGGACACCACCTCGGCCAGGGCGTCCGCGTCGGCGACGACCGGGGGGATGCCCTCGCGGGGCTCCAGCAGGGCGACCGGGTCGCGCTCCGGAGTGACGCCGGTGACGTCGTCGTCCGGAGGGGCGCCCCCGGTGGTTCGCAGTGAGATGGCTGCTGCGGTCTCTTGGGCGTCTGTCACCTGTCAAGGGTACTTGCGAAAACACCGCGTCCGCCGACGGAACGTTCCGTCGACGGACGCGCGGGTGAGGGGTTCCGGTCAGTGGATGATGCCGGTGCGCAGGGCCACGGCGACCATGCCGGCGCGGTCGCCGGTGCCCAGTTTGCGGGCGATGCGGGCGAGGTGGCTCTTCACGGTGAGCGCGGAGAGCCCCATCGACACGCCGATGGCCTTGTTGGACTGGCCCTCGGCCACCAGGCGCAGGACCTCGACCTCGCGCCCGGACAGTTCCCGGTACCCGCCGGGGTGGCTGGGGGCGCCCGGGGGGCGGCGGTGCATCCGGGCGCCTCCGATGGGGGCGGCCCCCGGCCGGGTGGGTAGCCCGAGGTTGGTGCGGGTGCCGGTGACGACGTAGCCCTTCACTCCGCCGGCGAGGGCGTTGCGGACGGCGCCGATGTCGTCGGCGGCCGAGAGGGCGAGGCCGTTGGGCCACCCCGCGGCCCGGGTTTCGGACAGCAGCGTCAGCCCGCTGCCGTCGGGGAGGTGGACGTCGGCGACGCAGATGTCGCGGGGGTTGCCGACGCGCGGGCGGGCTTCCGCGATGGACGAGGCCTCGATGACGTCGCGCACCCCGAGGGCCCACAGGTGGCGAGTGACGGTGGAGCGGACCCGCGGGTCCGCCACGACCACCATGGCGGTCGGCTTGTTCGGACGATAGGCGACCAGGCTTGCGGGCTGCTCGAGGAGAACGGACACGGGGCCCTCCTGGGGTGGCGGGACGGGCCGGCGTTGGGGATGGAGCCGGGATGAACCGTCGCTTTCAAGGTCACAGACCTCTTCGGCACCAAACCCGGTCGCCTTTAGGGAAAGATCACGAATTCGTGAGAACAAATCGTGCAATTCGGACGCTTGGTCGATCGTTGCGGGCGACTGTTCGCCCATCGTCGCCCTCGTTCGCCCGGGAGTCGTACCCCGGGCCGCGCACCCCCTGCCTGCGCCCCTCGGCCCCCACCCGCGCACGCCCGCCGTGAGCGGGCGCGCCGTCCGCGCGCCCCGCCCTCAGAACGTCCGGGGCCCGCGGCGTTGCGGCAGCGTGACCACGGAGGCGTCGGAGGAGGGGGCCGGGGGCAGCCCCGCGACCTGCGCCAGCAGATCGCACCACGCGGCCAGGTGGGCGGCGGCGTCCGGTACCCCCCGGGCGTCCTCCTCGGGGGTCCACGAGGCCCGGATCTCGATCTGCGAGGCTGGCGGGCGCGGTGCCAGCCCCCCGAAGTAGTGCGAGCCCGCGCGGGTCACCGTGCCGCTCGGCTCCCCGCACCCGAGGCCCCGCCCGTCCAGGGCGCCGGTCAGCCACGACCAGCACACCTCGGGCAGCAGCGGGTCCGCCGCCATCTCCGCCTCCAGCTCCGCCCGCACCAGGGTCACCAGGCGGAAGGTGCCCCGCCACCCGTCGTGCCCCGCCGGATCGTGCAGCAGCACCAGCCGCCCGTCCGCCAGGTCCTCGTCGCCGTCGACGACCGCCGCCTCCAGCGCGTACGCGTACGGGGCGAGCCGCCGCGGCGGCGGAACCGGGTCGATCTCCACCTCGGCCCGCCCCCGGGCCGCGCGCAGCGCGTCGACCGCCGCACGGAAGGCCGGCGGACCGCCGTCCGTCGGCTTCTCGTGCGGTGCCCCCCCGCCGTTGTCCGGTCCGTCAGCGCCGTCCGACAGTCGTTCCTGAGCCGCAGCCATGCCGGGAAGGTTAAGGGGAACCCGCCCGCGGTGCGGGGAGGGACACCCGTCGGCACGAGGGCTGTCCGGATCGCGCCCCCGGCCGCATGGGAGACTCTGACCCGTGAGCGCCAACGAGATCCCCACGGACCGGTCGACCCCCGCCCGCCCGGACGTCCAGCAGTCCGCCTTCCTGAGGGCGTGCCGCCGCGAACCGGTACCGCACACGCCGGTCTGGTTCATGCGCCAGGCGGGCCGCTCCCTGCCCGAGTACCGCAAGGTCCGCGAGGGCATCGCCATGCTCGACTCGTGCATGCAGCCGGATCTCGTCACCGAGATCACCCTCCAGCCGGTCCGCCGGCACCACGTCGACGCGGCGATCTTCTTCAGCGACATCGTGGTCCCGCTGAAGGCCATCGGCATCGACCTCGACATCAAGCCCGGCGTCGGCCCGGTCATCGAGCGTCCGATCCGCTCCCGCGCCGACCTCGACCGGCTGCGCGACCTCACCCCCGAGGACGTTCCGTACGTCACCGAGGCCGTCGGACTGCTCACCGCCGAACTCGGCGCCACCCCGCTGATCGGCTTCGCGGGCGCCCCGTTCACCCTGGCCAGCTACCTCGTGGAGGGCGGCCCGTCCCGCAACCACGAGCACACCAAGGCGCTGATGTACGGCGACCCGCAGCTCTGGGCCGACCTGCTGGACCGGCTCGCCGCCATCACCTCGGCCTTCCTCAAGGTCCAGATCGAGGCCGGCGCCAGCGCCGTGCAGCTCTTCGACTCCTGGGTCGGTGCGCTCGCCCCCGTCGACTACCGCCGTTCGGTGCTCCCCGCCTCCCGCAAGGTCTTCGCCTCCGTCGCCGGGTACGGCGTGCCCCGCATCCACTTCGGCGTGGGCACCGGGGAACTCCTCCACGACCTCGGCGAGGCCGGCGCCGACGTGGTCGGCGTCGACTGGCGGGTGCCGTTGGACGAGGCCGCCCGCCGGGTCGGTCCCGGCAAGGCGCTCCAGGGCAACCTGGACCCGGCCGTGCTCTTCGCCGGCGCCGAGGCGGTCGCCGCCAAGACCGGCGAGGTGCTGGAAGCCGCCCGCGGCCTGGAGGGCCACGTCTTCAACCTCGGCCACGGCGTGCTGCCCGACACCGACCCCGACGCGCTCACCCGACTGGTGGCGGACGTCCACGAGCGCACCGCCCGCTGACGCGCCGACCGGCGGCCCCGTGCGGGGCCGCCGGCCCCGCTACCAGCCGGCTTCCCGGACCGCCCGGACCGCCTTGCGCGCGGCGACCAGCACCGGGTCCCACACCGGGGAGAAGGGCGGCGCGTAGCCGAGGTCGAGGTGCGTCATCTGCTCCACGGTCATGCCCGCGGTCAGCGCCACCGCCGCGATGTCCACCCGCTTCGCCGCGCTCTCCCGGCCCACGATCTGCACCCCCAGCAGCCGCCCGGTGCGGTGCTCGGCCAGCATCTTCACCGTCATCGACCGCGCGTTCGGGTAGTACCCGGCGCGGCTCGTCGACTCGATGGTCGCCGTCACGTAGCGCAGCCCCACGGCCCGGGCGTCCTTCTCCCGCAGCCCGGTCCGGGCGATCTCCAGGTCGCAGACCTTGGACACCGCCGTCCCCACCACCCCGGGGAAGGTGGCGTACCCGCCGCCGACGTTGGTCCCGACGATCTGCCCGTGCTTGTTGGCGTGCGTGCCCAGCGGGACGTACCGGTCCCGCCCGGACACCAGGTCCAGGACCTCCACGCAGTCCCCGCCGGCCCAGATCGCGTCCTGGCCGCGCACCCGCATCCCCAGGTCCGTCAGCAGTCCGCCGTGCTCGCCCAGCGGCAGCCCGGCCGCCCGCGCCAACGCCGTCTCCGGCCGGACCCCGAGACCCAGGATCACCACGTCGGCCGGGAACTCCCCCGTGGTGGTGGTCACCGCCCGCACCCGACCGTCGTCCCCGGTGCGGACCCCGGTGACCTCGGTGTCGTTGACCATGGTGATGCCCAGCCAGCTCATCGCGTCGTGCACCAACCGGCCCATGTCCGGGTCGAGCGTCGACATCGGCTCCCGGCCGCGGTTGACCACCGTGACCTCGTACCCCCGGTTGATCATCGCCTCGGCCATCTCCACGCCGATGTACCCGGCGCCGACCACCACCGCCCGGCGCCCCGGGGTGCGCTCCAGGGTGTCCAGCAGTGCCTGCCCGTCGTCCAGGGTCTGCACCCCGTGCACCCCGGGCGCGTCCAAGCCCGGCAGCGACGGACGCACCGGGCGGGCGCCGGTGGCGATCACCAGCTTGTCGTAGGGCGTCCACTCCTCGGCCCCGGAATCCAGGTCACGACTGCGCACCCGACGCCGCTCGGGGTCGATCTCCACCACCTCGGTACGGGTCCGCAGGTCGATCGCCCGCTCCCGGTGCTCCTCGGGGGTCCGCGCGATCAGTTCGTCCCGCTCCGGCACCTGGCCGCCGACCCAGTAGGGAATGCCGCAGGCGGAGTAGGACGTGAAGTGCCCCCGCTCGAACGCCGTGATCTGCAACTCCGCCGGGCCCCGCAGCCGGCGCGCCTGCGATGCGGCGGACATGCCCGCCGCATCGCCGCCGACGACGACCAGCCGCTCCCTCGAATCGTTCATGCGCTCCACGCTACGCGGACGGGGTGCGCTCGCCCCCCTCGGGCGCCTGCGGCGGCCCGGTCGGGCGGTCACCCGCCGGGGACGGCTGCGCCACCGGCACGCCCGTCGCGCTCACCGCGGTCGTCCGGGCCGCACGCCGCTGCCGCCAGGGCCGCAGCAGCCGCCGCCACCCCGCCGCCAGCACGGTGCCCAGCACCAGGAACGGCAGGGCGGCACCGAGGGCGACCGTCACCCACCGCAGCATCGCCAGGAAGGCGCCCCAGCCGTCGCCGACCGCGTCCACGAACCCGTCGTCCCCGTCGTCCTCCCGTCCGGCGCCCTCGGTGAGCGACAGGGTGACGGTGGCCAGGGCGACCCGGCCCTTCAAGGACTCCTGCTGGGCCAGCAGCGACTCCAACTCCGCCTGACGGCTGCTCAACTCGCCCTCCAGCGCCACCACGTCGCTGATCCTCGTGGCCCGGTCCATCAGTTCGCGCAGCCGTGCCACGCTCGCCCGCTGGTTCTTCAGCCGGGTCTCCACGTCGACGACCTTCTCGGTGACGTCCTGCGCGGAGGTGTTCCGGCTCAGGACGGTGCCGGTGTTCCCGAGCCGCTCCAGCACCTGTGCGTAGCGGTCCTGGGGGACCCGCAGGACCACCTCGGAGTGCTCGCGCCCCTCGTCGTCGCGTTCCGTGGACTCTTCGCCGACCATGCCGCCGACCGACTCGGCCGCGGCCCGGGCCGTCGCCAGCGCCCGGGACACGTCCTCGACCCGCACGCTCAGCTCCGCCGTCCTGATGACCTTCCGCTCGGCCAGCTGACCCGGCTTCAGGGGCTTGGCCCCCGAGGCGCGGTCCGCCGCCCCCGGGCTCCCCTCCGCCGCCTCGGCCCGGGCCCCGCCCCCCTCGGGGACGTACGGCTTGGACTGGGCCATCGAGTCCGCGGTCGAGGTCCCGTCCGAGCCCGAGCACCCGGCGAGCACCAGACCGGCGGCGAGCACCGCCCCGGACACCCGCCACCCCGCGGGGCCACCGGACCGCCGCCGTACCGAACGTCGCTGCACACGCATTCTGGGTCTCCCCCCGGAACACCTCGGACCACCGGCCCCTGACACTGCTTCGACGGCCCGGGCCCCCGCCACGACGTCGCGGGCGCATCGCGAACGCATCACGGTTCGGAATCGCCGCCCGCCGTTCGGTCCCGGGTCCGCGGGACCAAGGGCCCTGCGAACCCCCCACCGCCCTCTGACAGAGTGGAGCCATGCGCGCAGAGCACACCCCCCCGGGCGGGGCCCGCAGTTTCGTCGTGATCGGCGGGGGCATCGCCGGCCTCACCGCCGCCCTCCACCTCCTGACGGCGGTCGACGGCGCGGTCGAGGTCACGGTGCTGGAGGCGTCCGACCGGTTCGGCGGCAAGCTGCTGCCGGGCGAGGTCGCCGGCGCCCGCGTCGACCTCGGGGCCGAGTCACTGCTCGCACGCCGCCCCGAAGCCCTCGACCTGGCCCGCGAGGTCGGCCTGGGCGACCGGCTGGTGCCCCCGGCCACCACCTCCGCCTCGGTGTGGACCCGCGGCGCGCTGCGCCCCATGCCCAAGGGCCACGTCATGGGCGTGCCCGCGGCCCCCGAACTCCTCGCCGGCATCCTGTCGCCCGAAGGACTGGAGCGCGCGAGGGCCGAGGACACCCTGCCCCCGGTCGATCCCGCCGAACTCGACGAGGACATCGCGGTGGGCGCCTACGTCGCCGCCCGGTTGGGCCGTGAGGTCGTCGACCGGCTGGTGGAGCCCCTGCTCGGCGGGGTCTACGCGGGCGACGCCTACCGGCTCTCGCTGCGCTCGACCATGCCCCAGCTCCACGAGGCCGCCCGCACCCGTCCGACGCTCACCGCGGCCGCGCGCGCGATCCAGCAGCGGGCCGCCGAGAACGCCGCGCCCGGCCCCGTCTTCATGGGCGTCGAGGGCGGGGTGGGCACCCTCCCGGCGGCCGTCGCCGACGCCGTCCGGGCCCGCGGTGGCACCCTGCTGCCGGCCACCGCGGCCACCGCCCTGCGCCGCACCCCGGACGGTCGCTGGGAGGTCACCGCCGGCGACCGCACCCTGACCGCCGACGGGGTGGTCCTCGCCGCGCCCGCCCCGGCCGCCGCCCGCTTGCTCGCCGCCGAATCCCCGGCCGCCGCGGCCGATGTGGCGGCCGTCGAGTACGCCTCGATGGCCCTGGTCACCCTCGCCTACCGCCGCGCCGACGCCACGCTGCCCGCGGGCAGCGGCTTCCTGGTGCCGCCGATCGACGGACACACCGTCAAGGCGTCCACCTTCGCCTCCCAGAAGTGGGGCTGGATCGCCGCCGAGACCCCCGGACTGCTGCTGGTGCGGGCCTCGGTGGGCCGGCACGGCGACACCGCCGACCTGGCCAAGGACGACGACCACCTGGTCGCCGCGGCCCGCCGCGACCTGGGCGCCGCCCTCGGACTGACCGCGCGCCCGGTCGACACCCGGGTCACCCGCTGGCACGACGGCATCCCGCAGTACCCGGTCGGCCACCACGCCCGGGTGGCCCGCGTCCGCGCCCGCCTGGGCGCGCTGCCCGGCCTCGCCGTCTGCGGCGCCGCCTACGACGGCGTCGGCATCCCCGCGTGCGTGGCCGGCGGCCGGGCCGCGGCCGAACTGCTCCTCGGTGCTCCGGACCGGACGGAACACCTGATGAGGAACCCGGTGCAGAGCCGCCACGGCGGCGCAGGAGAATGAAGGACATGAGCGACGACGCCCCCGCAAGGATTCCCCACCGCGGCAAGCTGGCCAAGGACCTCAACGAGGTCATCCGCTACACGCTGTGGTCCGTCTTCACCCTCCGCGACCTCCTCCCGGAGGACCGCTCTGGGTACGCCGACGAGGTGGAGGAGCTGTTCGAGCAGCTCGCTGCCAAGGACGTCGTGATCCGGGGCACCTACGACCTGTCGGGGCTGCGCGCCGACGCCGATCTGATGATCTGGTGGCACGCCGAGACCCCCGACGCCCTCCAGGAGGCGTACAACCTCTTCCGTCGGACCCGTCTCGGCCGCGCCCTCGCGCCCACCTGGTCCAACATGGCGCTGCACCGGCCCGCCGAGTTCAACCGGTCGCACATCCCCGCGTTCCTCGCCGACGAGACCGCGCGCGACTACGTGAGCGTGTACCCGTTCGTCCGTTCCTACGAGTGGTACCTGCTGCCGGACGAGGAGCGCCGCAAGATGCTCGCCGACCACGGCAAGATGGCGCGCGGCTACCCGGACGTCCGGGCCAACACCGTCGCCTCCTTCTCGCTGGGCGACTACGAGTGGATCCTCGCCTTCGAGGCGGACGAGCTCCACCGGATCGTGGACCTGATGCGGCACCTGCGCGCCTCCGAGGCCCGGATGCACGTCCGCGAGGAGGTGCCCTTCTACACCGGGCGCCGGCGCAGCGTGGCCGAACTGGTCGCCTCGCTGGCCTGACCTCCGCACCGTTCAGCGCGGGCCCGCCCGGTGCGCCGGGGCGGGCCCGCGCGTCGTGGTGCGCAGCGCCAGCGGGCGGGGCTCCGGGTGCGCCGCGCACTCCGCGTCCGCCGCGGGCAGCGTCCCGTCCAGGAGGTAGGCGTCCAGATGGGCGCCCACGCAGTCGTTCGGGCCGCCGCCGAGCCCGTGCTGGCCGGCGCCCCGCTCGGTCACCAGCCGCGAGCCGCCGAGCCCGGCGTGCAGCTCCCGGGCCCCCGGTACGGGGCGATCGCGTCCCGTTCGGCGGCCAGCACCAGGGTCGGCGCGAGCACCTCGGCGTCCGCCCCGACCGCCGGGGGCTCCTGCCGGGGCGCCGGCCAGTACGCGCACGGCAGCACCGCCCACGCCTCCTCCCAGGTGCCGAAGGGCGCGGCCTCGGCCGCCGCGGTGTGGTCCGCGTCCCAGACCGCGAAGTCCGTCGGCCAGGGCGCGTCGTTGCAGGCGGTGGCGGTCCGCACGGCGTACGCGTTCTCCTCCTCCGCCGCCGCGTCCGGCACCGGTGCGGCCTGGGCGACCAGCAGCTCGGGGCGCCCCTCGTGGAAGGCGTCCAGGGCCGCCGCCAACAGCGGCCAGTGGTCGTCGTAGGCCACCGCCCGCAGGAACGCCCGGTGCAACTGGCCCGGCCCGACCCGGTCGCCCGCGGGTTCCGCGGCGACGGCCGCCCGCACCTCCTCGTAGGAGCGCCGCACCGAGGCGGTGGAGCCGCCCAGCCCGTAGGCGTCGTCGTGGCGGGCGACCCAGGCGAGGAAGTCCGTCCACCGGCGCTCGACCGCCGCCGCCCGGTCGAGGTGCTGGGGGTAGCCGATCCGCTCCGGGCGCGGGTCGAGGGCCGAGTCCAGGACCATCCGCCGCACCCGCGCCGGGAACAGCGTCGCGTACACCGCGCCGAGGTACGTCGCGGAGCCCACCCCCATGAACGTCAGCCGCTCCTCGCCGAGCGCGGCCCGCAGGACGTCGAGGTCCCGGGCGCCGTTCGCGGTGGTGTGGTGCGCCAGCGCGTCCCCGGCGCGGCGGGCGCAGCCCCGCGCGTAGGAGGCGGCTTCGGCGGCGCGTTCCTTCTTGTACGAGGTCGAGGGCCGTGCCGGGGAGGGGGTGGGCGCCTTGACGAAGTGCCGGGGTTCCTGGCAGGAGAGCGGGGCGGAGCGGTCGGTGCCGCGCGGGGCGTAGCCCACCAGGTCGTAGGCGCCGGCGATGCGGCGCCAGGTCGGCAGCTCACCGACCAGCGGGAAGTACCGGCTCCCCGCACCCCCGCCCGGATGGAAGACCAACGGACCCTGGTGCGCCACCCGTTCCCCCGCCGCGTCGGTGCCCAGTGCCGGCAGCCGGCTCACGGTGAGGGTCAACCGACGGTCGTCCGGGTGCGCGTAGTCCAGCGGGACCTCGACGGTGCCGCACTCGACGGGCGCGGGCAGGTCCTCCTGCTCGGCGCACGGGCCGAAGCGGACGCCGTGCGCCGCCGCCCGGGCGGCGGCGACCCGCACCCCGGCCGTCTCGGCGACGGGCCCGGCTGGTCGCCCGACTGCGGCGGCCGGGCCGGGCGCCGCCGGGACGGCCCACACCAGGGCGAGGAGCAGGGCGGTGGTCCGGTGGGCGGCTGCTCTCATGGTGCTCCTGCCCTGCGCGCCCTGCTCGGGCACCCCACGACGATCCGACGCAAGGGATGATCGGGGCGAGGGGGAGGGGTGTAAAGCACCGGGGGGCCGATGTCGGGGAATGCCCCCGAGGGGCACACCGCCGGCTCATCGACCGCGTCGGGCGGGCCCCCGTTCCGGGTCGTCCCGGTCCCCCCGGCCGCCGCGGTCGCCGGGCCGGGTGCGGTGCCCGTGCTCCCGGTGGACCGTCCGGTCCCGGTGGGCGAACGCCGTCACCAGCCCCGGATCGCCGACCGCGGCCACCCCGGCCACCGCCACCGCGGTCAGATAGGTCCGCTCGTCCCCGTCCGGCCGTGCCGACAGCGCGCACAGCAACCGCCGGCCCGGCCCCGACGCCCACCCGGTGTACGGGCGACCCTCGACCCGGGCGATCAACAGGCAACTCACCGTCAGCACCAGCGGCAGGGCGAACCAGGCGACGGCGGAGGACGAACCGCCCGCGTCCGGCGGCGTGGTGAACAGCGCCACCCCGCCGAGGCCGAGGACCACCAGGAGCGCGCCCCGTACCTGTCGGAGCGCGCTCCGGACCGTCCTGCGGGTCTCTTCCGGCACGGCGAGCCCCGCCGCCACCAGACGGTCGGCGAGCGCCTGCACCGGCGCGCCGCCCGCGGTCGCCGCCCGCACCGGAGCGATCCGGGACTGCCCCTCGCTGCCGATCGCCCGGAGCACCGCACGTTCCAGGGCGTCCCGGCCGTGCGGGTCCACCACGGTCACCCAGCCGGTGTGGGCCAGCAGCAGGCGCCGTTGGCGCGCCATCGACACCATCGTCACCTCGGCGACGCGCACCGGACCGCCCGACAGGTAGGCCGCCTCGTAGACGGTCAGCCGGTGTCCGTGGGGCGCGGGCGCGCCCGCGACCGCCGCGTGGACGGCCGCCCGGCAGAGGCGGGCGCAGGAGGTGCCGGCCACCGCACAGGCCGACAGGAGCAGGAGCCACAACATGGCGGTGTTCTATGCGACCCGTCCGGGGGGTCGCCATTCCTTATCCGCCATGTGGAACGGGAGTTGCCGCGTCGTGGTGTTCCCGGGGCCTGCGGTGGCTTCCGGGGCGGAATGCGCCGTTCCCGCGGTCCGCGGACCATGGTCCCCCCGGGTGGTCCGGGTACGCCGCGGGTGCCTCGTTCCCTCTGCCGGACGACGTACCGGAGTCACTCCTTCCGGCCGGATGCCCCTCGACGCCCGCTCAGACCCTCGTCTCGGGGGACCGCAGGGCGCGGGCGACCCGGAACGCGCGCACCGCCCTGTTCCACGGGGAGCCGGTCGGCGGCCGGGCACCGGCCCGGTCCACCCACCACTGCGTCAACTCCCGCCGGGTGCGCGGATCGTGGGGCCGTCGGTGGCGCAACAGGTGGGCGGCGAAGCCCAGGGCGTCGTGCCGGTACCCGGCGGTCATCGGCCGTCGGTGCGCGTACGCGAGGAACTCCGTGCGGTACGAGCCGCCCAGGATCACCGGAAGCTCGGGGGCGACCTTGGCGACCACGCCCACCCGCTTCGCCAGCAAGGCCCGGCCCTGCACGGCGAGTCGGGCCCGGTCGAAGCCCTCGGGCACCGGCGTCCCGGCCACCAGCGCGGACAGCAGCGCCGTCTGGGCCAGGGCAACCCGCTGCCGGGCGCCCGGCGAGCCGGACGCATCGGTGTCCGCCGGCCCCTCGGGCCGCTCGGGCCGCTCGTCGCGCCGGACCCGGACCGGTGCGGCGGCCGGTCGGCGGGAGGCGGGCCGGGCCCGGTCCACCGCGGCGCCGATCGCGGCCACCTCCCGCTCCAGCTCCTTTGGCGACGGGAAGTCCTCGTCCCGCTCCAGCAGCACGCCCGGCGGCTGCACCCGGGACGCGAGGTCGGTGAGCACGTCCAGCACCGCCTGCGGCACCGGATGCGCATGGCTGTCGTGCCACACGCCGTCCCGCTCGACCCCGCCCGCCACGTGGACGTACGCGATGGCCTCCACCGGCAGCTCGTCCAGTGCCCGGGACGGGTCCTCGCCCCGGTTGACGTGGTTGGTGTGCAGATTGGCCACGTCGATCAACAGCCGCACCCCGGTGCGGTCCACCAACTCGTACAGGAACTGGCCCTCGGTCATCTCCTCGTCGGGCCAGGAGATCAGGGCGGCGATGTTCTCGACGGCCAGCGGGACCGGCAGGGCGTCCTGGGCGATGCGCACGTTCTCGCAGAGCACGTCGAGGGCGTCCCGGGTGCGGGGGACCGGCAGCAGGTGGCCGGCCTCCAGCACCGGGGAGGCGGTGAACCGGCCGCCGGCGCGGACGAAGGCGATGTGCTCGGTGACCAGCGGGGAGCCGAGGTCCTCGGCGCGGGCCGCGAGGGCGGCCAACCGACCCGCGTCGGGCCGCTCCGCGCCGCCGAGCCCCAGGGACACCCCGTGCGGAACGACCGTGACGCCCCGTTCGCGCAACCGCACCAGGGACTCCGGCAGATGCCCCGGGCAGAGGTTCTCGGCGACGGCTTCGACCCAGTCGATGCCGGGCATCCGCTCGATGGCGTCCGCGATCTCGGGACGCCAACCGATGCCGGTGCCCAGTCTGATCGCCCTCGGTGCCGCCGTGCGGAGCACGCACGTGCTCGTCATGGTCCCCTCCTTCGTGCGCCGCGCCGTCTCGATGGTGCCGCGGCCGTCCCGCCCCCGTTGCGCCGCCTCGTCCCGGTGGACGCCCGGGTGGACGGCACGGCGATGTGCCGGGAGGCGCGCGCGTCGTGGGAATCATCGCCCCGGGGCGCGCGGCCCAACCCGTGGGGAAGATGTTCAGAGCTAGTTCTGAGGTTCCGCCCGGTCCGTGTTGACCACTCCGGGCACCGTCGCGGAGGGGCGCGAGGTGGTCGAGATGTCCCCGTCCGCGGTGACCGCGGGCGCGGGCGGGACGGGGCCGTCGGGCGGCGGGGGGCCGGTGGGGCTCGCCGTGGCGGTGGCCGCCCCGTTGGCGATCGCGTCGAAGTCGACCATCCCGGTGTTCTCCAGCACGGTGATGTGGTCCAGCACCGTCTGGTTGGCGTCGGTGGCGAGTTGCCGCACCAGGGTGTTCCGGGTGGTGTCGCGGACCTGGGCGATCAGTGCGAACACCTTGCCGTGCGCCACCCGCAACAGGTTCGCGAAGTCCTTCTGGTACTGGACGCCGGTGGCGTCGGTGAGCTGCTGCAACCACGCCCGCTGCTGCTCCGTGGGCTGGTTGGGCAGCTCCATGCCGAGCTGGGCGGCGACCTCCCGCACCCGCCGGTCGAGGTCGGTGTGGCCCACGACGAGGTGGTCCCCGGCGGTGCGGATCGCCTCGGTGGGGGCGCGTTCCACGGCCTGCTGGCCGGCCGGGAGTTCCCACAGCCCGGCGAGCCGGACCCGGACGACGAAGTCCCGGTCGGCGGCGGACAACGGGCCCCACCGGGTGGGCACGGTGCCCGCGGCGAGGTGCGCCCGGGGTGTCCCCGCGCGATCGGCGTACGACCACACCGGGAAGGCCAGCGCGACCAGGGTGGCGGTCAGCGCGCCGATGATCAGGGTCGTGCCGTTGATGCGCCGCAGCACTAGGAGCCTCCCGGGCGTGGTGCCCCCGTGCCCTCGCAGCACGGGGTACCCGCATCCAACCGTCGACCCGGCGGGTATTCCAAGCGGGCCGCGGGACGGTGACGGACGACCGGGTGCCCGGTGCCCGCCACAACGGGGCCGCCGGGCTCACCGGAACAGGCAGACCCGGAGGTCGAGGAGCGGCGGAAGGGCACCGATCAGACAGGGCACCGGCGGCGGGGTGACGCCCGTCCGCGGCGGGGCGGGCGTGCTCGGGGAAGGGCTCGGGCCGGGGGAGGGGACGGTGCCGCCCGTGCTGCCGGGTCCGCCGTCCGACCCGCCGGCACCGCCCGATCCGGGCCCCGTGCCGCCGGCGGTGCCGGTGGGCGTTCCGCCCGGCCGCTTTGTCGGTCCGCCGGGGGCACCGCTGCCGTTCGACCCGGTGCCCGCCCCGGAACCGCCGCCCGTCGGGGCTGCGCCCCCGCTCGTCGTGGCGCCGGTCGTGCCGGGGTGCCCCCCGTTCCCGGCCGTCGCGGTGGCCTCCGGGGCGGCCGGGCGCGGGGCGCGGTCCGTCGGTCGCGGTGCCCGCGGTGCCGGGGTGCCGACCCCGTCGAGCGCGGGCGGGGTGCCCGCGGCGTCCCCGCCGTGCGTCCCGGTGCGGTCCGCTCCGTCGTGCCCGCCGTCGTCCACCGCGCCCTCGGGGCCGGCGGTGGCGCGGTGGTCGGCGCGTTCGGGCGCGCCGGTGCCGTCCGGCGCCCCGGGCGCCGGGGTCCCACCCCCGCCCCGGTGGTCGGCGCGGGCCTGCGCCCCGCCGCCGGCACGGTCGCCGGCCCAGGGCGCGGTCAGGGCGAGGGCCGCACCCGCTGCCACCACCAGGGCCCCGACCAGGGCCGGGGTCCGCCGGGCCCGACCCGCGGACCGGTACGGCCCCGGGACGCCGAGGTTCGTCCGCCGCAGCACCCGCGCCTGCTGCCACAAGGCCAGCAACACCAGGCCCAAGGCCCCCAGGACCGCCATGATCAGGACGTCCACCATCCGCCACACCCCCACGTTCCACGCCCCGCGCCCGCCCTGGTCCGGCGGTGCGCTCCTTGCCCACCCGACGATGGCGTGCGGGGGTCGCCGCCGCGACTCCGGTGACATATCGTCACCAAGGCGTTACGTTGTGCGTCGGACTGGTGTGCGAGGAGAGCGGGGGAGGCGGGGACCGGGTCAGTCGCGCAAGCCCCGGTGCCCGTCGACGACCACCGTCTCCCCGGGGGCGATCTCGGTGAAACCGGCGTCCCGCACCACCGGCGTCCCACCGGCGAGGAGCTCCGGCCAGCGCCCGGGGTCGGCGGTCCGCACCGACAACGGGAACCCGGCCGCCCGCCACGCCGCGCGTTCCGCGTCCGACTGGTCCCACCACGCCAACTGGGCGCCGTGACCCGCCTGGGCCATCGCCTTGCCCGCCGTCATGGTGGCCGAGGGGCTCAGCCAGAGCACGGGGCCGCCCGGTTCCGGCGCTCCCGGGGGGTGCGGGTCGATCAGCTCGGTGCCCGAGACCTGGAGCCGGGCCAGGTCCTTGGGCCAGCCGTCCAGCGGGATCGGCGGAAACACCCTGACCTGCGCGGACTTCCCGGTCACCGTGATGCCGGGCAGCGCCTCGGCCCGGCGCCACTCGGCGCCCCGGGCGCGCCGCACCACCTTGCGGATGCGGGCGTCCTCCCACTGCCGCACCGCCTCCGCCCACGGCCCGTCCCCCGCCGCCCGCGGGTCGCTCAACAGGACGAGCACCGCCCGGGCCGCCGTCTCCAGGGCGTCCGTGCGCTCCGGGGGCTCGGTGCGTTCCAGCCGCACCACCATCGGCAGCACGAACTGCGGCGCCTGGTCGCGCGGATTCGGCCCCTCCGGCACGTGGCCCTGCCCCTCGGACACGGCTTCTTCGCTGCTCATCCGTCCAGTCTGCCAGCTGCCGCGGAACACCTCCCGGACCGCGCCGGCGCCGGCCGGGGCGGCCTGGGGCATGATCTCTCCCATGCGCGCACCCCTCCCGTTACGGTTCCGACGTCCCGCCCACCGACCCCCGCCCGGCATCCGCTTGACCGGGGTGGGCCGACGGTACGGCCGGCGGAGCCGCTGGGTGCTGCGCGGCGTCGACCTGACCCTGCCGCCCGGTGCGCTGGTCCGGGTGCACGGGGTCAACGGCAGCGGGAAGTCGACCCTGCTGCGGCTGGTCGCCGGGCTCGACGCGCCCACCGAGGGGCGGGTCACCGGGCGTCCGCACACCGCGTACGTCCCCGAACGCTTCCCGCCCCGCCTCCCCTTCACCGCCCTGGGCTACCTCGTCCACGTGGGGCGGGTGCACGGGCTGGACCGGTCGGCCGCCGAGCGGGCCGCCCGCCACTGGCTGGAACGCCTCGGTGCCGGGCCCCACACCACGGCGCCCCTGTCCACCCTGTCCAAGGGCACCTGCCAGAAGGTGGCCCTGGCACAGGCGTTGCTCGCACCGCCCGGCCTGCTGGTCCTGGACGAGGCGTGGAGCGGTCTGGACCCGGACGCCCACGCCGAACTGAACGCCGCCGTGGCGGAGCGCGTCGAGGCCGGTGCCACCGTGGTGTTCGTCGACCACCGGCGGACGAACCTCGCCGGCCGGGCGGACCTGCTGATCACCGTCGAGGAGGGGAGGGCCTCCGGTACGGCGGAGGGGACCGGTCGCACCGGGCCGTCGGGCGGGGCGCGACCCGAACCGCGGACCGTGATCGTGGCCGAGGGGCCGGCCGGGGCCGAGCCGCCGCCGCTACCCGCCGGCGTCCGCGCCGCGCGCACGCCGGCGGGCACCGTGCGCTTCACCACCGACCGTTCCTCGTCCGACGAGGTGCTGCGCGCCCTGCTCACCGCCCGCCGTCCCTGGCACGTGGTCACCGTCCACCGGGCGGGGGCGTTCCCCGCCGCCGGTGGGCCCGGGCGCGAGGACGGCGCGGTGGACGCTCCCCGCGGCGGCGGGGAGGTCCGTCCGTGATCGCGCTGGTGCGCTACCACACGGCGCTGTTGCTGCGCTCCCAGCGCTGGTTGGCGCCGCTGGTCCTCTACGCGGGCGTGCTGGTGGTCGGCATCCGGTCCGGCGAGCCGCTCCTCGGATCGCTGGGCCTGGTGGCCGCGGCACTGGTGCCCGTCACCGCCTGGCTGGTGCGGATCGGCGTCGGCAACGAGCCGCCCGAGGCCCGGGGCTGCACCGCGGCGCCGCACGGTCCGCCGCGTGCCCATCTGGCCGCCCTGCTGGCCGCGTCGGGGGCGGCCGGGGCCGTCGGGCTCACCGCCGTCGTGGTGGTGACCGCCGTGGGCGGGGCCGTGAACGACACCGGCACCCGCGAACTGTCCCGGCCGGCCGCGGGCGCCTGCGGGCTGCTCGCCGCGCTGACCTGCGTGCTGCTGGGCGCGGCGGTGGGCGCGCTCACCACCCGGCCGGTGCTGCGGTCACGGGGGTGGGGGCTCCTGGCGATGCTGCTGGGGCTCGGCGCGGTGCTGATCGCGGCCGGTTCACCGGTCAGGACGGTGCTCACGGCGCTGACCGAGGGCTCCCGGGAGGGGACGGTTCCGTTGCTGCTGGCTCCCACGGCTACCGCGGTGCTGGTCGCCGCCGGGGTGTCGGCCCTGGTCTGCGCGCTCAGCGCCCGGGGACGGTGACCGGGCCCCCGGCAGGTCAGCCCGAGCAGGCGGAGCGCTGGGCCTCCAGCCACTCGCACCGCGGGCAGAGGGTGATCCCGCGGTGCGATTCCGGGTGTTCGGTGACCTCCCGGCACAGCACGCACTCGGCGAACGGTCCCTGGACTCCGGTCGCCGCGGTGGTGGGGGAGGCGGGTCGACCGGGTCGGTCCGCACGGTACTCGTCCATGCCTCCAGGGTAGGGCGGTCAGCGCCCGGCCACGGGCCCGCCGGCGGCGGCCGGGTGCTGTCCGATCAGTTCGGACACCTTCACGAACCGGTACCCGCGCCCGCGCAGTTCGGGGACGACGTCCCGGACGACCCGCTCGGTCGTGGGGGCGGCGCTGCGCGTGCAGTGCAGCACGACCACCGAGCCGGGCCGCACCCCGTCCAGCACCTGGTGGGCCACCGCGCCCGCGTCGGTGGCGAAGGCGTCGCCGCTCACCACGTCCCACTGCACGGCCGTCGCTCCGGTCGGGGCGAGCGCCCGGAGCGCACGCTCGTCGTGGCACCCGCCGGGGAAGCGGAAGTACGGCACCTGGTTGCGCACGCCCACCGCGTCGAAGGCGCGGGTGGCCCGTTCGGCGTCGGACCGCATCCGTTCGGGCGCCACGGTCGGCAGTCCGTAGCAGTCGGCGGTGAACGCGTGGTGGCTGTAGGAGTGGTTGGCGACCTCGAACAGCGGGTCGCGGCCGATGGACCGCGCCTGGTCCGGGTACTGCTCGGCCCACCGCCCGGTCATGAACACCGTGGCGGGCACCTTCAGTTCCCGGAGGGCGGCGATCAGGCCCGGGTTGTCGAACCGTTCCCCGGCCGCGGCCCGGGCGCCCTGGTCGGCGGTCATGTCGGCGTCGAAGGTCAGCGCCACGGTCCGGCCGGCGTCCCGTCGCCCGTGGGTGAGGACGGGGGTCAGACCGCCGGGTCCGGGTGCCATCACCGGCGGCCCCGGGGGCGGGTCCGGTGCGGGGGAGACGGTGGTGGACGGGCGTCGGGCGCCCGGAGCGGTCTCCGTGCCGCAGCCGGTGAGCACGGAGCCGGCGCAGAGGGCGAGGACGAGGATTCTCCGCACAGAAAAGATCATTTTCTGAACGTATCGTCACATGAGCGCACTTTCCGTGGTGACGGGGAGCGGGGGCGGAGGGGGCCCGGGAACGTCACCCGCTTGCCCTCCCGGGGCCCGGCGGCGGGGGTTCAGTCGCTCTCCAGGCCGTCGACGAGCCGGTTGAGGAACCGGGTGAAGGTGGCCTCGGGGGTGAGGGGACGCCGGGGGGCGGTGAGAGCCGCGGCGAGTTCCGGGTGGCGGCCGTCCGCGGCGACCGCGGCCAGGTAGCGCGACTCGGCCGCCACGCGCTCCGGGGGGCGGGCCGCGGTCCGGGTGAGTTCGTAGCCGACGTGGCTCGCCACGAACGCGGTGAGTTGGGAGAAGACCTCCAGCTTGGCGGCGCCGTCCAGTCCGCTGGGGCGCAGGACGGTGAGCACGTGCTCCAGGAAGGCCAGGGTGCGGGGGCCCGGAGTGCGGTGCGCGAACAGGACCGCGGGCAGCCAGGGGTGGCGCAGCATGTGGGCGCGCTGGGCCCGGGCGACGGCCTTCAGGTCGGCGCGCCAGTCGCCGGTGGGCGGCTCCGCGGGCAGTTCGCCGCTGACCTGGTCGACCATCAGTTCCAGCAGGGTCTCCTTGTCGGGGGCGTAGCTGTAGAGCGACATGACGCCGGCGCCGACCGCGGCGGCCACCCGCCGCATGGTGACCGCCTCCAGTCCCTCCGCGTCCGCCAGGGCCACCGCCGCCGAGGTGATCGTCTCCCGACTGAAGGAGGGCTTGCGCCCCCGGCGGGGCTCGCTGGGGCCCAGCCAGAGCCGTTCGGGGTCGGTGCCCGGGGCGTCGGCCCCCCTGTCGCGGGGCGCGGTCATGCGCTCCCCCTCCCGTTGGTCGAGGTGTCCGAGGTGGGGCCATCCAAGCATCCTCTATTCTAGTACAACGTACGGAATAAAGGAGGGGACGATGTCATCACGCATGCCCGAGGGCGAACCCGGGTGGTCCGCCTGGACGCCGCCGGCCGGGAAGCCGGCCCTGTCCGCACGGATGATGAGGGCGAGCTGGCGGGGGTTGCCGGCGAAGCGCCACGAGGTCGGCCGGCAACGGGGACTGGTGGTGCCGGCCGCCGACGGCAGCCCGCTCCTCACCGACCACTACTTCCCCCGCGCGGCCGGTGACTTCCCCACCCTCCTGGTCCGCTCGCCCTACGGCCGGGGCCTGCCGTGGGCGCCCCTGTACGGTCTGCTCTTCGCCGAGCAGGGCTTCCACGTGGTCCTCCAGAGCTGTCGGGGCACCGGCGGTTCCGGCGGCTCGTTCCACCTGTGGCGCAACGAGCCGCTCGACGGCCTGGCCACGGTCTCCTGGCTGCGCGAACAGCCCTGGTTCAACGGCGTGCTGGGCACCGTGGGCCCGAGCTACCTGGGCTACGTGCAGTGGGCCCTGGCCCTGGACCCGCCGCCGGAGCTGAAGGCCATGGTGGTGCAGGTCGGACTGCACGACCCGCACGCCGAGTTCCACACCCGGGGCGTCCTGAACCTGGAGAACGCCCTCCTCGTCGGGGTGGGCATGGCCTGCCAACACCGCGGCACGGCGGCCCTCCTGGGGGCGATGTTCCGCCTCCGGCGCCGGTTGCGCGCCATCACCACCGCACGGCCCCTGCGCGGCGCCCACGCCCTCGTGCTCGGGGACCGGGCGCCCTGGTTGGACGAGGTGATGGCCCACCCGGACCCGGAGGACCCGTACTGGCACGGCGCGGCGCTGACCGAACCGATGGACCGGCTGACCGTGCCCACCGGTCTGATCGCCGGATGGCACGACCTGCTGCTCGACCAGAGCCTGGAGCAGTACCGGCGACTGCGCCGGGCCGGCTGCGAGACCTCACTGCTCGTCGGGCCGTGGACCCACCAGTCCGCGATGCAACAGGGGTGGCCGGAGGTGTTCGCCGAGACCCTGGGCTGGCTCCGCGCCCATCTGCTCGCCGACCGCTCCGCCCTGCGCCCCACCCCGGTGCGCGTGCACCTCGGCGGCGAAGGCGCCTGGCAGGACCTCGACGACTGGCCGTCGACCACCACCGCCGGCTCGTGGCACCCGCTCCCCGGCGGACACCTCACCCGGCTCGCCCCCACCGCCTCCGAGCCGGTGGCGACCTTCCGCTACGACCCCGACGACCCGACCCCGTCCCTCGGCGGCCCCCTGCTCTCCCTGGGCGCGGGCCCGCGCGACAACCGGACCCTGGAGTCCCGGGCCGACGTCCTCACCTTCACCAGCGCCCCGCTGACCGAGCCCCTGGACGTTCTCGGGCCGGTCTCCGCGCGCCTGGTCGTCGCCACCGACACCGGCCACGGCGAGGTCTTCGTCCGGCTGTGCGACGTGGACCTGCGGGGGCGTTCCACCAACGTCTGCGACGGCATCGCCCGGGTGCACGCCGAGCCGGGCTCGCCCACGACGGTCACGGCGCCGATGAGCTCCACCGCCCACCGCTTCCCGGCCGGCCACCGGCTGCGCTGGCAGATTAGCGGGGGAGCCCACCCCCGCTACGCCCGGGGCACCGGCGACGGGACGCCCGCACTGGACGCCACCTCGTACACCCCGGTGCACATCACCCTGTACGCCGAATCGGCGCTGACCCTGCCCCACGGCTCCGAGCCCGGGCGCCCGTCGGGATGACACCGGCGGGCCGACGCGGGCGTTCCCGCGTCGGCCCGCCGGGTCGGGGACCGGTGAGGTCACGGGCGCGTGTCGCGCCCGTGACCCCGGCTCAGGTCCTGCTCTGCACCGGAGTCACGGTCACCTGGTCCGCGCCGCTGCCGCCGTGCCGCGCGGCCCAGTTCTCCAGCGCGGTCCGGCAGGCGTGGTCCAGGTGGTGGAGCCCCGAGAGGTCCAGTTCCACGGGGCGGGCGTGCGGCAGTGCCTCCAGGGTGTCGAGGATGCGGGGCAGGCGCAGGAAGGTCGCATTGCCCGACAGCGCCGCACGCACCGGCCCGGTGCCGGAGTCCTGCACCTCCAGACGCACGTGCGAAGCCTCCCAGGCGGTCTTGACGACGGCCATCGCCAGCCCGATGAGGACGCCCTCGAACATGCTGATGGCCACGATGGACACGGCGGTGACCCCGAGGATCACCACTTCGCCGCGGTGGTCGCGCCACAGCGGGGGGAGCGCGCGGAACGGGATGAGCTTGAAGCCCGCGTGCACCAGCACGCCGGCCAGCGCCGGCAGCGGGATCACGGCCAGCGCCGCCGGGAACAGGGCGGCGAACAGCAACAGCCAGACGCCGTGCAGGATCCGGGACGCCTTGGTCCTGGCCCCCGCCTGGACATTGGCCGAACTGCGCACGATGACCGCGGTCATCGGCAGCGCACCGAGCAGGCCGCAGACGGTGTTGCCGGCTCCCTGGGCCATCAACTCCTTGTCGTAGTCGGTGCGTCGACCGTCGTGCATGCGGTCCACCGCGGCGGCGCTGAACAGCGACTCCGCCGAGGCGATCAGGGTGAAGGCGAGGATAGTGCCCAGGATGCCGACGTTCGCCAGGGTGCCGAAGTCATCGGCCTCGGGCAGCCGCACGGCGTCCAGCAACCCGGTGACCTCGACCTTCGCCACCGGCAGCGAGAAGGTCGCCGACACCACGATGGCCAGGGCCACCGCGGCCAGCGGCGCCGGGACGAACCGGGCCGCGTGCGGGATGCGCCGCCACAGCACCAGGACGGCGATGGTGCCCGCCCCGAGCAGCAGCGAGGCGCGGGCCGCGGTGGAGCCGAAGGAGTCGGCCAACATGCCGGGCAGGCCGGCGATCTTGTCGAGTCCGTCGGCGGGACCGTCGGTGCCGGTCATCGCGTACAGCTGACCGGCGATCAGGACGAGACCGATGCCGGCGAGCATCCCCTCGACCACCGACACGGAGATGGCGCGGAACCAACGGCCCCAGCGCAGTGCGCCCATGAGGAGTTGGAGCGCTCCGGTCACCAGGACGATGACGCCCAGCGCGGCGAGCCCGTAGGCGCGCACAGCTTCCAGGACGAGCACCGTGAGTCCGGCGGCAGGACCGGACACCTGGAGGCTGCTGCCGGGCAGGGCCCCGGCGATCAATCCGCCCACGATGCCCGTGACCAGGCCGAGTTCGGCCGGGACGCCGGAGGCGACGGCGACGCCCACGCACAGGGGGAGGGCGACGAGGAAGACGACCACGGAGGCCGTGAAGTCCTGTCGCAGCGTGGGGAGTCGGAAGGGGGAGCGGGAAGGGGGAACGGAATCCGCCGGGCAACCGGAGTCGCCGGAGGAAGCGGCCGAGCCCGGGGGGCCGGCGGAGACGGGACGCTTGGTGCGCCCATTGAGGGTGTTCATACGGATGCCTCCTGCGCGCTGCGGGGCGCGCGTGTTACGTGTGGGGGAAACGGGGGGCAGGCGTGTGTAGGCGGATCAGGCAGGAAGGACCGACCAGGCTCCGCGTGGGCTGAAGTATGAGGGCCCGCGGCGGGACCGGGCACGGCCCGATGGCGGCCCGGCGGGGAGCCGGGCGGTGCGGTGGAACCCGCTGAAGCCGTTGGTGCTGCCTGATCCAGCCGACGACCGGCTCGGGGACGTCGGTGTTTCCGTCCCCGGCATTGAGTCTTTCGGGTGAACCGGCGTGACGCCGGCTGTTGCGGGAAGCCCTCAGCAGCGGAAGACCTGGAGGGCCACGGTGCGTTCGGCCGGTCTGAGCCGGGCCGAGGGCAAACCGGTCCCGGGGCCGTCCGCGGCGGGTGGGGGGCACGCGACGGCGACGGCGCCGAGGGGGTCCGGGAGTAGCGGTTGCTGCGGAGCGTGTTCCTCGCAGCGGTAGCGGTCGCGTGCCCGGAGCGCCTGGATGCGCTCTTCGACGGGCTTGCGGTGGCGCAGGTGGTCGTGGGTGGGGACCGGCTCGGCCGCGCGGGCGGTCCGTTCCTCTGGTGCGGGGTGCGGGAGGGAGGGGAGCACGAGGGTGCCGAGGGCGGCCGTGGTGGTGGCGGCGGGGCCCGCGGGCGGGCCCGTGCCCGTTCCGGTCGGCGGGGACAGGGCCCGCTCGGGAACGTGTGCGGTTGCCAAGGGCGAAGCGGGGACGAACAGGTGGAGGGCGAACAGCAGTACGGCGAGGGCGTAGGAGTGCACACGGGTCCGGATGCCGTCGTCCATGCGTTCACCTCCCCGTTGCTCGTGTCCGTTGCTCCCGGGGGGTCGACAAAGTGGCGCTCCGAAGTGGCTGCGATGTCGGTCGACCGTCCGTCAGCATCAACGTCCGAAGGCGGTCGTCACGTTCCCCAAGGCAATCTCCACGGTAACGGCCCGACCTGCTTATGTGGTTGCGATGACGTTGCGTGCGAGTGATCGACCGGAAATGATCATGTGAAGGCGGAAGATGACCGAAATTCCGGGGGTGTGGGGAGGTCTCCCCTGCTTCCGAATGCTCCTCTGCGCCCCTACGGGGGTGCGGAGGGCGTGAAGAAACCCCACCGGGGCTCCCGATGGGGTTCGTTCGACTCCGTTCGCCCGTACGGGTGTCAGTTCCCGACGAGGGTGCGGGAGTCGCGCGCCAGTGCGGTCAGCCGGGAGATCGCCCGGAAGTACTTCTTGCGGTAGCCGCCGTTCAGCATCTCCTCGCCGAACAGCCGGTCGAAGGGGACGCCGGAGGCGACCACCGGTATCTCGCGGTCGTACAGCCGGTCCGCCAGCACCACCAGTCGCAGGGCGGTGGACTGGTCGGGCACCGCCTCGACGCCCGTCAGACAGACCGCCGCGAGGTCGTCCGTCAGTGCTCCGTACCGGCTCGGGTGCACCCGGGCGAGGTGCTCCAGGAGGTGCGGGAAGTCGTCCAGCGAGGCGCCGGGCGTGGCGTAGGCGACCTTGGCGACCTGCTCGTCCGAGTACGGCGGCGGGGCCTCGGGCAGCCCGCGGTGACGGTAGTCCTCGCCGTCGATGCGCAGCGGACGGAACTTCGCGGACAGCCCCTGGATCTCGCGGAGGAAGTCCGCCGCGGCGAACCGGCCCTCGCCCAGCTTGCCCGGCAGGGTGTTCGAGGTGGCGGCGAGCGCGACCCCCTCGTCGACCAGCTTCCCCAGCAGGCTGGAGACCAGGACGGTGTCCCCCGGGTCGTCGAGTTCGAACTCGTCGATGCACAGCAGCCGGTGGCCGCCGAGGGTCCGGACGGTCTGCTGGAAGCCGAGGGCGCCCACCAGGTTCGTCAGCTCCACGAAGGTCCCGAAGGCCTTCTGCGCGGGCGCCGCCGGGGTGGCGTGCCACAGCGAGGCCAACAGGTGCGTCTTGCCGACGCCGTAGCCGCCGTCCAGGTAGACCCCGCGCGGCCCCGCGGGGGCGGCGGGCTTGGCCCGCCCGCCGAACCAGCGCCGGCGGCCGGCCCCGGTGGCGTGCGCTCCGCCCAGCCCGGCGGCGAAGTCGCCGAGCACCTTCACCGCCTCGCTCTGGCTCGGCTGGTTCGGGTCCGGCAGGTAGGTGTCGAAGCGGACCGCGTCGAAGCGCGGCGGCGGCACCAGCTCGGCGACCAGGCGCTCCGCGGGCACCTGCGGCTCGCGGGTGCAGAGGGACGAGGGGGCCGCGTCGACGAGGGGGCCGGAGCCCGCGGCGGCGGTGGAGGACGACACGATTCCCCACTCTAAGCGCCGTGCGAGACTGCACGACATGCGACGGCTGTTCCCTGTGACCGACCAGACATCCGGACCCCGGTCCGGCCCGACGGCCCCGGGGGCGGCAGGGCCGTCCGCGGAGACCGCCCCCGCGGACGGTGAGTGGAGCCTCGACGAGCTGGCGGACGCCTACGCCTACCCCGAGGGCCCCGCGGTGTGGCTGCGCGCCAACATGGTCTCCACCCTGGACGGCGCGGCCCAGCACGACGGCCGTTCGGAGCCCCTCTCCAGCACGGCCGACATGCGGGTCTTCGGCGTGCTCCGGGGGCTCGCCGATGCCGTGGTCGTCGGCGCCGAAACGGTACGCCGGGAGGGCTACCGGCCGGCGCGGGCCCGCGAGGCGTTCGCCGCCCGCCGGGCCGCCGCCGGGCAGGGGCCGGCCCCCGCCGTCGTCGTGGTGAGCGCCGGCCTCGACCTGGACCTCGCGCTGCCGCTCTTCGCCGAGCCCCTGGTGCCCACCCTCCTGGTGACCGGGGCGGGCGCGCCCGCCGAGCGGCTGGCCGCCGCCCGCGCCGCCGGCGTCGAGGTGGTCCTGGCCGGCGAGGGCGCCGCGGTGGAGCCGGCCCGTGCGGTGCGCGTCCTGGCCGATCGGGGGTTGCGCCGGCTGCTGACCGAGGGCGGGCCCCGGTTGTTGGGGCAGTTCGTCGCGGACGGGGTGCTGGACGAACTCTGTCTGACGCTGGCGCCGATGCTCGCCGCCGGTTCGGCGCAGCGGATCGCCGGGGGGCCGTCCCGGGCCGTTCCGGACCGGTTCGTCCTGGCCTCGCTCCTGGAGGAGGGCGGCTTCTTGTTCGCCCGGTACCACCGGGGCGGACATTCGGCGGAATGATCTGTTCCGCTTAGCCTTCTGCGGGCAGACTTACTCCGCAGCCCCCGTGCGAACGCGGGGCAGGATGGTTTCCGCAGGGGGCCTCGGACGGCCCACCGGATGGAGAAGGGCGCCCGACGTGTTCACGAGCGTACTGATGATCGAGAAGGCCCTCACGTCCGTCGACGTGGAGTTCGTCACCACCTTGCACGGCGACGAGGGGGCCGTCTTCCACGTACTGCTCCAACCCCGCGGCGACCAGGCGGACCGGTTGCTGCGGGCCATCGACGACGTGGCCATGGGCGAACTGGAGGACGCCGCCCGGGAAGGGGACGTCCCCGAGGGGACGGAGGCCGAGGCGCCCGCCCGGCAGGCCCTGGAGGTCTCGTTGGCGGCGCTGCGCGCCGCCGGCTCCCGCGCGGAGGGCAAGCTGGTCGAGGACCACCCGCTGGAGGCGTTGAAGGCCCTGGTGGAGGACGTGGGCGCGGACGAGGTCATCGTGCTGACCGACCCCCACTACGTGGAGGAGTTCTTCCACCGGGACTGGGCCTCGCGGGCCCGGCACAAGGTGGGCGTCCCGGTGCTGAAGCTGTTCTCCCACAGCAAGGCATAGGCTTGGGGCCCCCGGGCCGTCAGCCAGTGCGCCCGGAGGTCGCCGGGCACCGTCCTCGTCGTGTGCGGTGGCCGTCCGTACCGACACGACCACGCCGCGGCGCGCCGCGGCACAGGGAGAGACACGCATGGCACCCGGCCTTCCCCCCGCCATGGATCGACCGCACTTCATCGGCATCGGCGGCGCCGGGATGTCGGGCATCGCCAAGATCCTCGCCCAACGCGGCGCCAAGGTCGCCGGCAGCGACGCCAAGGACTCCCCGACCGCCGAGGCGCTGCGCGCCCACGGCGCCACGGTGCACGTCGGCCACGCCGCCGAGCACCTCGCCGACGACGCCAGCTGCGTGGTCGTCTCCTCGGCGATCCGCCCCGACAACCCCGAGCTGGCCAAGGCCGCCGCCCTCGGCGTCCCGGTGGTGCACCGCGCCGACGCCCTCGCCGCCCTGATGGACGGTCTGCGCCCGCTCGCCGTCGCGGGCACCCACGGCAAGACCACCACCACCTCGATGCTGGCGGTCGCCCTGACGACGCTGGACCTGGAACCGTCCTACGCCATCGGCGGCGACCTCGACGCACCCGGCTCCAACGCCACCCACGGCGCCGGCGAGGTCTTCGTGGCGGAGGCCGACGAGAGCGACCGCAGCTTCCACAAGTACGCCCCCGAGGTCGCCATCGTCCTCAACGTCGAACTCGACCACCACGCCAACTACGCGTCGATGGACGAGATCCACGAGTCGTTCGAGACCTTCGCCGGCCGGATCGTCCCCGGCGGCACCCTGGTCGTCTCCGCGGACAACGAGGGCGCCCGGGAACTCGCCCGCCGCCTGACCGACGTGCGCGTGGTGACCTACGGCGAGGCCGAGGACGCCGACGTTCGGGTGCTGTCCGTCCTCGCGCAGGGCCTGGCCAGCGAGGTCACCGTCCGGCTCGACGGCGAGGAACTGACCTTCCGGGTCTCGGTGCCCGGGCGCCACTACGCGCACAACGCGGTGGCCGCCCTGGCCGCCGGGGCGGCCCTCGGCATCCCCGCCGCCGACCTGGCCCGGGCGCTGGGCGCGTACACCGGGGTCAAGCGGCGCCTCCAGCTCAAGGGGGAGCGGGCCGGGGTGCAGGTCATCGACTCCTACGCGCACCACCCGACCGAGATGGCCGCCGACCTGGAGGCCATGCGCGCCGCCGGGGACGCCCGCATCCTGGTGCTGTTCCAGCCGCACCTGTTCTCCCGCACCCGGGAACTCGGCAAGGAGATGGGCGAGGCCCTGGCCCTCGCCGACGCCTCCGTGGTGCTGGACATCTACCCCGCGCGCGAGGACCCCGTCCCCGGGGTCACCAGCGCCCTGATCGTCGAGGCCGCCCGGGCCGCGGGCGCGGACGTGCGGGCCGTGCACGACAAGGCCGCCGCCCCCGGGATCGTCGCGGGAATGGCGGCCCCGGGCGACCTCGTTCTCACCATGGGAGCGGGCGACGTCACCGACCTCGGACCGCTGGTCCTGGACCGACTCGCCCAGTAGCGGCGCACCCGAGGCGCCCGGCAACGGAAGTGAGGAGACGACCCATGGCGTACGACGTCGAGAAGTCGGACGAGCAGTGGCGGGCGGAGTTGTCGCCGGCGGAGTACGCCGTCCTGCGCCGGGCGGGCACGGAACCCGCGTTCACCGGGGAGTACACCGACACCACCGCGGAGGGCGTGTACGCCTGTCGCGCCTGCGGCGCCGAGCTGTTCACCTCCGCGACCAAGTTCGCCTCCCACTGCGGGTGGCCGTCCTTCTTCGACCCGAAGGACAGCGAGGCCGTGGAACTGGTGGAGGACCGTTCCCACGGCATGGTGCGCACCGAGGTGCGGTGCCGTCGCTGCGGCTCCCACCTCGGGCACGTGTTCGCGGGGGAGGGGTACCCCACCCCGACCGACCAGCGCTACTGCATCAACAGCGTCTCGCTGCGGCTGACGCCGACCGGGGACGACGACCCGGCCTGAGCCGTTTCCCGCCGCCGGGCGCCCCGCCGACACCCGTCGGCGGGGCGCACCCGTCTGCCCGGCGTCGTCCCGGGCGCCCGCCCGCGACCGGGTGGGTTCGACGGACACCCTGCCGCACTTTCACCCGATGGAGTGATCATGCAATGAGGTGCGGATGCGTTGATCGGATCGGGGTAATGCGGGGCCATGAACCAGCCCTTTCGCCTACCGACGTTCTACCTGCCGTACCCGGCGCGCCTGAACCCCCACCTGGAGGAGGCGCGCGCCCACACCCGTGCGTGGGCGCGCGCGAGGGGGATGCTGGAGGGGTCCGGCATCTGGGACGCGGCCGACCTCGACGCCCACGACTACGCCCTGCTGTGCGCCTACACCCACCCCGACTGCGACGGCCCGGCCCTGTCGCTGATCACCGACTGGTACGTGTGGGTGTTCTTCTTCGACGACCACTTCCTGGAGACCTTCAAGCGCAGCCAGGACCGGTCGGGCGGCCGGGCCTACCTGGACCGCCTCCCGCTGTTCATGCCGATGGACCCCGCCGCCCCGGTGCCCGAACCGACCAATCCGGTGGAGGCGGGGCTCGCCGACCTGTGGGCCCGGACCGTGCCGTCGATGTCCCGGGGCTGGAGGGAACGGTTCGCCGCGAGCACCGAGCACCTGCTCAACGAGTCCATGTGGGAGCTGTCGAACATCAACGAGGGGCGCATCGCCAACCCCGTCGAGTACATCGAGATGCGGCGCAAGGTGGGCGGCGCCCCGTGGTCGGCCGGGCTGGTCGAGTACGCCACCGCCGAGGTCCCGGCCGAGGTCTCCCGCTCCCGGCCGCTGAGGGTGCTGATGGAGACCTTCTCCGACGCCGTCCACCTGCGCAACGACCTGTTCTCGTACCAGCGGGAGGTGGAGGAGGAGGGCGAACTCAGCAACGGCGTCCTGGTGCTGGAGACCTTCTTCGGCTGCACCACCCAGGAGGCCGCCGAGACGGTCAACGACCTCCTCACCTCGCGCCTGCACCAGTTCGAGCACACCGCGCTCACCGAGACGCCCGCCCTGTGCGCGGAGAAGGCGCTCGACCCGGTGCAGTGGGCCGCGGTCGGCGCCTATGTGAAGGGCCTCCAGGACTGGCAGTCGGGCGGCCACGAATGGCACCTGCGCTCCAGCCGCTACATGAACGAGGGGGCGGCCCGGGAGCCGTCTGCACTGGGCGGACCGACCGGCCTGGGCACCTCGGCCGCCCGCATCGGGGAACTGCTCGTGGCGGCGGGCGCCCGCCGCCTGCGGGCCCATGCGCACGTCCCCCACCAACGGGTGGGCCCCTCGATCCTGCCGGACTTCGCCCTGCCCTTCGAGACCAGACTCAACCCGCACCTGGAGACGGCCCGCGAACGGCTCCTCGACTGGTGCCGGGATGTGGGCATGGTCCGGGAGGGGATCTGGGACGAGGCGGCCCTGCACCGGTACGACCTGCCCCTGTGCGCCGCCGGACTCGACCCCGACGGCACCCCCGAGGCCGTCGACCTCAGCGCCGCCTGGCTGGCCTGGGGCACCTACGGCGACGACTGGTACCCGCTGGTGCACGGCCGCACCCGCGACCTGCTCGGGGCCCGGGTGCTCACCGAGCGGCTCAAGGCGCTGATGCCCCTCGACCCCCCGCCCGCCGACCCCGCGGTGGTTCCGGCGAACGCCCTGGAACGCGGGCTGGCCGACCTGTGGGCCCGGACCACCGGACGCATGGAGCCCGAGGCGCGGACGGCGTTCCGGACCTCCGTCGACACGATGCTGGACTCCTGGCTCTGGGAACTGGCGAACCAGGCCCAGCACCGCGTCCCCGACCCCGTCGACTACCTGGAGATGCGACGGGCCACCTTCGGCTCCGAGCTCACCCTCGGCCTGGCGCGCATCACCCACGGGGCGAAGATCCCGCCGGAGGTCCACGACAGCGGGCCGATGCGCTCCCTGCACCACGCCGCGATGGACTACGCCATGCTCCTCAACGACGTCTTCTCCTACCAGAAGGAGATCGAGTACGAGGGCGAGGTGCACAACCTGATCCTCGTGGTCCAGAACTTCTTCGGCTGCGACTACCCCACCGGCGTCGCGATCGTCCACGACCTGATGAACGGCCGGCTGCGCCAGTTCCAGCACGTCGTCGCGCACGAACTGCCCCTCCTCCAGGACGACCTCGACCTGAGCGCCGAGGTGCGCGAGGCGCTCGCCGGCTACGTCACGCACCTGGAGAACTGGCTCGCCGGCATCCTCACCTGGCACGGCGGCTGCCGGCGGTACGCCTCCGCGCACCTCACGCACCCGGTGCGGGCACTGGCACCGGCCGCCCCGCGCACCCCGGTCGGCTCGGGCCGCGGACCGCTGCCCACCGGACCGGGCCTCCCCTTCGCCCCCCGGGCCGTCGCCCTGCGGTGACCCGCGGGGCCGGCCGCCCGGGCGCCGGGCGGCCGAACCGGTGGGGTCGCGCCGCCCCGGGCGCCCGGGCAGGATGCTGGCAGGGCGCGTGCCCCGGGGTCGCACGGGGCGACCCGGCGCCCGCCGGGGGCGAGGAGACGGAGACCGCGATGACCAGCACCTTCGCACCGTTCACGGCGGACGACTACGCCGCCCGCATGACCCGTGCCGCCCGCGCGGCCGGCGAGGCGGGACTCGACGGGATCGTCGTCGCCCCCGGGCCGGACCTGGTCTGGCTCACCGGCTACCGGCCCACGGCCGTGACCGAACGCCTCACCGCCCTCGTCCTGGCCCCCGACCGCGACCCCGTGCTCGTGGTTCCCGCCCTGGAGGCGCCGGACGCCCGCAGGGCCGCCGGGGCCGGCGCGCTCGCCCTCCGCGACTGGGCCGACGGCCAGGACCCCTACGCCGCGGTCGCGCCGCTGCTCGCCCCCGCGGGCCGCTTCGGCATCAGCGACAACGCCTGGGCCATGCACCTGCTGGGGCTCCAGCGGGCCCTGCCCCGCAGCTCCTACGCGGCCCTGACGACCGCCCTGCCGATGCTGCGCGCGGTCAAGGACGCGGCCGAACTCGACCGGCTCGCGGCTGCCGGCGCCGCCGCCGACGCGGCGTACGAGGAGATCACGGCGGTGCCCTTCGCCGGCCGACGGGAGACCGAGGTCGCCGGGGACCTCGCCGACCTGCTGCGCCGGTTCGGCCACGAACAGGTCGACTTCACGGTGGTGGGCTCCGGCCCCAACGGCGCCGACCCGCACCACGAGGCGGACGACCGGGTCATCGAGGAGGGCGACACCGTCGTCCTGGACTTCGGGGGCCTGATGCACGGCTACGGCTCCGACACCTCCCGGACGGTCCACGTCGGCGAGCCGAGCCCGGCCGAACGGACCGTGCACGACGTCGTCCGGGCGGCGCAGGAGGCCGGGGTCGCGGCGGTCCGCCCCGGCACGGCCTGCCAGGAGGTCGACCGGGCGGCGCGCGCGGTCATCGACGACGCCGGGTACGGCGAGTTCTTCATCCACCGCACCGGTCACGGCATCGGGGTCACCACCCACGAACCGCCCTACATGATCGAGGGGGAGGAACGTCCCCTGGTGCCCGGCATGTGCTTCTCGGTGGAGCCGGGCATCTACCTTCCGGGCCGTTTCGGCGTCAGGATCGAGGACATCGTGACCGTCACCGAGGACGGCGGTCGCCGACTCAACAACAGCGCGCGCGAGATGGCGATCGTGCACTGATCCGCGCGACGGACCGGCCCTGGAATCGAGAGATGCAGAAACCTCCCACCGATGACCGGAGACGCGTCGACTCAGCCCCGCCCACCGGCCCCGCCGAAGGGCCGGCGTCGGACGACGCCCCGTCCGGCGATCCCCCCGTCCGCCCCACCGACCGGGAAGCACGCCGGGTGGCCCGCCTCGCGCTGGGCGGTCCGCCCGCCCCGCCGGGCCCGAACGGCGGCGCTCCCCCCGACGCCGGCCCCCCGGTGCGCCCGGCGGGCGAGGGCGGCGAGTTCTCCACCTGGTGGGTGGGCGGCCGGCACGTCCTGCGGCTGGCCCCCGACCGCGCGGCGAGCGTACGGCTCGGCCGTGAACTGCGGCTGCGCGACCTGGTCCGCCGACGGGTCGGCGTGCCGGTGCCCACCAGCGTCGCCGCCGGCACCTGGCGCGGGTCCCTCGTCTACACCCTCGACCACCGGCTGCTCGGCGAGTCGGGCGAGGAGGCGGCCGTGTCCGCCGCGGGGGAGCCGGACCTGGCGGCGCTGCTGAGCGGCCTGCGGGAGGTGCCGGTGCGGGACGCGCTCGCGCTGGGACTGCCCCGGACCCCGGCCCGCTCCCTGGAGGTCCTGCGGGCGGACGCCCGCCGGGCGTCCGACCTCCTGGTGTCCGACCGGGAGTTCGACGCGGCGGGACCGACCCGGCTGACACCCCGTGCGATGGCCCAACTCGCCCCGCGCGCCGGTGAGCTGGTGATCCACGCCGACCTCAAGGGCGAGCACCTGCGGGTCACCGCCGACGGCCGGGTCTGCGGCGTCCTGGACTGGACGGACGCCGCGGTCGGCGACCCGGCGGAGGACATCGGCGGACTCGCGATCGCCGTGGGGGCCCCGGCGGCGGTGCGGGCGGCGACCCTGGCCGGCTACGGGGCCCGGGAGTGCCTGCGCGGGCTGTGGCTGGCCCGCTGCGACACCGTCGTACGCCTCGCCGACCGGCTGCACGGGGCCGACGACAGCCCCCTGCCCCTGCTGAGGAGGCAGCTCGCACGCGCGTGGGAGCCCATCCTGCTGGAACTGCTCAGCGACGACGACTGAGCGACCCGACGCGGGCGGGGGACGGCCCCGGCGCCGGCCTCCCCCACCCGCTCCTACTCCTGGAGCAGCACCGCACAGGACTCCCCGTCCACCGTCAGCAGGCCCGCCGGCCCGGGCGGCGAGACCGGCTCCCAGGCCGCGAGCACCCGGGCCGGGCGACGGCCGAAGGGAACGACGACGGCGTCCGGGCCCGCGTTGACGACCACCCACACGTCGCCGCGCCGGAACGCGATCCAGCGGGCCGTCTCGTCGCACATCACCCGGACCGCCGTCAGATCCGTGTCGGTGAGGTCGGGTTGGGCGCGCCGCAGCGCGATCAGCTCCCGGTACCAGGCGCGCAGCCGTGCCCCGGGCTCGCGGTCGGACTCCCGCCAGTCGAGGCAGGAACGCTCCCGGGTCGCCGGGTCCTGCGGGTCGGGCACCTCGTCGGCGGACCCGCCCTGGGCCGCGAACTCCCGGCGCCGACCGGTGCGCACCGCCTCGGCGAGCGCGGGGTCAGGGTGGTCGGTGAAGTACTGCCAGGGGGTGGTGGCCCCCCACTCCTCGCCCATGAACAGCATCGGGGTGAAGGGCCCGGTGAGCACCAGCGTCGCCGCGCACGCCAGCAACCCCGGCGACAGCGTCGCCGAGAGCCGGTCCCCGGCCGCCCGGTTGCCCACCTGGTCGTGGTTCTGCGCGTACCCCACCAGCCGGTGCGCGGAGACCCGGGCCCGGTCCAGCGGGCGGCCGTGCCGGCGGCCCCGCAGCGAGGAACGGGTGCCGTCGTGGAAGTAGCCGCCGGTCAGGGTCTTGGCGAGGGCTCCGAACGGGGCCGCCGCGAAGTCGGCGTAGTAGCCCGCGGACTCCCCGGTCAGCGCCGTGTGCAGCGCGTGGTGGAAGTCGTCGTTCCACTGGGCGTCGATCCCGAGGCCGTGCTCGGTCCGGGGCGTGATGATTCGGGGGTCGTTGAGGTCCGACTCGGCGATCAGGAACAGCGGTCGGCCCACCTCTTCGGCCAGGGCGTCGACGGCGGTGGACAACTCCTCCAGGAAGGAGTGGGCACGGGTGTCGCGCAGGGCGTGGACGGCGTCCAGCCGCAGCCCGTCCAGCCGGTAGTCCCGCAGCCAGGCCAGCGCGCTGCCGACGAAGTAGGCCCGCACCTCGTCGGAGCCGGGCGCGTCCAGGTTCACCGCGGCGCCCCACGGCGTGTGGTGGGCGTCGGTGAAGTACGGGCCGAACGAGGGCAGGTGGTTGCCCGCCGGGCCCAGGTGGTTGTGCACCACGTCCAGGACGACGCCCAGGCCGAAGGCGTGGGCCCGGTCGACGAACCGCTTCAGCCCCGCCGGCCCCCCGTACGGTTCGTGGACCGCCCACGGGGCCACCCCGTCGTAGCCCCAGCCGTGCCGGCCGGGGAACGGGCAGACCGGCATCACCTCCACATGGGTGACGCCGAGGTCCGCCAGGTGCTCCAGCCGGTCCCCCGCCGCGTCGAAGGTGCCCTCCCGGGTGAACGTGCCGATGTGCAGCTCGTACAGGACGGCACCGGGCAGCCCCCGGCCCCGCCACGGCGCGTACCACGGGTGGGCGCCCTGGTCGACGACCGCGCTGGGCCCGTCGGGACCGTCCGGCTGACGGCGGGACCGCGGGTCGGGCAGCACCGGTCCGCCGTCCAGCCGGAAGCCGTACCGGGTGCCGTCGACGGCTTCGGCCTCGCCGCTCCACCAGCCCGTGCGGTGCGGATCGCGGACCAGGGCGCGCTCGGCGCCGCCGCAGTGGAGGACGACCTCTTCGGCCTCGGGTGCCCACACCTCGAACAGCACGGACGGTGCTCCTCCTCGTCGAGCCCTGAACGCACAGGGGTCCTCGGTTCCCGGGCCGGCCGGTGACGGCCCGTCGCCCATGGTGGGGCAAGGAGCCGCCCGGGGGCCGGCGCACCGCCGGTCGGCCCCGGCATCGCCCCCGGGCGCACCCCGCTCCCGTGCTGGTCGGCGTCGGCCCGCCGCCGTGTGGACACTCCGGGGCGCACTGGTCGACAATCGGCCCGTGACGCCGTCCTCCGATTCCTCCGGGCCCTCCCTGCCGGCCGTTCCCCCGCCCCCCGCCGCGCCCCCCGGGCCGGCCGCGGCCGGGGAGTTCGGCGAGGCCGTGTTGCGCCCGGAGCGGGTCTCCGACGTCGAGCGGGACCGGGCGCTGACCGCCCTGCGCGAGGGGGTCGCCCAGGGACGGCTCTCCCAGGACACCTATCTGCGGCGGATGGAACTCGCGCTGGTCGCCCGGCACGCCGGGGAGCTCGCCGCCCTCACCGACGACCTGCGTGCCGAGCGGCGCTGGTCCCGTGCCGTGTTCGGCGGGGTGTCGGCGGTGTCCGGGTTCACCGAGCGCCTGCGCCGGGCGTGGCGGGGCGAGCGGCTGCCCAAACTGCTCCTCCCCGGGCACCGGGACGGTCAGCCGCTGCGGATAGGCCGGGACCCCGGCAACGGGCTGCGCCTCAACCACGAGACGGTGTCCCGGGTGCACGCGGAACTGGTCCACCAGAGCGGGCTGTGGGTGCTGCGCGACCTGGGCTCGACCAACGGGACCACGGTGAACGGCCGACGGGTCGTCGGGTCCGCCGTGGTCCGGGACGGGGACCAGGTCGGCTTCGGCCACCTGGTGTACCAACTCACCTCGGGCTGAACCCGTCCGGGCCTCAGCGCCCCGGGCGGGCCCGACCGGCCGCGGCGAGCACCGTGCGCGCCTGGTGCTCCACCTGGTGCTCCACCGGCACCCAGCGCGCCCGGAACCGCTCCGCGAAGGCGTCGCACCACCGGGCCACCACCCGTTCCAGCCGGGGCGCGGCCGAATCGCCCCGGTCCTCCAGCACCCGCAGCAGCATGGCGGCGGCCCGCAGCGGCAGGCGCCGGCCGAAGGCCTCGACGCTGCGGAGGTACGCGGTGGTGGCGTCCGGTTGCGGCCGGGACCAGTCGTCGGCGAGTTGCGGGGCGAGGGCCAGTGCCCAGCGGGCGGCCCGCAGCAGGGCGTCGTCCACCGCCGGCAGCCGGTCCGCCGTCTCCTCGAAGAAGGCGGCCACCACCCGGGCGTCCGCGCGCAGCCGCTCGGCCAGGGCGCGCAGCTCCCGTCCGGGGGCCGGGTGGGGGGTGCAGTCCCCGACGACCTCACTGGCCCACATGGGCACTTCGACGACGGCCGTCAGCCCCCCGTAACGGTGGACGTGGTGCCAGGTGCTGACCCTGGCCTCGTCCGGCATGCTGGGGAACGCCACGGTGGGGCCCGCCGCGGGCATCACATGGACGCCGGGCCCGGCCGCCGGCCAGCCCGTCGCGTCGACCGGGTCGGCCTCCAGCGGGACGTGCAGTTCGGCGGCGGACTTGGCGAAGGGCTCCGCGAGACCGGGGACGTCCCGGGTGAGCTGCACCCAACTGCCGCCCAGTTCGGTGCTGTGCAGCGACACCTGGAGGTAGGGGCGGACCCGGTCGATGGCCGACTCCAGCGCCCGGGTCTCCGGGGGCGTGCGTCCGGGCGGCACCAGCGAGGGCGCCCACTCGGGCTGTTCGGGTCCGGCCGGCCGGAAGAACCCGCGGTGGTACTCCACCAGGGTGCGCGGGGCGGGGGCGTCGTGCAGCGCCGCGCCGTCGGGGTCGGCGCACAGCACGAAGTGCCAGGAGGTGCCGGTGCGTAACTCCCGGTCGTCGAGGGTGCGTTGGATCAGGTGTCGGACGGTCGCCCCGCCGGCGGGTTCGTTGGCGTGGGCGCCGGCCACCACGAGGACCGCCCGCCGGGCGTGCCCCACCGACAGCAGGTGGATCGGGCGGCCCCCGCGGGAGGTGCCGATCCGTCGCAGGGCAGCCGTCGACGGCCACCGTTCCGTTGCCCACCGCGCCGTCGACACCAGGTCGGCGACCGTGGGATAGCGCTGTTCCGTCAGCTGACCCACCCCCCTGCGTCCGCTTGCCGACGCATGCGCAGTACTCCACGCCCGTACTCGTCTGTCAAGGAGGAGACGCAGGTCACCGGCTGATTCACGCAGCCGGGGATACGCGGTTGTGCGCAGGGGGCTCGGCCGCTGGGAGGCGGGGCGGCCCTCAGGGGGACGCCCGGTGCAGCAGGGCGACCGGCAGTGCGGACAGCAGCGCGGCCACCGCGACCGTGCCGGTGTGCTCCCGGCCGGGCGCCAGCAGGTCACGCCAGGTGCCGTCCGGGAGCGTCACCCGGGTGTCGCCCCAGCCGCCGGCGGTCGCGAGCCGGCCGGAGAGCCGGGTGACGGCCGCCAGCACCTGCTGGCCGCCCCCGCGGCGCAGGTAGCCGACCCAGTGCCCGGCCGCGCTCCCCACGGCGTGCAGCGGGGCGTAGGAGGCGTCCGCACCGAAGGCTTCCGGGTGCCGGCGCCGCAGGTGGAGGGCGACCGTGGTCAACGCCCGCTTCTCGGCGGACGGTTCCGGGCCGGCCACCGGAGCGTCGGGGGCCGGTGGCGCGGGGCGGGAGAAGCGGACCGGCCGACGGTTGTCGGGGTCGACCAGCGCCAGGTACTCCGTCTCGGTGCCCTGGTAGAGGTCGGGCACCCCGGGCATGGTCAGGTGCAGCAGCGTCGCGCCGAGCGCGTTGGCCCGCGCCAGCGGTGCCAGCCCGGCGACGAACTCCTTCACTTCCGGCGGGTGCTCGCCGCCGGGTCCGGCCGCTGCGAAGTCGGCGACGGCCCGCTCGTACTCCGGGTCCGGCTCCGTCCACGAGGTGCGCAGCCCCGCCTCCCGCACGTGCTTCAGCAGGGCGCCGGAGAGCCGCTCGCCGGCGCCGGGCCCAAGCCCGACCGCCGACTGCCAGGCCACCCAGGCCACCTGCGGATCGGGAGCCGCGGGGCCGGTCTCCCGCGCGAGCGCCTCGACCAGATCCGCCCACGGCCCGGGGCGTTCGGTGAGGGCGGCGAGCCGGGCCCGGACGTCCGCGCTGCGCTTGGTGTCGTGGGTGGACAGCACCGTCGAGGTGAGCGGCCAGTCGCGTTGGACGCGGGCGCAGTGCGCGTGGAAGGCCCCCGGGTCCAGCGCGGGCGCGTCCGGGGCGCCGCCCACCTCGGTGGCCGACAGCAGCGGGGCGAACCGGTAGAAGGCGGTGTCCTCGACCGACTTGGCGTGCACCGCCGACGCGGTCTGCGCGAACCGGGCCCGGAACTCCTCGTGCCCGGGCCCGGTGCCGTGGGCTCCGGCGAGCAGGGCCCGCACGGTCCGCACGGCCGTCGCCTCCTCGGGCACCGCGAACGCCTCCCCGGCCCGCGCCACCACCTCCTCGGGCAGCAGCCGGGGCACGTCCTCGGCCGCGTAGGGGCGGTACACCCGCAGGTGCACCAGGAGTTCGCGGAGCGCGGTGGCGAGGGCCCAGGGCGCGTGGTCCCGCAGGGCGGGGTCGGCGGAGCACAGCCGGTGGCACAGTCGGGTGAGCCGGGCCACCTCGGCCGCGAGGTCCCGGGTGACCACCCGGCGGGCGGCGCGGCGGACGGTGGCCGCCCAGTCGCCGCCCCGGTCGGCGGCCGGCGCCGCGAACGCCCGGTAGCGGTCCAGGAGTTCCTCGGCCCCCCGCGAATCGGTGAACAGTCCGTCCACCACCCGCAGGGCGTCGTACCCGGTGGTTCCCGCGACCGGCCAGGACGCGGGGAGGCGTTCCCCGGGGGTGAGGATCTTCTCCACCACCGTCCAGCGCCCGCCGGTCGCCCGGTGCAGCCGCCGCAGGTAGACGCCGGGGTCGGCGAGTCCGTCCGGGTGGTCGACCCGCAGTCCCTCCAGCACGCCCTCGCGCACCAGGGAGAGGAGTTTGGCATGGGTGGCGCGGAACACCTCCGGGTCCTCGACCCGCAGGGCGATCAGTTCGGAGACGGTGAAGAAGCGACGGTAGTTCAGCTCGGTGCGGGCCAGCCGCCACCAGCCGAGCCGGTACCACTGGGCGTCGAGCAGGCGGTCCGGCGGCAAGCCCTCGGTGCCCGGGCGGAGCGGGAGCAGGTGCTCCCCGTAGTGCAGCCCCTCCCCGTCGACCCGCAGGGCGTCCAGTTCGGCCCCGATCGGGCGGGCGAGCACCGGCAGGAGGACCCGGCCGCCGTGTTCCGCCCAGTCGATGTCGAACCAGCCGGCGTAGGGGGAGGCCGGGCCGTCGCGCAGGGTGTCCCACAGGGCCCGGTTCCACCGGGGGAGGGCCGCCATGTGGTTGGGCACGACGTCCGCGACCAGCCCGAGCCCGTGTCGGCGGGCGGTGTGCGCCAGCGACCGCAGTCCGTCCTCGCCGCCCAACTCCTCGCGCACCCGGGAGTGGTCGACGGTGTCGTAGCCGTGGGTGGAGCCGGGGACGGCCTCCAGGACGGGGGAGAGGTGCAGGTGGGAGACGCCGAGCGCGGCGAGGTGGGGCACCGCGGCCGCCGCCGCGGCGAACGGGAAGGAGGGCTGGAGCTGGAGGCGGTAGGTGGCGGTGGGCGGTGCCGGGGGCCGGGGCTCGCCGACGAGGGCGGGACGGGACGTCATGGGGCGTGGGTACCCGCGCGGCCGCGGTTCCCGATCGGGGGACGGGCGGACGGGTGCCGCCGGTCAGGTGAGCCGTTGCAGCACCGTCAGGCTGCGGTCCACCAGGGTGATCCGGTCCCCGGCGGCCGTCCGGGCGCCGCCCTGCGGGGGCACGCCGTGCGGGAGCGCGGTGTCGACCACCACCCGCCAGTGCGGTCCGTGGCCGGTGGGGACGGTGAACACCAGGGGCTCGGGGGAGGCGTTGACCATCAGGAGGAAGGAGTCGTCGACGATGCGTTCCCCGCGGGGGCCCGGCTCGGAGATGGCATCGCCGTTCAGGAACACGCTCAGGGCGCGGGCCAGCGCCGCGCTCCAGTCCCGCTGCCGCATCAGTTCACCCTCCGGGGTGAACCAGACCAGGTCGGACAGGGCGTCCGGGGCGTTCTGCGCCGGGCGTCCCCGGAAGAACCGCCGCCGCCGGAACACCGGGTGGTCGCGACGGAGCCACACCAACGACCGGGTGAAGGCGAGCCGGCGGGCGGCGAGCTCGTCCTCGGGGTCGGCGGGCTCCTCGGGGCCGTCCGGGCGCTGCGGCCACCGCACCCAGGACAGTTCGCCGTCCTGGCAGTAGGCGTTGTTGTTGCCCCGCTGGGTGCGGCCGAACTCGTCGCCGTGGCTGAGCATCGGCACTCCCTGGGACAGCAGCAGGGTGGCGACGAAGTTGCGCATCTGCCGTTCCCGCAGCTCCCGCACCCGCGGATCGTCGGTCTCGCCCTCCGCCCCGCAGTTCCACGACCGGTTGTGCTCCTCGCCATCGCGGTTGTCCTCGCCGTTGGCCTCGTTGTGCTTCTCGTTGTAGGAGACCAGGTCGTGCAGGGTGAAACCGTCGTGGCAGGTCACGAAGTTGATGGAGGCCAGGGGTCGGCGGCCGTCGTCCTGGTAGAGGTCGGAGGAGCCGGTCAGCCGGGAGGCGAACTCCGCGAGCCGGCGGGGCTCCCCCCGCCACAGGTCGCGCACGGTGTCCCGGTACATGCCGTTCCACTCCGTCCACAACGGGGGGAACTTGCCGACCTGGTAGCCGCCCTCGCCCAGGTCCCAGGGTTCGGCGATCAGCTTCGCCTGGGAGACCACCGGGTCCTGCTGCACCAGGTCGAAGAACGAGGAGAGCCGGTCCACCTCGTGGAACTGCCGGGCCAGGGTCGCCGCGAGGTCGAAGCGGAAGCCGTCCACGTGCATCTCGGTCACCCAGTAGCGCAGCGAGTCCATGACGAGTTGCAGCACGTGAGGGGAGCGCATCAGCAGCGAGTTCCCGGTGCCGGTGGTGTCGGTGTAGTGGCGCCGGTTCTCGGCGAGCCGGTAGTAGGAGGCGTTGTCCAGGCCCCGGAAGGACAGCGTGGGACCCAGGTGGTTGCCCTCCGCCGTGTGGTTGTAGACCACGTCGAGGATCACCTCGATCCCGGCCCGGTGCAGCGCCCGCACCGCCGACTTGAACTCCAGCACCTGCTGGCCCCGGTCCCCCCAGGAGGCGTAGGCGTTGTGCGGGGCGAAGAAGCCGATGGTGTTGTAGCCCCAGTAGTTGCGGAGCCCGAGGTCCGCCAGCCGGTGGTCGTGGACGAACTGGTGCACCGGCATCAACTCCAGCGCGGTCACCCCGAGTTCGGTCAGGTGTTCGAGGACGGCTGGGTGGGCCAGTGCCGCGTAGGTGCCGCGCAGTTCGTCCGGCAGCGCCGGATGGGTCATGGTCAGGCCCTTGACGTGGGCCTCGTAGATGACGGTGCGGTGGTAGTCGGTGCGCGGCGGGCGGTCGTCCCCCCAGTCGAAGTACGGGTTGACCACCACCGAGGCCATGGTGCGGGACCCGGAGTCCAGGTCGTTGCGCCGTTCGGGGGCCCCGAAGCGGTAGCCGTAGACCTCCTCGCCCCAGTCGACGGACCCGCTCATGGCGCGCGCGTACGGGTCGAGCAGCAGCTTCGCCGGATTGCAGCGCATCCCCCGTTCGGGTGCGTACGGGCCGTGCACCCGGAACCCGTAGCGCTGACCCGGCATCACCCCCGGCAGGTAGGCGTGCCGCACGAAGGCGTCCGTCTCCCGCAGCTCCACCCTCGACTCGGAGCCGTCGTCGTGCAGCAGGCACAGGTCGATCCGGTGCGCCGCTTCGGAGAAGACCGCGAAATTGGTTCCGGCGCCGTCGTACGCGGCACCCAGGGGATACGCCTGTCCGGGCCAGACCTGCATGGGGAGTTCTTCCCTTCCGGGCCCCTTCGTCCGGGGGCCGTCGGATGCAGAGTCTTCCGGAAACAGAGGCAACCTCCTAGGACGTCGGTCCGTCCTACCGGGTGACCGCATCCAGACCGATGACGGTATTCGTGCAGGGGGGAGTTGGGGGAAGCAGTGCGTCAACTGGTGAGACGCCACATAGGGAAGGTCGTGGCGGGCGGAGCGATCGCCGTGGCCGGAACGGCCGCGATGGTGGCCGTGACCCTTCCCGGGATGGCCGGCGCGGACGAGGGGAAGGCCGACCGGCCCGCCCAGGGACAGAGCCAGAACGGAACGCCGGGCGCGAGCGACGGGGACACCACCGCGAACGGCGCTCGGAGCAGTGGGGACGACGGGGGCGGCGCGCAGGGTTCGGGGAGCGCGGAGGCACCGCCGCCCGCCGACGTCCTGCCGGCACCCGTCGAGGGGGAGAAGGGGATCGGCAGCGACCCGCTGACCGACGACGAGTTGGACCGGGCGCAGCAGCTCGCCACCGGGGACGACCTCCAGCGGTCCGCTCGCGACGTGGCGGGGAAGAAGGGGCCGGAGCACCTCTACACCAGCCTCCAGGAGCCCGACCCGAACGCGTCGGCCGCCCAGCAGGGCAAGCGCATGGCCGAGGTCGTGTTCTACGACTACGGCAAGGAGGCCGCCGTCACCAAGACGGTGGACCTCACCTCGGGGAAGGTGGTCGACACCGTCACCCGGGTCGGCGCCCAGCCGCCGGCCAGCGCCGGGGAACTGGCCGAGGCCGCCCGACTGCTGATCGCCCATCCGCTCGGCAAGGACCTCAAGCAGGACTTCCGGCACGCCACGGGCAAGGAGCTGACCGATCCCGGTCAGGCTGAGCTCAGCGGGTTCGTCTTCAGCAAGCAGACCACCCTGAAGATCCCCGGGGTCCTGAAGGACTGCGGGAAGAACCGTTGCGTCAGCGTGGTCTTCAAGGTCAAGGACGGGCCCTGGTTCGACACCCGCAAGAGCGTGGTCGACCTGAGCGCCCGCACCGTCGGCCGCCTGGGCTGAGCCCCTTCACCGTCTTCCCTCCCGACGAGGAGTTCCTTTCCCATGCACGACCAGAGAATCTCGCGTGCCCAGAAGGGGGCCGGACTGGCCCTCGCCGTGACCGCGCTCCTGGGGACCACCGCCGTGGGCACCGCCCAGGCGGCCCCCGCGGCGCCGCCCGCGGCCCCCGCCCCGGCCGCCGACTGTAGTGCGGCCTACCGCATCGAGCAGAAGCTCGACGGCGGCACCACCTGGCGCATGTGCTGGCGCCACGACCCCCTGGCGGGCGTCGTCCTGGACAAGATCTCGTACCAGCCCAAGGGCGAACCGCGGCCCATCCGGGTGCTCAACAGTGCCCGGCTGGCCCAGATCCACGTGCCCTACGACGACGGGGAGGCCGAGTACCAGGACGTCACCGCGACGGACTTCGGCCAGAACCAGCAGGCGCTCCGGCCCGCCGAGTGCCCCGGCGGCACCATCCGCACCATCAAGGTGGCCGGCCGCGGCGACGTGAAGGGCCTGTGCACCACCACGCGCGCCCGGGGTCACGCCTACCGCCTCGCCAACGACACGGGCACCAAGGTCTGGCAGGCCCAGGGCAAGGACCTGTTGGTCTACTCGATCAACAAGGCGTCCTGGTACGAGTACATCACCGAGTGGCGCTTCTCCTCCGACGGCACCATCAGCTCCAACGTCGGTGCCACCGGGATGCTGTCCCCGTTCGACTACGACGGCGGCGACAGCCGCGGCTGGCCGATCGGCAAGAACAACACGGCCTACGCCGAGAACCACAGCCACAACGTGTTCTGGCGGCTCGACTCCGCACTGGACGGCAACACCAAGAACCGGGTCGAGCAGTACGACTCCACCGTCACCGCCGGCACCAGCCGCAACGCCCCGACCACCAAGACCAAGCGCACCAAGGTCACCAAGGAACTCGCCGGTGACGCCAAGTCCATGCGCTGGTGGCGGCTGGTCAGCACCACCGGCAAGAACAAGGACGGTCACCCGCGCAGCTACGAGATCGTGCCGGGCCGCACCGACAAGTTCTCCGGCCGCCCGTACACCAAGCACGACGTGTACTTCACCGAGTACAAGAAGTGCGAGAAGTACGCGAGCGACAACCCGAGCTGCCCCAGCACCGCGCCCAACAGCGTGGACAAGTGGGTGAACGGGCAGGCCCTGAAGAACCCGGTCACCTGGGTGAACATCGGCTTCCACCACATAGCCCGGGACGAGGACCAGGAGCCCATGCCGGTCCACTGGCAGGGCTTCTCGCTCTCCCCGCGCGACGTGACGGCCATGAACCCGCTCACCCCGGACGACCTGAAGAACCGCAACGGCAACGTCGGCATGCTGCCGTAGCCGTCAACCCCTTTCCACGGGTTTCCGCGACCCTGCCCATCGGGCTGCACCGCCGGCCGCTCCCGGAGTACCCTTCCTTGATCGTTGACCAGGGGGGTCACAGGGGTGCGGAAGGCGGTGCGGCGGGTGTCGGGAGGGCTGGAGCTGCCTCCTGGTGACGGCGGTCAACAGGAGGGCTCCCCGGAGGGCCCGGCCACGGCGGTGTCCCTGGCCCGTCCCCTGGAGACGGGCACGCAGATCGGCCCCGAACTGAACTGGGGCGCCGAACAGTGGAGCGAGGTCCGCACCCGCGCCCAGCGCGCGGGGCGGGCGTACATCTGGTTGAACCTCGTCGAACAGCGGCTACGCGCGGTCGTAGCCGCTGTTCTGCGTCCCGTCTACGAACCCGTCCACGGCGAGGACTGGGTGGTGGCCGCGGCCGGCCCCGCCGGACAGGAGTGGGTGCAGCGGGCGGTGGCGGTGCGCGAGGTGAGCCGCCGCAAGGGCTATCTGCTCGACCCGGCCGACGACAACGTGCTGAGCTTCCTGACCCTGCCGCAGCTGCGCGAACTGATGGTGCAGCACTGGCCCTGCTTCGAGCCGTACTTCGACGAACGCCGTGACGTCGAGCTGGCCCTCGACGAGCTGGAGGTCACCCGCAACGTCGTCTCCCGCAACCGGGCCCTGTCCGGGGCCGTCCTCGCCCAGGCCGAGCGGGCCTCGGGCCGGCTGCTGGAGATGCTCGGCGCCGCCTCCGAGACCTCGCCCGGCGGGCGCCTGCCCGTCGACGCCGTCGAGGACCTGGTCGGTGACCGCTACGCCGACGTGGTGGCGGTCCACCCGGACCGGGTGCGGCTGCTGCGTCAGTTCCCGGCCGAGGACATCTTCGGCGGGGCCCGTCGCCTCGACGTGATGGGCATCGGACTGAACCTGCTGGTGCAGAACTTCTCCGGTCGCCGACTGGTGCGGCTCGCCGAGGCGGGGTGCCGGGCGCGGCTGCTCTTCCTGAACCCGGCCTCCAGCGCCATCAAGCGGCGCGAGCGCGAGCTGGGCCTCAGGCGCGGCGAGCTGAGCCGCTCGGTGGAGATGAACATCCTGCACATGCGTCGGGTCCGGTCCCGGCTGCGGGACCCCGGGGCCTTCGAGATCCAGGTGTTCGACGAGACGCCCCGCTTCACCGCCTACCTCGTGGACGGCGACGGGGCCGACGGGGTGGGCATCGTCCAGACCTACCTGCGCCGGACCCGGGGCATGGAGGCGCCGGTGCTCGTCCTCCGCGGCGGCGGCCGGACGGTGAAACCGGGAGATACGGGCGAGAACGGCATCTTCGCGACGTACCGCGAGGAGTTCGACCTGGCGTGGAGCGACTCCCGACCGGTGTCCTGACGGCCCCCGGCCCCGCGGTGGAGTTCCGGCCGCGACGCCCGGCCGGCCGGTTGTCAGTGGCAGGTGTCAGGGTAGGGAGCACTGGGGGAACGCACCACGAAGGAGGGGCCGCATGAGCTGGTACCGGGAGCGGCTGGTCGGCTTCGACCTGGAGACGACCGGCACCGACGTCGAGACCGACCGCATCGTCACCGCGGCGCTCGTCGTCCTGGAGTCGGACGGGCGGGTGGCGCAGGAGCGGACCTGGCTGCTTGATCCCGGCGTGCCCATCCCCGAGGAGGCCACGGCCATCCACGGCATCTCCACCGAGCGGGCCCGCGCCCACGGGGCCCCCGCCGCCGCGGCGGTGGCCGAGATCGTCGAGGCCCTGGTCGGCTTGGTGCGCACGGGCGCCCCGTTGGCCGTCATGAACGCGCGCTACGACCTCTCCCTGCTGGACCGGGAGTGCCGGCGGCACCGGATCGCGCCGCTGTCGGAGCGTTCCGCCGTCCGGGGGTTCCCGGTCGTCGACCCGTTGGTCCTGGACAAGCACGTGGACCGCTACCGCAAGGGCCGGCGGACGCTCCAGGCGCTCTGCGCCCACTACGGGGTGCCGCTCGACAGCGCCCACGACGCCCGGTCGGACGCCGTGGCGGCGACCCGGGTGGCCCGCCGGATAGGGGAGGGCCACCCCGCGGTGGGCGCCGTGTCGCCGGTGGAGCTGACGGAACTCCAGGTGCGGGCGGCGGCGGAGCAGTCCGCCTCCCTCCAGGAGTTCCTCCGGCGCACCTCCGACCCCCGGGCCCGGGTCGAGGGCGCCTGGCCGGTGATACCGGTTCAGCGCGGCGCCGGGGGACGCCCGTCCCGGGTGGGCTGACCCGCACTGCGGTGCGCGGTCAGAACGGGTACCAGCGCACCGTCTCGTCGCCCTCCCGGAGCGAGGTCACCCGGCGGCGGAACTCGGCGAGCGCCCGCGGGTTGTCCGGGGCGTGTTGGGCCACCCAGGCGCAACTGGCGGTCTCCCGGGCACCCCGCAGGACGGTGCAGCCCTCCCAACCCCGCACGTCCCAGCCGTAGGCGTCGGCGAAGGCGGCGTAGGCGTCGTCGGGGAGTCCGTAGCGGTCGTGGGCCAGCGCCATGACCACCAGGTCGTGTTCGCGCAGGTCGAGGGAGAAGGTCTCCAGGTCGACCAGGGCGGGGCCGTCCGCGGTCACCCGGACGTTGCGCAGTAGCGCGTCACCGTGGATCGGGCCGGGGGGCAGGTGCGGGACGAGTACGGACGCGGCGGCGGCGAAGCCGTCGCGGCGCTCCCGCAGGAAGGCGGCGTCGGCCGGGTCGATCGCCGTGCCGGCCAGCCGCAACCAGCGCTCGACCCCGCCCAGGAGGTCACGGGGGGGCAGCGGGAGGTCGGGGGCGGGCAGGGCGTGCACCGTGCGCAGCAGTGCGGCGAGGTCGGGTCCACCGGTGGGGCGGACCGCCTCCGGCAGCCGGTGCCAGACCGTCACCGGGTGGTCGTCCACGAGCAGGGCGCCCGGGCGGGCGGGGCGGACCGCGGGCACGTCCGCCGCGGCCAGCCACTCCGCGACGGCCACCTCCCGCCGGGCGCGTGCCAGCAGTTCGGCGCTCCGGCCGACCTTCACCACCAGGTCCCCCGAGGCGAAGACGGCGTTCTCGCCGAACGCCAGCAGCGTCGCACCCCCGTCCGCGCCCGGTGGCAGTACCCCTGCGGAGGCCAGGACGCCCCGCGCCCGTGCTTCGTCCATCGTCCGTTCTTCCCTCGGTCCCGGGCCGGTTCCTCGGCCGTCCGCGGCGCCCCTCGCCGCGGGTCAGTGTCGCATTCCGCCCGGTGGCGCAGGCGGCTGGGGCGCGACACCGCGGACGGGTGCGAGGGGTGGAAACCCGCCATCGCCGGGAAACCTCATTGTACGAGACGGTTCGTCTCGCGTACGGTGCGGACATGAGCACCCCCCGCCCCGCCCACATCGCCATGTTCTCCATCGCCGCCCACGGCCATGTGAACCCGAGCCTCGACGTGATCAGGGAACTGGTGGCCCGAGGCCACCGCGTCACCTACGCCATTCCGCCCGCCTTCGCCGACAAGGTCGCCGAGACCGGTGCGGAACCCGTGGCGTGGACCTCGATCCTGCCCAGCGACGAAGCCCCCGACGACTGGGGCACCGAACTCATCAAGTACTTGGAACTCTTCCTCGACGACGCCCGGCAGGCGCTGCCCCAGCTGACGGCGGCCTACCAGGGCGACGAACCGGACCTGGTCCTGTACGACATCACGGCCTACCCGGCCCGGGTCCTGGCCCACCGTTGGAAGGTCCCCGTCATCCAGCTCTCCCCCAGCATCGTGGCCTGGGAGGGGTACGAGGAGGAGGTCGGCGCCACCCTCTTCGACCCGCTGCGCAAGACCGAACGGGGCCAGGCGTACTTCGCCGGCTTCCGGGCCTGGCTGGCGGAGAACGACATCGACCTGTCACCGGAGGACTTCTCCGGCCGGCCCGACCGCTGTCTGGTCCTCATCCCGAAGGCGCTCCAGCCGCAAGCCGACCGGGTCGACCCGGCCCGCTACACCTTCGTCGGCGCCTGCCAGGGCGAGCGCACCTCCCAGGGCGCCTGGCAGCGGCCGGCCGGAGCGGAGAAGGTGCTGCTGGTCTCGCTCGGCTCCACCTTCACCAAGCAGCCCGAGTTCTACCGGGAGTGCATCCGGGCCTTCGGTGACCTGCCCGGCTGGCACACGGTCCTCCAGATCGGCGCGCACGTGGACCCGGCGGAGCTGGGCGAGGTGCCCGCCACCGTCGAGGTCCACCCGTGGGTGCCGCAACTCGCGATCCTGCGGCAGGCCGACGTCTTCGTCACCCACGCGGGCGCCGGCGGCAGTCAGGAGGGCCTGGCCACCGGGACCCCGATGGTGGCCGTGCCGCAGGCCGTCGACCAGTTCGGCAACGCCGACGTGCTCCAGGCCCTGGGCGTGGCCCGCCACCTGCCCATGGCCGAGGCAACCGCCGAGACCCTGCGCTCCGCCGTGCTCGACCTGGTCGGCGACCCCGAGGTGGCGCGACGCCTCGCCGAGGTCCGGCGCGAGATGGCCGACGAGGGCGGCACCACCCGCGCGGCCGACCTGATCGAGGCGCAGTTGCCGAACCGGTCCTGAGCCCCGGGCCGGGGCCGCCCGCCGGTCAGCCGAACCCGATCCGGGCGGCGACCGGCAGGTGGTCGCTCCCGGTCGCCGGCAGGGTCCGGATGCGGCCCACGCTCACCGAACGGGCCATCACCTGGTCGATGCGGGCCACCGGGAGAGCGGTGGGGAAACTGAGGGCGAACCCCCGCCGCGGGACGTCCAGCCGGGAGGTCAGCGGGGCCAGCCCCCGGTCGTCGACGGTGCCGTTGAGGTCGCCGAGCAGGAGCACCCGCTCGTGCTCCTCGGCGGCGAGGGCCTCGCCGAGGAGGGCCGCGCTCTCGTCGCGCGACGCCGAGGCGAGACCGCCCGCCCCGACGCGGACCGAGGGCAGGTGCGCCACGTACACGGCGGCCTCCCCGTACGGGGTGCGGGCCACGGTCCGCAGCCCCCGGCTCCAGGGCCCGGTGATCCCGCGGGGCTTGATGTCCACGCCCCGGGTCCTCGTCAACGGGTGCTTCGACCAGAGGCCCACGGTGCCCCGGACGGCGTGGTGGGGGTAGTCCGGGGCCAGGGTCCGCGCGTACACCCCCAGCGCCGGCGGCACCAACTCCTCCAGGGCGATCAGATCGGGCCCGGCCGCGGCCAGGGCCCGGGCCGTGCCCGCCGGGTCGGGGTTCTCGTCGCTGACGTTGTGCTGCACCACCAGCAGGTCACGGGGGCCGGAGCCGGGTCCGGGCAGCAACAGTGCGCCGAACTGGTGCGTCCAGGCCACCACCGGCAGCAGCGAGGCCGCGCAGGCGAGCCGCGAACGACGCAGCAGCGCAGCCCCGAGCAGCACCAGGACCACCAGCCCGAGCCAGGGCAGGAAGGACTCCAGCAGACTGCCGAGGCGCCCCACCGAGTTGGGCACCGCCGGGTGCAGGACCAGGAGGGCGGCCGTCACCACCGCGAGGGCCGCGGTCAGGCGTCCCCGCCGTCTCCGTCCGGGTGCCGCGCCGTGGGCCGGCGCCGCCGAGCGGGGTCGCATCCGCCGCCACCGGTCCACCACCGCGCTCACCCGCACCCCGCCTTCCGTCCGTTTCGTTCCTCCTCCCCAGGACGAACCCGACGGCACGGTCGGTTGCGGTACGGGGCACGGGGCGGAACCGGATGTTCCGCCCCGTGCCCCGTACCGTCCGAACGGCCGCCGGCCTACACCCGCACCCGGGTGGTCCCCTCCTGCGCGGTCCCCACCACGGGGCCGGACGCCGGGAGCCCGGCGGCCACCGGCTCGGGGGCCTCGTCGTGGGAGAGGTCGGGCAGCCACCGCAGCCAGCTCGGGAAGTACCAGTTGGCCTCGCCCAGCAGTGCCATCACGGCGGGCAGCAGCACGCCGCGGATGACGGTGGCGTCGATCAGGACGGCCGCCGCGAGGCCCACGCCCATCTGCTTCATCGACTGCATCGACAGCGTGGCGAAGATGGCGAACACCGCCACCATGATGACCGCCGCACTGGTCACCACGCCGGCCGTGGTGACCACCCCGTGGGAGATGGCGTCCCGGGTGGCGTACCCCCGCGCCCGGGCCTCCCGGATCCGGGACACCACGAACACGTGGTAGTCCATCGAGAGTCCGAACAGGATCACGAACAGGAACAGCGGCAGCCAGCTGACGACCGCGCCCGCGTGCTCGGCACCGATCAGGGAGGCACCCCAGCCGTGCTGGAAGACGACCACCAGGATGCCGTACGCGGCACCCACGGACAGCAGGTTGAGCACGATCGAGGTGACCGCGACGGTCAGCGAGCGGAAGCACAGCAGCATCAGCAGGAAGGCGAACACCACCACGAAGGCGAACACCGGGGCGGCGGAGCCCGTCATCTGCTCGTTGAAGTCCTTCGACGCCGCGACCTGACCGGTGACCGGTGCCTCGACGCCCGGCACCGAACCCAGCGTCCGGGGCCGCACCTCGTCCCGGAGCAGGGCGAGGCTCTTCTCGGCCCGCTCCTGGTCGGAGCCGCCGACCAGCGGCACCGACACCACGGCGACGTCCGCCGCGGCGTGCACCTCGACGTCGACCGGCCCGCGGGAGGCCCCCGAATCCACCGCCTGCTTCCGGAAGTCGGCCAGCGCGGCCTTCACCTCGGGGGCGTCGACGTCCTTCGCCCGGACGACCACCTCGGCCGGCTCGGAGCCGCCCGGGAACGCGGTGTCCAGCCGCTCGTAGGTGGCGATGATCGGGACGGAGTCGCCGAGCTCCTTGTCCAGGGACAGGTCCTCGGTGCGCATCCCGAACGCGGGGGCCGCGACGGCGACCAGCGCTCCGCCCGCGACGAGCAGTGACAGCGCGGGCTTGGCCAGCACCCCCTTCAACACGGCCTTCCAGAACCGGGACTCGTTGCCGGCGCCCGGACGCCCGCCGCGCCGACGGCGCTTGTCGGGGTGGAGGAACGGCACCCGCCCGGTCTCCACCCGCTTCCCCAGCAGGGACAGCAGCGCGGGCAGCACCGTCACCGAACCGACCATGGCGACCGCGACGGCCATCAGCGAGGCCAGACCCATCGCCTGGAACTCGGCGAGGCCGGTGAACAGCATGCCCGCCATCGCCACGCACACCGTCACCCCGGAGACGATGACCGCCCGGCCGCTGGTCGCCGCGGCGATCTGCAGGGCGGTGGCCGCGTCCCGGCCCGCCGCCCGCTCCTCCCGCTCGCGCCGCAGGTAGAACAGGCAGTAGTCGACCCCGACCGCGAGGCCCACCAGCAGCATCACCGAATTGGCGGTGTCGCTCATCGGCTGGACGTGGCTGACCACGCCCATCAGCCCCATGGTCGCCATGATGGCGGTGATCGCCAGGACCACCGGCAGCAGCGCGGCCACCAGGGCGCCGAACGCGATCAGCAGGATGCCCAGGGCCACCGGCACGGCGGAGAACTCGGCCTGCTTGAAGTCGTCGCCGAAGGCGTCGTCGATCGTCTTGCCCAGGCTGGCACCGCCGACCTGCTCGATCCGCAGCCCGTCGTGGTCGCGCTGGACCTCCGCCACGGCGTCGAGGACCGGTTGGACCCGCTCCTTCGCCGTCTCGCTCTCCCCGCGCATCGCGAACTGGACGAGCGCGCTGCGGCCGTCCTCCGAGATGGTCCGGGTGTCGTAGGGCGAGGTCACCGCGGTGACCTCGCCGGTGGCCTCGACCGCCTCGATGACCGCGGTCACCGCCGCCTCGAAGTCGGCGTCGGTGGCCTTGCCGCCGGCCTCCTTCGCCTGGACGAGGACCGACTCGCCGGCCGGCTCCTCGATGCCGGCGTCCTCGATGATCCGGGCCGCCTGCCGGGTCTCGCCCCGCAGTTGCTCGCCCGAGGCCACCTCCTCGCGGCCCATGGCCGAGCCCGCGGCCATGGACCCGATCACGAACAGCACCCAGATCGCGACGGCGGCCCAGCGGTGCCGGGCGCTCCACCCGCCGGCCCGCGCGGCGAAGCCCCGCGCCCGTGTGTCTCTGTGCCCCATGGTGGGAAGTCGCCCCCTCGTGTGCGGCGGGGCCGTGCGCCACCGCCTGACCACGAAGTTATGGCCGGGAAGGGGCTGTTCACCTCGTACCACCTGCTGAAAGAGACGGGCGCGCGGTCGGTACGGCGGATGACGGCGAACCCCGACGCGCTCAGGGGGCGACGGGGCGTCCTCTCAGGGGCACACCGGGCCGGCCCGCACCGGCTCCCCACCCGCACGGCCCAACCGACCTTGCCCCGTATGGCCCCGGGACGACCCCGAGACCGACCCCCGGGTCCCCTATGGTGACCCGCATGACGACCTATGCGGCCCTGCTCAGGGGAGTGAACGTCGGAGGCCACCGGAAGGTTCCCATGGCCGAGTTGCGCACCGTCATCACCGAGCTCGGCTACCGGCACGTGCGGACCCACCTCCAGAGCGGCAACGCCGTCTTCTCGGTGCCCACGACGGCGGGGGAGCCCCCCGACACCGGGGCCGTCGCCGCCGTGCTCGGCCGCGGACTGGCCGAACGCTTCGGGTTCGCCGTGGACCTCCTGGTCCGCGACCACGCCTACCTGCGGTCCGTCGTCGCCGACTGCCCCTTCCCGGTGGACGGCGTCGACGGCCGCCACCTGCACGTCACCTACCTCTCGGAACGGGTCGGGGACGACCGCCTCGCCGGGCTGGACCGGGCCGCCTTCCTCCCGGAGGAGTTCCGCCTCGGGGACCGCGCGCTGTACCTGTACGCACCCGAGGGGCTGGGCCGCTCCGCCCTCGCCGCCGCACTGGCCCGGCCCGCACGCTGGAAGGGCGTCGTCACCACCAGCCGCAACTGGAACACCGTCACCCGCCTTGTGGAGATGACCCGTGACTGACGCACCCCCCGACCTCGCCGGGTCCGCCGCACCCGACCCCGAACGGGCCGTCGAGGCGGCGATCCAGGGCGAGTTGCGGCTCCTCGACCCCGACGTCCGCCCCTCACCGGACCTGGTGGGCGCGCTGCTGCACCCGGAGTTCACCGAGATCGGCGCCTCCGGAAGGCTCTGGGACCGCGCGTCGATCATCGCGGCCCTCGCCGACCGCCCCGTCGCCGGCGGGGTGCGCCCCATCACCACCTCCCGGATGCGCGGCGTTCGGCTCGCCCCCGACTGGGTGCACCTCGCCTTCGACACCGACAACAACGGACGCCTGGCCCACCGCAGTTCGCTGTGGCGGCGCACCGGGACCGGCTGGCAGCTCTACTTCCACCAGGGCACGCCGTTCATCGACGACGAGGAGATGTGACCCCCTCCCCGTCCGGCCCGGCGGCACCCTCCCGATGGCGCCAGCGCACCGGGTCGACCACCCCGGCCCTCGGGTCCCCGCCCCGTTCCGGGACCCCCGCGGGCGCCCGGTGGCCGGTGCAGCAGAGCACCAGCACCTCGTCCCCGCCGGGCTGGAACGCGTACCGGACCCGGTCCAAGCGGCTCGGCACCCCACGCTCCGCGAGGACGCCCCGCAGCCGCTCCAACGGGGCGTACCGCAGATCGGTGGTGTGCTGCACCACCGGGAACAGCCGCACCTCCCGGCGGGCCACCCGCGCCAGCTCCAGCAGCGCCGCCAGGTGGAAGTCCTCGTCCAGCCGGGCGCCGTAGGAGAACAGCAGGTGGGAGCTGAGCACCAGGTCGAACGACCGGTCGGGGAAGGGGAGCCGGGGCAGCGAACCGGCGACGTAGCGCTCCGGGCGGGCGGCGAGGTCGGCGGCGAAGGACCGGGCCGCCCCGATCCGCATCCGGGTGTAGCGCCCCGGGTCCCCGTACCAACTCCACAGGTAGCGGGCGGCGTCGCGCACCAGGTCCGCGTGCTTGTGCCGGACCTCCCGCAGCGCCCGCACCCCGAGCAGGCCCCGCTCGCCCGCGTACTCGGGATCGACCGCCACGGCGTCCACCCCGCGCCGACCGGCCTCCGCCACGAAACCGGCCGCCCCGCCCGGACAGTCCAGGACCCGCCCGGTGAGATCCCGGTCGCTCAGCGCGAACATCGCCCGGTACTCCGCGAAGGAACGGGCACTGACCAGCATCTCAGCCCCGCCCCACGAACGGCATGGTGGTCGGCAGCACCGTCAACGACTGGACGTTGGTGTCCAAGGGCATCGAGGCCATCAACAGCAGGGCCTCGGTGAACCGCTCCACCGGGATGGTCGCCTCCACCGCCCGGGTGCCGTCCGCCTGGAGCGCCGCCGGCTGCGGGCCGCCGTCCAGCGGCGCCACGTTGCCGACGTCGATCTGCCCGCAGGCGATGCCGTGCGCCCGACCGTCCAGGGACAGCACCTTCGTCAGCCCGAGCAGGGCGTGCTTGGCCGCCGTGTAGGCGGCCGTGTTCGGCCGGGGCACCTGCGCGGACGGGGCGCCGTTGTTGATGATGCGCCCGCCCCGCGGGGACTGGGTGCCCATCAGCCGGAACGCCTCCCGGGCGCAGAGGAAGGCCCCGGTGACGATGGTGTCGACCACCCGGTGCCAGTCCTCGACCGGGGTGTCCACGATCGGCCGGCGCGGGGCCGCCGCGCCCGCGTTGTTGAACAGCAGGTCCAAGCGGCCGAAGCGGTCGCGCACGGCGTCGAACAGCGCGGTGACCTCCCCGGGGTTCCTGATGTCGGTCGGCACCGCGAGGGCCCGCGCCGGGTCCGCCCCCGCCAGGGCGACGGTCTCCTTCAGCGCGTCCTCCCGCCGACCGGCCAGCACCAGGCTCCAGCCGGCGTCGAACAGGGCCAGTGCGCTCGCCTGGCCGAGGCCGCTGCCGCCGCCGGTGACCAGGGCGATGCGCCCCGCCTCGACGGGCCGCGGGCTCATCGGCCCTCCCCGGCGTTCGGCTCCGCGTCGTCCAGCCACACCCGGAGCATGCGCCGGGAGCGCGGCCCCGGCTCGTCGACGTACGGCGAACGACCGTGCAGCACCCGGCTGTTGCGGATGATCAGCAGATCGCCGACGTCCATCATCAGCCCGAACGCGATCTCCGGCCGGTACAGCACCTCGTCCAGGACGTCCAGCGCCTCCCACTGCCGGGCGGTGAGCGGCGGACCGCCCCGCTCGGGCGAGGAACGCACGGTACGGGTCTGGTAGTAGCAGCCGACCGTGCCGTCCGTCTGGGTGAACAGGATCGGCGAGACGATGACCTGGGGCCCTGCCCGCCCGGTGCGGTCGAAGGTCCACTCCTCGCGCAGGGCGGCCAGGGCGTCGGGCCGCTCCTTCGCCAACAGCTCGTGGACGTGCCGCGCACTGGCCAGCTTGGTCAACCCGCCTCCCCGGGCGGCGGGTTGGATGCAGAGCAGGACGAGCAGATCGCAGGTGTCGCAGTGGAAGCCCAACTCGGTGGCGCCGTCCCCGTCCCGGTCCCGGAGCACCTGGGTCAGATCGCCCTGCCCGTTCTGGGGCACGATCCGGCCGAAGTCCCGCAGCACGAACGAGAAGGCGGCCACCAACTCCTCGTACGGCACGGCCGGGTCCATCAGACCGCCGACATGGGCGATCCCCACCGAACGGGTGCTCCGCGCCACGAACCCGCGCAACCGGTCCCGCACCGCGGAGCCGCCGTCCCAACGCCCCCGCCGGGCGTCCTCCCACAGCAGCCCCCGCTCCTCCGGACCGAACGGCAGGGACCACAGGTCCCGCCGGGCGTCCAGGTCCGCGCTGCTCCAACCGACCTCTTCCACCACGTCACCGGTCATCCCGCACTCTCCCGTCGTCGACAGCACCGACATCCCGACCTCACCGCACCGGTTCCCGTTCCGCACCGCACGCGGCGCCTACGGGTGTTCGTCCGTCCGGGTGGCGGCCCGGTCCACCGCCTTCGACCACAGCGCCAGCGCCTCGTCCACCTGCTCGGCGGTCACCACCAGCGCCGGGGCCATCCGCACCACGTTGAGCCCGGTCCCGCAGGTCAGCACCAGCAGACCGAGTTCGGCCGCCGCCTGCTGGGCGCGGCGCGCCGTCTCCGGGTCCGGGGTGCCGTCCGCACGACGGAACTCCGTACCCGCCATCAGCCCCAGGCCCCGCACGTCGGCGCACCGCGGCACCCCGGCGGCCACCGCCCGCAACCCGTCCAGCAGCCGCTCCCCCTGCCGGGCGGCGTTCTCCACCAGGCGCTCGTCACGGATCACGTCCAGCGTGGCCAGCGCCGCGGCGCACGCCACCGGGTTGCCGCCGTAGGTGCCGCCCTGCGAACCGGGCCGGGCCCGTTCCATCAGCCCGGTCGGCGCCGCGATCGCGGACAGCGGGAACCCGCTGGCCAGCCCCTTGGCGGTGATCAGGACGTCCGGGACGACCCCCGCGTGGTGCTGGTGCGCCCAGAACCTCCCGGTCCGCCCGAAGCCGCTCTGGATCTCGTCGACGACCAGGAGGATCCCGTGCCGGTCGGCGCGCTCCCGGAGCCCGGCCAGGAAGCCCGCCGGCGCCGGGACGTAGCCGCCCTCGCCGAGCACCGGCTCGATGAACATCGCCGCCGTCTCCTCGGGCGCGCTGACCGTGGCCAGCACCCGGTCCAGACCGCGCAGGGCGTGCTCCACCGCCTCCGCCGCGCTCGTCCCCAGGTCGAACGCGTACGGGAACGGGGCCACCGCCACCCCCGGCATCAACGGGCCGATCCCGGCCCGGAAGCGGCTGCCGGCGGTGGTGAGGGCCGCCGCGCCCATGGTGCGGCCGTGGAAGGAACCCTCGAACACGATCGCGTTCTGCCGGCCGGTGGCGTGCCGGGCGAGCCGCAGGGCGGCCTCCACCGCCTCGGTGCCCGCGGTGGCGTAGAACAACGAGTCCAGCCCGGGCGGCAGCACCTCGCCCAGCCGTTCGGTGAGCTCCAGCAGGGGGCCGTGCAGCACGGTGGTGTACTGGCCGTGGATCAGCCGGCCGGCCTGTTCCCGGACCGCGGACACCACCCGCGGATGACAGTGACCGGTGCTGGTCACGCCCACCCCGGAGGTGAAGTCCAGGTAGCGGCGGCCTTCGGCGTCGAAGAGGTGGAGCCCCTCGCCGCGGGTGGCGACGACGGGGGTGGCCTGCTGGAGCACGGGGGACAGTTGCGACACGGAGCCTGCCTTCTGTACGACGGACGGACGGCGTTGCGCGGTCGTGCTGCGGACGGGTGGTGGCCGGGGCCGGGTCAGCGCGGTCGGCCGGGGGCGTCGACCGGCGGGAGGAAGCCGGTGCCGGCGGCCCAGTCGAGCGCCGCGCCGAACCACTGCGCCGTCGGGGCGGCGAACCGCACGCCCAGCCGGTCGAGGACGGTCGTGGTGTAGGAGCGGTCGACGGCGATGCGGCGCTCCCCCTGGAGGGCCCACGCCGCGGCGACGCCCGCCGCCTCCGGGTGGCTGCGTCCGACCCGGTCGAGGGCGGCGGCGAACGCGTCGTCGTCGGTGAGCCGGACCGGATGGCCGTGCGCCGCGAGCCATCCGACCACCTCGTCGTGCGGCGTGTCGTAGGGGGTTTCGACGTGGTAGGCGCCGGGCGCCGCGCACGGGTCCAGGGCGATCGCCGCGATGCCCGCCGCCACCGTGTCCACGTGGGAGAACGCGAACGCGGTGGACGGCCGCCGCGGTGCGGCACCGGCCAACAGGTAGCCGCGCAGCAGCTGGTAGATCCGGTTGTCGCCCGGGTTCGCCTGGAAGGCGCCGCTGCGGCTGTGCGCGGCGATGTGCCCGCTGCGGTGCACCCAGTACGGGCGGCCGGTCGCGGCCCAGGCCCGCACCGTCTCCTCCGCCGCGAACTTGGTCCGCTCGTACGGGGTCCCGAAGTCCTGGCCCAGGTGGAGGTCCGCCTCGCCGAACCGGCGGGCGGGCCCCTCGCCCGGCAGGGTGCCGGCCACGGCCAGGGTGGAGACGTGGTGGAAGCGGGCCTTCGGGGCGTGGGCGTCCACCCAGGCCAACAGGCGCCGCACCGCGTGGTGGTTGGTCCGGGCCAGCGCGGTGGGCGGGGCCACCAGCCGGACGTCCGCGGCGGCGTGGACCACGATCCGTGCGGTGCGGGCCCGGATCAGCCCCGCCGGGGACAGCCCGAGCCCCTCCCGGTCGACGTCACCGGCCACCGCCTCGACCCGCGGGTGGGCCGCGGCCAGCCGACGGGCCGCCGCCGCCTCGTGCTCGGCGCGGACCAGACAGACGACGTGGGCACCGCGTTCGAGGAGCGCGGTGCACAGGTGCCCGCCGAGGTAGCCGGTGGCACCGGTGAGCAGCACCCGGGCGGGTTCGTCGACCACCAGCCGCCCGGGCGCGGCGGACCCGGGCCGCTGCCGGCCGGTGTGGAGCAACTGCCCGGAGGTCGACAGGGGGACCGGGACCGGGGCGGCGGCCCGGGCGCCCGCCGCCTCGGCGACGGCCCGGGCGAAGCGTCCGACGACCCGCCGCGCCGTCTCCGGGGGCACCGTCGGCACCCCGTGCACCAGGTCGGTCACCAGCCGGTCCTCGACGATGCGCGCGGTGAGCCGGAGCGCGTACAGCGGGTCGCCGCCGGGGCACCGGGCGAGCCCGGCCGGTTCGTCGGCCACCGTCCAGTCCAGGGTGGGTTCGTGCGGCAGGCGGAAGGTGCCCAGGAAGTTGAACCCGGTCCGCGGGCGGGCGCCCGCCCGGTCCATCGGCCGGACGGGGGCCCGGCGCAACCGTGCGCCGACCTCCCGCACCCGGACGTCCCCGGGCGGTCCGCCCGGCCCCGCGGCGGACGCGTCGAGCACCACCTCCTTGACGGCGGTGAACCAGCCGACGGTGTCCACCTGGGCGTCGGCTCCGCCCGCCGCGTCCCGGCCGTGGGTCTCGACCTCCACCGTGAGCCGGGGGCGGTCGTCCTCGGCGAGCAGCGCGTCGGCGAAGGCGGCCAACAGCAGGGCCTCCAGCCCGGGGCCCGCGCCGCAGCGGGCGACCAGCCGGGCGGTGCCCGGTTCGTCGAGCGTCCAGACCAGGGTGCCCGGCCGGCTCGCGGCCGCGGGCTCCGGCTGCGGTGCCGCCACCTCCGGGGCCGGCGGCGCGCTCGCCGCCCACCGGTAGAAGTCCGGGGTGGGCGGCAGGTCCACCGGGCGCCCCTCGACGGCGGCCCGGTAGCCGTGGGCGAGGTCGTCCAGCAGCACCCGCCACGACAGCCCGTCGACGACCAGGTGGTGGGCGACCAGGGCCAGCCGGTCGTCGGTGCCCCCGGCGCCGCGGAACAGGTGGACGCGCAGCAGCCGGCCCGCCTCCGGGTCCATGCTGCGGTGGAGCGCGGTGCAGAGCCCGGTGACCGTGTCGGCCACCGCCCCCGGGTCGGCGGGCAACCGGGAGAAGGACAGCGCGTCCGTCTCGGCCACCGGCCGCGGCGGGCCGTAGCCGTCCGCGGTGAGCGGCCGGCGCAGGGCCGGATGGCGCGTCAGCACGGCCGCCACGGCCGCCCCGAGCGCCTCCGGGTCGACGTCCTTCCGGCAGCGCAGCACCACCGACTGGTTCCAGTGCCGCAGGTCGTCCAGGCGCTGCCCGAACAACCACCGCTGCGCGGGGGCCAGGTGCGGGCCCCGGTCGTCGGTCCCGGGCGCGGGGTCGGCGGGGCGGGCGGTGGTGGAGGCGGCGGCCAGCCGGGCGGCGGTCGGGTGCCGGTAGAAGTCCTCGTAACCGACGTGGTGGCCCGATCTGCGCAGGAAGGCGATGGTCCGCATGGCGAGGATGGAGTCCCCGCCGAGGGCCAGCACCTCGGTGTGCACCCCGACCCGGGGCAGTCCCAGCGCGGTGGCCCAGAACGCGGCGAGCGTCCCGGCCAGGGCCGTCCGGCGCGGTCGGTCGGCGGCGGGGTCGAGGGGCTCCGCCGAGCCGTCCCGTGCCCGGGCCTCGATCGCCTCGGCGACCAGGGCGTCCAGCCGCCGCCGGTCCAGCTTCCCGTTGACGCCGACCGGTAACTCCCGGAACGGCAGGATGGGTTGGGGGACGGCATGGGCGGGCAGCCGGTCGCGCAGATGGGCCCCGAGCCCTTCGACGGTCTCCCCGGGCCGGTCCACCACCCGGACCGCGGCGACCAGTTGGTTGCCCAAGGGGGTGTCCCGGAGCAGCACGGCACCGCCGCTGACCCCGGGGAAGTCCTCGACGGCCCGTTCGACCTCGGCGAGGTCCACCCGGAAGCCGCGCACCTTCACCTGACGGTCGACGCGGCCGACGAAGACGAGGGAGCCGTCCGCCCGGCGGCGGCACAGGTCACCGGTGCGGTAGGCAGTGCCGCCGGCCCCGTCCGCGCGGGGGAAGCTGCGGGTGGTCTCGGCGGGCCGGTCGAAGTAGCCCGCGCTCACCCCCCGGCCCCCGATGAGGAGTTCGCCGACCGTGCCGTCCGGGACCGGCCGCCCCCGCTCGTCCAGGACGCGGAGCACCACCTCGCCGATGCCGGTGCCGATCGGCACGGTGGGCTCGTCGAGGGGCAGTCGGCCGGCACGGTCGGCGAGGAAGCAGGTGGCGCCGACCGTCGTCTCGGTCGGACCGTAGTGGTTGACGACCCGGGCGGCGACCCCCGACTCCAGCACCGCGGCGGCCAGCGGCCTGGGCAGCGGCTCTCCGCCCAGGAGCACCGTGTGCAGCGGTCGGGAGGCGGCCGGCCGGCCGTCCAGCAGCGCCGTCAGATGGGACGGCGTCGTCTTCAGCGCGGTGACGCCCGCGGTGCGCAGAGCGGCCCAGAACGCCTGCGGATCGCGGGCCTCCCGGTCCGACACCACGTGCACCGAGCCGCCGACCGCCAGCGCCCACAGCCACGCGGTGTGCCCGAGGTCGGCGGCCAGGGTGGTGACGTGCGCGATCCGCGGCACGTCCGCGATCCCCAGCCGGCCGGCCAAGGCCCGTGCGTAGTGCACCGCGTTGGCGTGCGTGACGGCCACCGCCTTGGGTTCGCCGCTCGAACCCGAGGTGAAGGAGAGGTAGGCCAGGTCGGTGTCGACCGGGTGGACGGCGCCGGGCCGGCGGACCTCGACGGCGGCCCCGTCGAGGTCCACCCACTCGGTGGGCCCCGGGCCGCTGAGCGCGGCCTCGGTGCTGAGCACCCGGCACACCCGGACGGCGTCCAGTCGGCGGGCCAGGTCGGCCGCCGACCACTCCGGGTCGACCAGCACCGCCGCGGCCCCCGAGCGCAGCACCCCGTGCAGCAGGGCCACCATGCGCGCGTCCCGGGGACCGAGCAGGGCCACCCGGTCGCCCGGGCCGACGTCCAGTGCGTCCAGCCGGCCCGCCACCCCGTCCGCGACGGCGTCCAGGGTGCGGTAGTCGAGGGTGCGGACCGGGTCGCTCAGGGCGGTGCGGTGCGGGTGGGCCCGGGCGGTGCGGGACAGCAGGTCGGACAGCGAGTCGGTGGATCTGGTCAGCGGGGCGTGCTGCGTCGCCGAGGTCACGCCTGGTCGTCCTCCGTTCGACTGCCGGCCGGCCGGGCCCGGTGCGGCGCGTCCTCGGCACCCACCGGCAGCTGCGGGTCGCCCGCGAGGAAGCAGTCCAGCTCGGGCCGGTCGGGCAGCCGCCCCGCCAACTCCCAGGCCAGCATGCGGTGGAGGCCGTCGATGTGGATGAGTCCCTCCCGTACCTTCAGGTCCGAGTAGTCCGAGTGCGCGATCGCCCGGGTGCTGAGGTAGATCGGCGTCAACGGCGCCCGCTCCATCAGCACCAGCTTGTGCGCGCAGACCGGGTTGTCGGCGGTCCAGCCGGCCCCGCCGTCCCGGATGCGCTCCGCCGCCTGAGCGACCGTCAGCCCGCTGCGCGGCACCAACTCGCGGGCACCGCCCTCGCTGAGGTGCCAGGGCAGCACGACGCGCAGCACGTCCGCCCGGGACAGCCGGACGTGCCACCAGTCGTGCAGGTCCTGGTCGGCGAGGGCGAGGGCTTGCCCGCCGTCCGCGTTGGTGTTGGCCTCGTGGGTCCGTTCCCGTGGATGGTCCCGCGCATAGGCGCGTCGGACGTCGCTGAAGTCCACGGAGGTGACGATTTCCACGGCGATGCTCCTTCAGACCGCTCGGGTGTACTCGGTGAAGTGTCGCTCCGCGAACAGCTCCGGCCATTGATCTCCGGCCAGGTCCAGTTCCCGGGCCCGGGCGAGCATCTGGCGCCAGAAGGGCTTGACGGGCCGCCATCGGGCGCCCACCTGGCAGTAGGAGGCGTCGACGAAGTAGCGGGGGCTGTCGCCGCCGAGCGGCGCCGGCCGGCGGGTGTGGAACAGCGCCGAGTTGAGCAGCACGGTCGTGCCCGGCGGCAGCCGGTCCAGCACCACCTCCCCGGGGAGCACCTCGGTGCCGTGGTGGGCGAGCGCGGTCTTGTCGACGGACCTCCGGTGCGAGCCCGGGAGCACCGCGAGGCTGCCCACCTTCTCGTCCAGGCCGCCCAGGTAGTGCAGGGCGTGCACCATCAACAGCCCGGGGTCCGCCCGGTCGTTGGGTTCGTAGTCGTGGTGCCAGGACTTGCCGGGGATGTCCGGGGCCTGACGGTCGCTGTGCAGGTGGTGGAAGACGAACGAGGGCCCGAGGAGCCGGGCGAGGGCCCGCAGCAGCGGGGGGTGGGTGAGGAGGGCGCCGTGCGCCCCCAGCTCCAACTCCATGACGGGGGGTGGGGCGGTGCCGCCCGGATCGGCGCAGGCGGCGATGGAACGGGCGCGCAGCCCCTCGTCCACCCAGCGGTCGACCTCGGGCACGAGTCTGGTGCGCAGCGGCGGCGGAAGGAGTCCCGGCAGGACCAGGTAGCCGGACTCCGTGAACTGATGTCGTTGCGTGGCGTCGAGGGCCCCAGGCCCCCCGGAGGACGACGGCACCGAGCTGACCCACCCCTTTCGGACGACGGCACGCACGGAGGGCCGCGGCACGGCGGGCCAGGGGGAGACGCGCGGGCGCGGAGTCGTCCTGACGTCGGCGGTGTCGCACCATCCGTGATCGCCGTGACGGAAGCGCGATCACCACGAAGAGGGAGTTGACGATCACGCAAGGTAGTCTGCGCTGGTGAGTATTGCGTGCCGTTTGCACGCGGAACAAGACCCGCCTCGCCCCGAGGTCGTGTTCGCGCCACCCCCGGCGCGCCGCCGAACGCCGCCGGTCCGCCGTCACCCGTCCCGTGCACCACTCCCGCCCCGAGGGAAGCGGCTACGGGGCGCTGGTCCACCGCACGCGTACCGCCCCGGACGGCTGGTTCCGGGTCGTCCGCGACCGGCAGTGGCGGCGTCCCCCGTCTCCGGTCGCGCGGCGGGGGCGGGTGCCGTTCACCCACCCGCCCGCCCGAGCGGGGTGCCCGGAGCGTCGACGGGGTTGGTGGTGAGGGACCGGAGCTCGTCGGCGGCTCCGGCCTGAAGGGGGTGGTGGTGGGTGGTCAGGGTGTGCAGAGCCGCTGCCAGGACGGTGCGGGCTTCGTCGGGGCGATCGAGGTCCCGTAGCACGCGGCCGAGTTCGAGTTGGGTCAGGCCGGTGGCCCCGGGCATGTCGTGCTCCTCGAAGCCGGTGAGGGCCTGCCGCAGCGAGGATTCGGCTTCCCGCGGGCGGTCGAGGGCGGCGTAGCTGTTGCCGAGGTGTCGCAGAGTGACGGCCTCGTAGAGGGAGAGCATCCGCGGAACGATTCCCGGATGGTCCTGCCGGCTGAGTTCCAGGCTGTGGAGGTGGTGCGGCAGCGCCTCGTCGGCCCGGCCGTGTTGACGCAGTGCCTCGCCGAGGGCGTTGAGGCTGGTCATCAGGGCGAGCCTGCCCGGGGGCGAGGCGTCGTGACGAAGGCAGTCCGCTGACGCACGGAGCCGGGCGATGGCCTCGTCGGTCCGTCCGAGTCTGCTCAGTGCGCGGGCTCCGTACCCCAGGGCCCAGCCGATCTGGATGCGGTCGTCGCAGGCGCGGGCGGCCACCAGCGCAGCGTCTGCGGCTTCGAGGCCCGCCTCGGGTTGGTGGGTGCAACTGTTGTGGGCCCAGGCCAGGTAGTTGAGGTGGGTGGCCTCCTCGCGCAGGCTGCCCAGGGCGCGGGCCGCCTCGGCGGCCTGTCGGAAGACGTCTGCCCATTGGGGCCAGTGGTGGGTGAGGTCGGAGAACCAGTGCATCGCCTCGGCGGCGTCGAGGACCTGCCGGTTCCATCCGGCCGCACCGGCATGGTGGAAGGCGGCCAGCCACTGGGCCCGTTCGGCCTCCAACCAGGCACGGGCCCGGTCACGACCGGTCGGTGCGGTGGCGGGGTCGGGATCACCGGTCGGGGGGCCGTGGTGTTCGGCGTCGAAGTGGAGGGCCGCAGCGGTGGCGCGGGCGAGCATCCAGCGGGCGGTCCGGTTCACGGCCGCCTCCCGGGCCACCGGGTCGTCCTCGGCCGCCACGCGTTCGGCGGTGAACAGTGCCAGGAGGTCGTGGAAGCGGTAGCGCTCGACCGAGGGATCTGCCAGGAGCAGTCCGTGGTCGCAGAGCTCCTCCAGACGGAGTTCGGCGTCCCGTAGCGGGACGCCGGCGAGGAGGGCGGCGACCTCGGGGCTGGTGTCCGGGCCCGTGGCCAGGGCACAGCGCCGCAGCAGTCGCCGGGAGACCCCGTCGAGTTGCTGGTAGGAGAGGGTGAAGGCGGCGCGGACCGTCAGGTCCCCTGCCCGGAGCAGGTCGAGACGGCGTTCCTCGCAGCCGAGGAGGTCGGCGAGCCTGGAGAGTGACTCCTGCGGGCGGGCGGCCAGGCGCTGACCGGTGATGCGGAGGGCCAACGGCAGCCGCCCGCACCGGTCGGCGAGGTCACGGGCGGCCTGCGCCTCCCTCGCGACCCGCTCCCGGCCGATGATGCGGGTGAGGAGTTCGACCGACTCCTCGCGTCGGAGCAGCGGGAGTTCGACACGGTGGACGGCTTCCAGCCCGTTGAGGCTGTTGCGGCTGGTGATGAGGGTGAGAGACGTTCCCGAGCCGAGGATCAGGGGCCGCACCTGCTTCTCGTCCGCGGCGTTGTCGAGGACGAGGAGCAGGCGCCGGTTCGCGGTGAGGGAACGCAGCAGACCGACGCGGTCCTCCAGGCTCCCGGGGAGCGACACCTCGGCGACGCCGAGTTCGCGCAGGAGCCGCGCCAGGGCGTCGTCGGGGCGGACCGGGTGGGGGTCCATGGCACGCAGATCGAGATGGAACTGCCCGTCGGGGAAGCGGTCGGCCAGGCGGTGGGCCGCGTGGACGGCGAAGGTGGTCTTCCCGAGCCCAGGCGTGCCGGTGACGACCGCCACGGGGGGCCTGGCGGGTCGGGGGCCTTCGACCAGGGCTTCCAACGCCTCCAGAGCGGAGCCGCGTGCGGTGAAGTCGCCGACGTCCCAGGGCAGCGGGAGGAAGCCGGAGGGGACCGGGTGGACGGCCGTCCGGGCCCGGCGCCGGCCCGGCGCCGCGGCCGTCTCCAGCGACCGGGCGTCGTCCTCGTTCAGGCCCAGTGCCTCCGCCAGTGACTCCACGGTGCGGCGCTGCGGTCCCCTGGTGCGACCGCGTTCCATGTACGCCAGGGCGCGCACGCTCACCCCGGCTGCATGGGCGAGTTGCTCCTGGCTGAGCCCGGCAGCGAGCCGCAGGGTGCGTAAGCGCGGTCCGAAGCCATCGGGTGTCGTGCTCATGGTCCGACTCCTTCGACGTGTGTGGTCGGGGTCGGGCGTGATCTTCCCGCAGAAGTGATGCGGAGCCAATCTCGCGCACGGCACCGCTCGGCTCGGACCACTCCCACCGCACGGCCCGAACGGTGGCCGGCCGTGCGGACCCGCCAGGGCTCGTCCGGTCGATCGCCGGGTCGCCCCACGCCGAGGTCGTCGTTCCGGGCGCGGGGCGGGGTGACCCGGTGACGGCGAGCGGGAGCGGTCGCGACCACTCCCGCCGGTCCGGGCCGTCCACCCCGCGCAAGGAGTTCCACGGGGAACGGCCACGGGACGAGTACCGGTCAGGGGCCGGTGCCGTGGTTCGCGGTGCACGAACCGGGCGTGGCCACGTGCTGGGGGCACACGCGGTGCGCGACGAACCCCGCGCCGCCGCCCCGGCTGTCGTACCCGATCACCACGGGGGCGGTGGTCCAACGCCCGCACAGGCAGCAGTGGGCACCGGATTCGGCGGGCGGTCCGCTGATGAGCGCCTCACGCGTCATGCCGGCCCCCGCTGACGACGCCGCGGACGGGGCGGGGACCGGGGGCGGTGCGGGGAACGGGCGCGCGGGGCGTCGAGGTGGTGTCCCGGGCGGGTGCGCAGGTCAACGGCAGGTGGGCGGACATCCGTACGAGGGTCCGGGCGATACGATCACGCATACGTCGGTCAGCTCCCTTAAAGCTGGTTCGGCGAGCCCCGACGGACCGTTGGCGCGGTCTGTTGGGGCGCTTCCGCATTCGACGGTGGCCGGCTCCGCCCGGTACGTCCAGATGCATACCCGGGCGCGTGCGGGCACGGCCCCGGGCGCGTGTGCTCTGGCGCACGGCACCGGACGCGTCCATCGGGCCCGGGCCCACCGCCCGGCCGCCCCAGCGGTGGCCGAGGGGTCGGTGGGACCCGCCCCGGGCACGGCGCCCCACGGCACGCACCCGTGCGCCGTACCGGAACCGTCGCCGCACCGCCCGACCGCCGAAGGACGGGCGGGGGGCGGCGCCAGGGGAGATCCGCTCGGGGTCACGGAGGGGGCGCGGGCAGGAGCCGCACCCCGAAGAGCGGGAGCCCGGCGATCACTTCCCTGGCCGTGGTGACGGTGCGACGGGGCCGGCGACCGGCGGCCAGCCGTCGCACGGTTTCGAGCTGCCAGCCCTCGGGGAGCGAGTCGAACAGGTCGGCGGTGTCGATCCCGTCGCCGGCTGCCTGGCGCCCCTCCCTTCGGGGCGCGTCCTCGTGCAGGGCGCTCCGCTGGACGGTGCTGAGGACGTCCCACAGCGAGGGCGGCTCTCCCCCGGAGCCCCGAGCCGTCCGCGGCCCGGACTCCAGGGCCCGGAACACCTCGGGCCGCCAGACCGTGGGAAGGGACCGGTACCACAGCAGCGCCGGCACGACCTCGGTGTGCTCGTGCACCCGGTGCCGCGCCTCGGGCCAGCGCCCGGGAAGCCCGGGCGTGCAGCGGGAGGCGAAGTAGGCGCACTCGCGGGCGAGTTCGGCGAACAGCGGTCGCCAGTCGCGGACGCCCGGATCGACGCCGACGTTGATCCGGTGACCGGTGTGCAGGCACCAGTAGAGGGCGGCGCGGTCGGCGGGCTCCAACTCGTGCCACACCTCCCGCTCCCTCAACTCCTCCCAGACCAGCGGGGTCGCCCTCCCGGCCAGGACCTGGGCGTCCTCCCACCGGGAGGTGTCGGCGGACCAACGGGCCAACGAGTTCAGGACGTCGCGGAGTTCTTCGAGCCGTTCGGAGGTCATGCGTCCTGCCAGGGGTCGAGGGCGGTGGGGGACGGGGGGAAGCCGGGCTCCGGTGCACGGACGGGCCAGGCGGTGAGCGCGTACCAGCCGGTGTGGTCGACGCTCACCAGGAGGAAGGGGTCGCCGGCGAGGAGCCGGTGACGCGCGGCACGCCGGGGCCGCTCGTCCTCGGCCCAGGCCCGCAGGTCGGTGGGCACGTCCCCGATCCGCTGCCCGCAGCGGTCGGGTCGCAGCACGGCCGCGGACACCGAGGGGAGGACGAGCGGGTCGGGGTCCAGCCCGTTGGCGATCCGCACCGCCTGCCGGCGGAGCCAGCGCAGCACCCGCCCCGGATACGGGCTGGCGAACGAGCCCAGGACGACCTGTTCGCGCCGGCTCGTACCGGCGATCCGACCCTCCGTGAGGGCCAAGGCCCGGTAGAACCGGGGGGAATCGGGCACGGAGGGCACGTGCGGGGGCGCAGGGGCGGTCACCCCGACCGGGGTGTGAGGGCGCACGCGACGCGCGCGGGACCACCTCATGCGGTCACCCCCGGTAGGGTGCGCGGGCCGGCCGCACCCCGGCGATCCGGGGCGTTCGCCCCGACCCGGACGGGACGCGGTGGGGCCGTGACCGTGACGGGCCGCACCTCGGCCGGTCGGCCCGTCCACTCGATCCCACCGGCCCGCGGGCGGCGGCGGACCAGGTCGGCTTCCGTACTCGTGTCCATGACCACGCCCACGACGCGCCCTCGGGTGTCGTGGGCGTGGTCACCCACACGTGGCTCCTCGTTGAACACGTGTTGACTCCTCTCCGTAGCCGTTCGGCTACCGGGAGGTCGCAGTGTGGTTTATGGTTCTCCTCAGCCGCAACTAATGTGGCTTGGTTGGTTAGTTGGGATTCATATGGTCAATCGCAAGTTGCTTGACCCGGACTCGTCACCAGCGGCAGCCCTCGGTGCCCGCCTGCGCATGTTGCGCGAGGCCAGGGGCTGGACCCAGGACGAGCTAGCCGAAATCATCGGGTGCACCGGGTCGCACGTTTCCGCAGTGGAAACTGGTCGACGCCCAGCAACTCAGCAGTTCGCTGCAAGTGCTGATAGGGCGTTGGGCACCGGGGACCAACTGGAACAGCAGAGCCTCGCCGTACGGAAGTCGGCACTCCTCGAAGGCTTCCCGGAGTACGTGAACCAGGAGCGGCGCGCCGTGGAGATCCGGTTGTTCGAGACCGGACTGATCCCCGGCCCGCTCCAGACGCGCGAGTACGCGGCAGCACTGGAGTCGGGCAATGTCCGACGGGGCACCATCACGCCCGAACAGGCGGAGGAACGGGTCACGTTCCTGATAGATCGACAGGCGGCACTGGTGCGGTCCCTCCCACCGGTGATGTTCGTGGTCCTGGACGAGTCCTGCATCCGGCGGGAGATCGGCGGCCCGCACATCATGGCGGCCCAACTGGAATCCCTGATCCGGTTCGCCGAGCAGCCGCACACCTCGCTCCAGCTCGCCCCGTTCCCCTTGGGCGAGCGACGTCCCTTCAGTCGGCTGGTACACCTGCTGACGATGACGGACGGCGCCGTACTGGCGTACCTGGAATCCGAAGTCCATGGATACCTGGACCGTGAAAGCCCTTCAGTTCAGCGGCTGATGAGGGAATACCATCAGTTGCAGACCGAAGCGCTCTCCCAGGCGGACTCTGTAGCCATGATCGCCGAAGCAGTACGAAAGGGTACCCCGTGAGCTCCGAATCTCCTTCCCTCCGCTGGGTCAAGTCCAGTTACAGCGGCAACGGTGGATCCTGTGTCGAGTGGGCGCCGGACGCTGCCGTGACGGGTACGGTCCCGGTCCGCGACTCCAAGGACCTGACCGGCCCGGTGCTGTCCCTCCCGACCGCGGCGTTCTCGTCCTTCGTGTCGGGTGTCAAGGACGGCGAGTTCGGCGCGCTCTGACCGCCGACGCCGACCCGGCGAGCACGACGGCCCCGTCACCCGAGCCGGTGGTGACGGGGCCGCTCCCTGTCCGGGGCCCTTCGCTTCCTGAGCAAGGACGAGGTGCTGCCCGGAACCGGCCGACTTCCGACCGGGTGCGCTGGGTTCTCGGTCACCCGCCCCGTTCCTTCGAGCGGTCCGTCACCGATGCGGTCGCGGCGGGGGCTTGACGTGCCTGACGGCGATCGGCCGGGGCGGGGGAGAGGGGGAAGAGTACGGTAGGGCTTTCCGTGGCCGTGCTCACCGGACGGGCCGGCCAGCGAGCACGACGGGGGATCGATGTCGTTCGACGAGGAGTGGGCCGAACTCCGTGCTGCTGCGGCGCAGCGCACCGCCATGCGCCTCAACAGCGCTGCGGCCCAGGGCGGCGGAGGAGGAGGGACGTCCGACCTGGTGGTCAACCGGGACGACCTCGGCCGCATCGGCAACGACGCCTACGACCTGCGCACCCGGCTCTCCAAGGACGGCGACCACGCCAGCACCACCACCTTCGACGCGGCGATCGCCCTGACCAACGGCGAGTTCGCGAGTGGCTCCGCGCTGCTCAAGGTGCACGACCGCTGGAACACCCATGTCAAGACGCTGCTCGACGCGTGCTCGCAGATCTCGAACCACCTGGACTACACGAAGGCCCTCCACTCCAAGGACGACGTGAAGATCGGCGGCGAGATGACCTCGATCTCCAAGCTCACCGAGTACCTGAAGTAGTGGACGACGCGCACGGACCGCAGTACCGAACGACCGGGGGAATCTCGACGTGCTGAAGTACGAGGACATCATCGACGCCCCAGTGGGGAAGTTGAAGGCCGCCGCCGACGACTGGGCCGAGATGGAACGCAAGCTGGACCGGCTGGCGCAGGACGCCGCGGACGGCATGAAGGTCCGGGCGAACCAGGCCAGGTGGGAGGGCGTCAACGCGGGCGTCACCAAGGAGTTCATCGCCAAGACGGCCAAGGAGTTCGCGGACGCCGCGGCCGAGGCCAAGGGCGTGAAGCTGATCCTGGAGGAAGCCCACGCGGCCATCAAGAAGGCCAAGGACGACCTGGTGAGCATCCGCGACGACGAGGGTCCGGCCGCCCGCATCCACGTGGACGCCAAGGGCAAGGTGACCGCCCGCAACCCGGTGGAGGACATCCCCCCGGCCCAGCGCATGCGCGATCCCGACTACCCGCTCATCCTCGAACAGCAGCGGAAGGCCGTCGACTCCTGGCAGAAGAAGATCGACACCATCGTCGACAACTGCAACGACGTGGACGTCTCCTTCAAGAAGGCCCTTGAGGCCAACGTCACCGACCGCAAGGACTTCAGCGCCCCGAAGTACACGAACCTGGACCAGGAGGAGGCCGCGCGGGCCGCTGCCCTGGCAGCCAAGGGCCGCGACCTCACCCACACCGAACTCCAGTCCCTCAACGAGTTGTTGAGGGAGAACGGCAAGTCCGTGGAGTTCTCGAAGAACTTCTACGAGAAGCTCGGCCCGGAGAAGTCCCTCGCCTTCTTCGGTCAACTCTCCACCGACACCTACGACCGCGGCAAGATCGACAAGGAGCGGCTCAAGGACGTCCAGGAACTCCAGCGGAACCTGGGGCTCAATCTGGCCACCGCCTCCCACGACAAGGCGTTCACCGCCGAGTGGGGCCCGGAGCTGCGCAAACTGGGCACCGAGCGCATCCAGTTGGAGAAGTACGACTACAACAAGCCCTTCGGGTACCAGCTCCTCGGCGGCATCATGCGCTACGGGAACTACGACGCGAAGTTCCTGAACCCGATCGCCGAGCACGTGGCCCAGCTTCACCAGAAGGATTCCAGGCTGTTCGCCGAGAACAAGTCGATCAACGGCCCCTTCAAGAACCCGTTCAACCCCTCCGGCGTCAACGGCGCGGGCTACGACCCCATGACGGCCATGCTGGAGGCCCTGGGCAACAGCCCGGAGGCGGCCAAGCGCTTCTTCACCGACCCGCCCACCGCGTACGAGCGGGACGGCTCGGTCGACCACAAGGCGACGGCCGACCTGGGCAAGGCCAACAACGTCCCGATCGACAACTACCTCGACTACTTCGGCACCGAGAAGTGGGACGGCTTCGCCGACATCACCACGCACGACATGGGGGACCTGAAGGAGTCCCTCAACCACATGCCCGACGCCCTGGGCAAGGCCCTGGAGGCCGCGACCCTCGGCTATCCGGCCGGCCAGCCGGACGGAAGCGTGGTACGGGACGCGGAGAACGCCGACCTCATGCGCAAGGTCATGGAGAAGTACGGCTCCGACACGGGCCTGCTCAAGAACCAAGAAGCCCTGTCCGACAGCCTCGGGAACATGGGCGCCGGATACATCGACGACATCAACTGGGCCTTGGACCTGAACGACAAGGACAGCGTCTTCGCATCGGGCCGGGACGCGGACGGCCGCCTGGACTTCTCGGACAACACTCCTTATCAGGATGGACGAGACATTGCCAGGGACTTCCTCAGCGCCCTCGGGCAACACCCCGATGCCTATGCGACGCTTGCGACGGCGGAGCAGGTCTACACACGCAGCGTGATGGAAAGCCAGGTGGGCCCGGAAGGCAAGATCGACACCGGTGGCACGAGGTCGGCACTCTTCGTGGGTTCCGAAGTGCAGGGCATGCTCGACAAGTCACGTGCTGATCAAGTCGAGGCGGAGGGCCTCAAGGCTCACGAGGAGTACGAGAAGGCGGTCCAGAAACGCGCTGGCCTGATTCAGTTCGGTGCGGCCATCGGTGTGACGGCGGGCGTCGCCTTCCTTCCCGCGACCGCAGCCGTGGGTACGGCCGCCGTTCTCATTCCGCTTGCGCAGGAGACTGGTGGAATGGCGGTGGAGCAGGTCGTCGGTCAGGTCGTCGGTGATATTTCCGGCAGCTCGATCGAAGAGCACAAGAAGAAGACTGAAGAACTCATCGGAGACGAGACAGAAGGAATATACAAGATTGGTGAAAGGAGGACTGAAGCGCCGATGATTTCTTTCCTGGACCTGCATGAAGATGCAATCAAGGAAGGATTCCCGCAAGACCTCAAGGAATCGATGCAAAATGGGTACAGCAGGGGACAAGGGAAGGAAGATCAGCAGGGTAAGGGTCCGGAAACCGGCTGAAGTGGAATGTCTTGTATCGATAGTGCGGGAGGGTGGAATGAAAATTTCTGATACAAAAACGAGTAAGCCCTGTGCAGTGGTGGTGGGGCTTGCGCTGTTCGCCTTGATGGGTTGTAGTGCCGCTGGTGACAGCAAGGAGCAGGAAGAAGACTCCGTGGCAGCTGGACGTCTTTGTGGCGGAGTTCTCTCCAAGGAGGCGGGGAAGGCTCTTGAGTTGATCACCGATGTTTCTCGCTTCCGGCCGTCTGCTGATGAATCCACGGTCCGCGCTGCTGCCCGGAATTTGGTCCGCGCCGGGGAGAGCTCCGTGACTGGATACGGAGACGTCTGTCGTATTTCTTCTCCCCTGGATGATTTTCAGGTGCGTTCCACTTGGCGATTGTCAAATGTTCTGGGAAAGCCCATGAGTCCCACTTCGAGATTTACGAAGCTGCCGATGGGGGAGGGGTCGGGCGTTGATTCCAATGCCGCTTTCTTGACCTTTGCCTGCTACAAGAAGGACGATCTCAAGGTGACTCCTGATTACGTGACCATTGACGCTCTGATCGCGAGGAAGGAGGTGAATGCGAGGGATGATCTCCGCGCTCTGAAGGATGCTTATGGGACCCTGGTGCACTCGCTGGCCTTGGCCATGGCGAAGGAACTGGGCTGCAAGGACAACGGCGGGCTGAAGCCCGAGCCGTCGCTGACCCCGGCGTAGGGCCGGGGGGCGGCCGGCCGGCCGAAGCCGAAATGTCTGGTCCCGGCTGTCCATCAGGCTTATGCTCAGCGGATGGCCTTGGAATGGGAACAGGTGATCGTGCACGCGGTGGACCCGGCTGCCCTGGGGCAGTGGTGGGCCGAGGCGCTCGGTTGGGTCGTCGTCCACACCTCCGACGACGAGTTCGAGATCCGCCCCGCACCCGATCGCCTGCCCGGGTTGGACTTCGTCCGGGTCGACGAGGCCAAGCAGGCCAAGAGCCGGTTGCACCTCGACTTCAGGCCCGACGACCAGGACGCCGAGGTGGCCCGTCTGGTGGCCCACGGCGCGCGGCGCGTTGACATCGGCCAGGGCGAGCAGTCGTGGGTCGTCCTGGCGGACCCCGAGGGGAACGAGTTCTGCGTCCTCGGCCAGCGGCGTCAGTAGAGGACGACCGCCACTGCTCCGGACACCGTGGGGCCCGTGCGAACGGGCCCCGCAGTCATGTCCGGGTCCGGGTCCGAGCGCGGGTGAGGGCCGTGCCGTCGAGGAGCGGCGCCGACCACCGCCCCGGAGCCGGACGGGGGAGTCTCAGCCGAAGCCCGGGACGGTGGTGACCGCCAGGTCGATCAGCTTGATGCCGACGAAGGGCAGGACGAGTCCGCCGAGGCCGTACACGGCCAGGTTGCGGCGGAGCAGGTCGTGTGCGGAGGCGGGCCGGTAGCGGACGCCCCGCAGGGCGAGCGGGATCAACGCCACGATGATCAGGGCGTTGAAGATGATGGCCGAGGTGATCGCGGTCATGGGGCTGTGCAGGCCCATGACGTTGAGCTTTTCGAGTCCGGGGTGGACGCCGGTGAACATGGCGGGAATGATCGCGAAGTACTTCGCGACGTCGTTGGTGACCGAGAAGGTGGTCAGTGCGCCCCGGGTGATCAGGAGTTGCTTGCCGATCTCGACGATCTCGATGAGCTTGGTCGGGTCGGAGTCCAGGTCGACCATGTTGCCCGCCTCCTTCGCCGCCGAGGTGCCGGTGTTCATGGCGACGCCGACATCGGCCTGGGCGAGGGCGGGGGCGTCGTTGGTGCCGTCGCCGGTCATCGCGACCAGCTTGCCGCCGGCCTGCTCCTCCTTGATCAGGGCGAGTTTGTCCTCCGGGGTCGCCTCGGCCAGGTAGTCGTCGACCCCCGCCTCCTGGGCGATGGCCCGCGCGGTCAGCGGGTTGTCGCCGGTGACCATCACCGTGCGGATGCCCATGCGGCGCAGCTCCGCGAAGCGTTCCCGGATGCCGTCCTTCACCACGTCCTTGAGGTAGACGATCCCGAGGAGGTGCGGGGCGCGTCCGTCGTGGGCTGCGACCAGCAGCGGGGTGCCGCCCGCGGTGGAGATCCGGTCGCTCCAGACGCGGGCCTCGTCCGGGACCGCGCCGCCGTACCGTTGCACCCAGGCGATGACCTGCGCCGCGGCCCCCTTGCGGACGTGGTAGGAGCCGTCCGCCGCGGGCAGGTCGATCCCGCTCATCCGGGTCAGGGCGCTGAACCGCACGTACCGGGCGCGGGCCAACTCCTCGTGGGCCGGGGCCCGTAGCCCGTACCGTTCCCGGGCGAGCGCCACCACCGAGCGGCCCTCGGGCGTCTCGTCGGCGAGGGAGGCGAGTTGCGCGGCGGTGACCAGCCGGGCCTCCTCGATGCCCGGGAGCGGGACGAAGTCGACGGCCTTGCGGTTGCCGAAGGTGATGGTTCCCGTCTTGTCCAGGAGCAGGGTGCCGATGTCTCCCGCAGCCTCGACCGCGCGGCCCGACATGGCCAGGACGTTGCGTCGCACCAGCCGGTCCATGCCCGCGATGCCGATCGCCGAGAGCAGCGCACCGATCGTCGTCGGGATCAGGGTGACGAGCAGGGCCACCAGGACGGTGGTGGAGGGGACGGCACCGGCGTGCGAGGCCATGGGCTGGATGGTGACGACCACCAGCACGAAGACGACGGTGAGCGCGGCGAGCAGGATGTGCAGTGCGGTCTCGTTGGGGGTGCGTTGCCGCGTGGCGCCCTCGACCAGGGCGATCATCCGGTCCATGAAGGAGTGGCCGGGGCGTGAGGTGACCCGTACGACGATGCGGTCCGACAGCACCGTCGTCCCGCCCGTCACCCCGGTGCGGTCGCCGCCGGCCTCCCGGATGACCGGGGCGGACTCGCCGGTGACGGCGGACTCGTCGACCGTGGCGACCCCGTCGACGACCTCCCCGTCCGCGGGCACCGGCTCGCCGGCCTCGACGAGGACGAAGTCGAAGGGCTTGAGGTCACCGGCGGCGACCCGCTCCATCTCGGCGTTGCGCAGGTTCGTCCCGTACTGCCAGTGGCGGATGCGCAGCGCCGTCATGTCCGTCCGGGCCCTGCGCAGCGACTCGGCCTGGGCCTTGCCCCGGCCTTCCGCCACCGCTTCGGCGAGGTTGGCGAAGATCACCGTCAGCCAGAGCCAGACGCTGATCACCCAGGTGAACACGGAGGGGTCGAACACGGCCGACAGGGTGGTGAGGGCGGAGCCGATGCCCACGACGAACAACACCGGGTTGCGCGCCAGGGACCGCGGGTGCAGCTTGCGCACCGCTTCCGGGAGGCACCTGACGAGTTGCACCGGGTCGAGCAGTCTGCCGCGGGGGGAACGGTGGTCCGGCGGGGCCGCGGGACGGTGCGGCGTCGCGACGGGAACGGTCGTGGGGGCGGACTGGGGTGCGCGGGTGTGCATCGCGGATGACCTTCTGCTGAAGCCCGGCCCCGCCCGCTCGGCGGGGCCGGGAGGGCCTGACGGGCCGTCCGCGTGCGCGTCCCGGGGCGGGGGAGGCGGAGGGCCTGTGCTGCCCACCGGGCGGTGGCGGCGGACGGACGGTGGGCTGGGGGACGGAGGGTGGCGTCGTTCGGGGAGCGGGCGTGCGGGAGCCACGCGGAAGCCGGGCGGAGGTGCCGTTCCGCCTGCCCGCGGCCGGGGCGCGTGAGCCCGCGGTGGTCCCCGCGGTCCGGTGGGCGACCGAGGAAAAGCTAGGCCACCCGGACCCCGAATCGGCGTGGGATGACCCGAATTGACGCCGTCCTGACGGGCGGGGCCGACGTACCGTCAAGGCTTCGCCAAAACGAGCTGACGGCACGTCAGGATCGGGTCAATGCCGTCGGATTCCGTAGGGCATCCGGGGTCGGGGAGCGGGCGCGCCGACGGCGGACGGGCTCCGAGGACGTACCTCGACAGCACCCACGTCGACGTCGACCCCGAGGTCGCCGCCCTGTGCAGGGCCCGGGAACGGCACGCGGCGGACCGACTGACCTCCCCCGTCGGCCTGCCGCCACCGGGTCCGCGGCTTCGAGCCCGCTGATAGGTTCCTGCGATGAACCAGCAACTACCCGGCGGCGGCATCGAGCTGTCACCCGACGAGACCGAAGCCCTCCACGCCAGGTGGTCGTCCTGCTGGACCCCGGACGAGGTCGCGCGGCGACTGGCCGGGATCAGCACGCCCTGGTACGTGGCCGCGGGCTGGGCGCTGGACCTGTTCCGGGGCCGGCAGACGCGCGCTCACGGGGACATCGAGATCGCGGTTCCGGCCGCGCACTTCGCCGAGGTCCGCCGCCGCTTCCCCGGACACGTCTTCGACGCGGTGGGCAGCGGCCGGATCCGGGAGGACGCCACGCCGGAGGAGTTGGCCGCCGTGCACCAGACGTGGCTCCGCGATCCGGCCACCGGAAACTACCTGCTCGACGTGTTCCGCGAACCGCACGAGGGCGACACCTGGATCTGCCGACGCGACGAGGGCATCCGGTTCCCCTACGGCGACATCGTCCAGCGGACCCGGGAAGGCATCCCCTACCTGGCGCCCGAACTGGTCCTGCTGTTCAAGGCCAAGCACACCCGTCCGAAGGATCAGACGGACTTCGAGACGACCGTCCCGCACCTGACCCCGGCCCGGCGCGAGACCCTGGCCGGGATGCTCGGCCGCCTGCACCCGGGACACCCCTGGATCGCGGCCCTGTAGCCGGCGTTCGACCGGAACCGGTCAGACCTGTTCGAAGTGGAACGCCTTGATGAAGCAGTCGCGGGGCTGGGCGAGGGCGAAGAGGACGCACTCCACGAGCGACTGCGCGGTGAGGGCGTCCTCGGCCCCGCGCGGCGCGGTCTCCCACTCCTCGGAGAGCGGGTCGGGGTTGTCGAAGTCGGGCGGGTAGAGGGAGATCACCCGGACTCCCCGGGGCCTCAGACGCCGGGAGAGGATCTCGGCGAACCCCGCCTGGGCGCTCTTGGCCGCGTAGAAGGCGTCGTGCGCGTCCGAGCGGTGATGACCGGCCGTTCCGCAGGCGGAGACCATGGTCACCACGTCCGGCTTGTTCGAGTTGAGGAGGAGGGGGAGGAAGTTCTTCACGGTCAGGACGGTGCCGGTGGCGCCGGATGCGAGGGTGTCGACGATCTCGGCGTCGGAGGCGGAGGGAAGGTCCGGTCCTTCGAGGTAGCGGGAGCCGTTGTTGACCAGCACGTCGATGCGGTCGGTGTGCCGGGCGACGCCGGCCGCGAAGGCGCGGATCGAGGCCGGGTCCGTCAGGTCGCAGGCGAAGGCGTGGACCCGCTGGTGCCCCCGGCCGCGCATCTCCTCGCGGACCCGTTCGGCGGCGGCGAGGGTGCGCGCGGAGAGGAAGACCTCGGCGCCGAGGTCCGCGAGACGGATGGCCACGGTCCGTCCGAAATCGCGGCCGGCTGCGGTGATGACCACGCGGTGGTCGTCGAATCTCATGTCGGTGCCCCGAAGCCGTGTCTGCCGGTGGGGGCTCAGGCGCCCAGCCGCACCACAGACGCGGGCGTCCGCGGCGCGAGCGGAGCGGCCAGCGCCGCGTCGTAGCGGCGCAGCAGCAACCGCGCCACCTCCGGTGCGTCCCCAAGGACCCCGGCGACCACATCGGCGCCCGCCTCGGCCGCGCCGCGCGCGATCCGGTCGGGAAGGAAACCGGGGGCCAGGACGTAGGGGGCCACCGCGATGCGGTGGACCCCCTCCGCCCGTAGGGCCCGCACCGCGTCCTCGGTGCGGGGAAGGGACGCGGAGGCGAACGCGGGCCGCACGGCGCACCAACCGGTGTGCCGCCACTCCCGCGCGATTTCTGCGATCACCGCGATCGCCTCCGGGTCTGTGGAGCCCGCCGACGCGAGGACGACCCCGGTCGTGGGCTTGTCGCCGGGCCTGAGCCCGGCCTGGTACAGCCGTCTCTCCAGCACGGCCGTCAGCAGCGGTGACGGCCCCAGCACCTCGGCCCGGCGCACCCGCAGTCCGGGCGGCGCCTCCCGCAGGACCGCGGGGATGTCGGCCTTGGCGTGGAACGCCCTGGTCAGCAGCAGCGGTTGGGCGACGACCTCGCGCACGCCTTCGGCGGCCAGCGCGCCCAGCACGGAGCTGACCGTGGGCACGTTGAAGTCGAGGAAGCCGGTTTCCACCCGCAGCCCGGGCCGCTGCGCCCGTACGCGCTCCACCAGGGCGTGCACGGTCGCCGCGTGCCGCGGATCGCGGCTGCCGTGGGCGACGACGAGGAGGACGGGATCGGTCATGGGATCAGCTCTTCACCAACAGGCCGCGGCTGCGCAGCACCCACCGCTCCAGCGGACTGAAGATCAGCAGGTCGATCGCGATGCCGACGATCAGGATCAGCAGGATGGCCAGGAACACCATGGACATGCTGCTCGCGTTGCGGCCGTTCTCCAGGAGCTGTCCGAGCCCCACGCCCAACTCCGGAGAGGAGGCGATGATCTCCGCGGCCATCAGCGAACGCCAGGAGAACGCCCAGCCCTGCTTGAGGCCCGCGAGGTAGCCGGGCAGCGCCGCCGGCATCACGATGTGCCAGGTGTGCCGGAGCCCCGTCGCGCCCAGGGTGCGCCCCGCGCGCAGGAACAGCGGGGGCACCTGGTCCACGCCGGAGACCAGCCCGTTCGCGATCGAGGGGACCGCGCCCAGCAGGATGACGGCGAACATCATCTGGTCGTTGAGTCCGAGCCAGATCACCGCGGGCGGCACCCACGCCACCGACGGCAGCGACTGGAGGCCGGACAGGATCGGCCCGATCGCCGCCCGCACGAACCGGACCCGGGCGACCAGCAGGCCCAGCGGGGTGCCGATGGCGAGGGCGAACAGGAACCCGAGCAGACCCCGGGACACGCTGGTCCAGATGAAGTCGAGCAGGGTGCCCTGTTCCCAGGAGGTGACCACCTCGTCCCAGACCTCGGACGGGGCCGGCAGCTTGTAGCTGTCGGTGACCTCGGCCCACACCAGGACCTGCCACACCACCAGCACCAGTGCCACCGCCACCAGCGGCGGCAGCACCTTGCGCAGCAGGGTCTCGCGCAGCGGGGTGCGGTTGGTCTGGACGGAGTCCAGGGCGTCCAGCCCCGCCTCCAGTCCAGCGAGGTCGTGCGGGTCCGGCCGGTCCTTCCCGGCCTTGGTGACGGTCGTCGTGTCCTGCTCCGGGCCGGTGCCCGTGCCGTCCTGGTCGGCCGTGGTGTCAGTGCTGGCCATGGCGGCGGATCTCCCCACGCAGTTGTTCGGTGATCTCGACGGACAGTTCCGCGACGGCGCTGTCCTCGATGCGGCGCGGCTGCGGGATGTCCACGCGCCACTCGTGCGCCACCCGGCCCGGCCGGGAGGAGAGCAGCACGACCCGCTCGGCGAGCCGCACCGCCTCGCGGACGTTGTGCGTGACGAAGAGGACGGAGACCCTGGTCTCGCTCCAGATCCGGGTCAGCTCGTCGTGCAGCACGTCCCGGGTGATGGCGTCGAGCGCGGCGAACGGCTCGTCCATCAGCAGCAGTTGGCTGTCCTGGGCCAGGGCGCGGGCCATGGCGACCCGCTGCCGCATGCCGCCGGACAGTTCGTGCACCCGCTTGCCGTGCGAGCCCTTCAGCCGCACCAGCTCCAGCAGTTCCTCGGCCCGTTCGCGGCGCTCCGACTTCGCCACGCCCCGCAGCTTCAGGGCGAGTTCGATGTTCTTGCCCGCGGTGAGCCAGGGGAACAGGGCGTGTTCCTGGAACATCAGGGCGGGGCGCCCGTCGGTGGTGATGGTGCCCGCGGTGGGCCGGTCCAGCCCGGCCACCAGGTTGAGCAGGGTCGACTTGCCGCAGCCGGAGGCCCCCAGGAGGGTGACGAACTCTCCCGGTGCGACATCGAGGCTGATGTCGTCCAGGACGAGCTGTGGCCCGGCGGGGCCGTCGAAGGACTTCGAGACGTGTGCGATGCGTGCCGCGGTCGTGGCCGCGTCAGTGCCGTCGGCGGCCTTGGCGAGCGTCGTGGCCATGGTCGTCACCTTCCTGGGGTCGTCGATCCGCTACTTGACGCCGAGTCCGGCGTCCTCGACCGCGGGCTCGCCCTCGGCCGCCAGGACCTTGTTCAGGGTCGACAGGTCGTAGATCCCCTTCAGGTCCGGCTCCTCCAGCAGCCCCGCCTTGACCGCGTACTCCGCCCCGGTCTTCAGCGTCGACGCCAGCGGGTCGTTGGTGAACTCGATCGACGGCCAGGCGTTGTCGAGGACGTCCTCGGGCAGCGGCTTGCCGGACAGCGCCTTGAGCTTCTCGTTGGCGGTCTTCTTGGCCTCGTCAGGGTTGGCCTTGATCCACGCGTTGGTCTTCACCGTGCCGCGCAGCACCGCCTCCACCACGTCCGGGTGGGCGTCGAGGAACTTCTGCGACACGATCACATGGGTGATCACGAACTTCTTGTCCGGCCACAGGTCCGCCTCGTTGAGCAGCACCTTGCCGCCGAGGGCCACCAGCCGGGACGCGGTCGGCTCCGGGACCCAGGCCCCGTCTATGGAGCCCGACCGGTAGGCGTCCGGGGTGATCTTGTTGTCGGTGCGGACGACGTTGACGTCGCCCTTGCCGCTCTGCGGGTCGACCTTCCAGCCCCGTTCGGCGGCCCAGTTGAGCAGCGCCACGTCCTGGGTGTTGCCGAACTGCGGGGTCGCGATCTTCTTGCCCTCGACCTCGTCCAGGGTCTTGATCTTCTTCGGGTCGACCACGAGCTTCACCCCGCCGGAGGCCGAACCCCCGACGATCCGCAGGTTGGAACCCTTGGACTTCACATAGCCGTTGATCGCCGGGTTCGGGCCGATCCAACTGATGTCGACGGAGCCCGAGTTGAGGGCCTCGATCGCCGAGGGGCCGGCGTTGAACTGCGAGTACGAGGCCTTGGTGCCGCCGAGTTCCTTCTGGAACAGGCCGCGCTGGTCGCCGATGAGCGCGGTGGCGTGCGTCAGGTTCGGGAAGTAGCCGATCCGGACTCTGTCGGCGGAGAGTTTCTTGGCGCCGGCCGTCGGGGCCGTGTCGCCGTCCTTCTTGTCCTCGGCTTTGGAACCGTAGCCGCAGGCGGTGGCGGCGACCGCGAGGAGCGGCAGGGCGAGGGCGGCGGCCAGGCCGCGTCGTACGGTGGTGGAGCGGAGGCGTGCAGGCACGGGAGGTGTTCCCCTCGTCGGCCCGGCGGTCACGTACTCATGTCGTGGCCGGGAGATCGGCAGGTCTTCGTCTTGCTCGGCACAGCGGGTGGGGGGTGAGGGCGCGCAGGCGGTGCGCGTACGTCTTCACGCACATCGCCCGACACCGCCCTGCCCGCTGCCGAGCGCGCCGCTGCCGACCCGCCCTCCTTCCTTCGCGAACGTCGAGAAGACGTCCACTCCGGTCGTCCGTCTGTCGTCCATCAGCCGGTCCACTCCCCCCGTGCGTGCATGGCTAGAAGTCCCACCCGTCGTCCTCGCCGGCGGCGTCGGCCCCGACGGCCGGGGTGGTGGTCGAGGTGAACGACTCGCCGGCCATCCCCGCGGCCAGGGTCGTTCCGTCGGCCGGGTCGATCAGCAGGAACGACCCGGTGCGCCGGGAGTCGGCGTACGCGTCCACCGCGAGCGGTTCCGCGGTGCGCACCTTCACCCGGCCGATGTCGTTGGTGACCAGCCGGCCCGGCTCGCGGTGCTGGGAGAGGTCGTCCAGGGTGAGCCGGGACGGGATCTCCTTGACGATCGCCTTGACCGTGCGGGTGGTGTGCTTCAACAGCACCCGCTGGCCCACGACCAGCGGCGTGTCGGCCACGTGGCAGACCGTCGCCTCGATGTCCTGCGAGGTGGCGGGCGCGTCGACGGTCGGCACGATCAGGTCGCCGCGGGAAACGTCGACGTCGTCGGCGAGCAACACCGTCACCGACTGCGGGGTCCACGCCGCGTCCACCGGTTCGCCCAGCAGGTCGATCCCGGCGATCGTCGAGGTGCGCCCGGACGGCAGCACGGTGACCGACTCGCCCACCCGGAAGGTGCCGGCGGCGATCTGGCCCGCGTAGCCCCGGTAGTCGGGCAGCTCGGCGGTCTGCGGCCGGATCACGTACTGCACCGGCAGCCGGGCGTGGCACTCCGCGAGGTCATGGCTGACCGGCACGGTCTCCAGGTGCTCCAGGACGGTCGGGCCGCCGTACCAGTCCATGTGGGCGGAGGGCTCCACCACGTTGTCCCCGGCGAGCGCGGAGATCGGGATGGCGGTCACCTCGGGCACGCCCAGCTCGGTGGCGTAGGCGGTGAACTCCTCGGCGATGTCCGCGAACACCTCCTCGGCGTACGCCACCAGGTCCATCTTGTTGACCGCGAGGACCACGTGCGGCACCCGCAGCAGGGCGGCGATCGCGGCGTGCCGGCGGGTCTGCTCGACGACGCCGTTGCGGGCGTCCACCAGGATCACGGTCAGCTCGGCGGTGGAGGCCCCGGTCACCATGTTCCGGGTGTACTGCACGTGGCCCGGCGTGTCGGCCAGGATGAACCGGCGGCGCGGGGTGGCGAAGTAGCGGTACGCCACGTCGATGGTGATGCCCTGTTCCCGCTCGGCGCGCAGCCCGTCGGTGAGCAGCGCCAGGTCGGGGGTGTCCTGGCCGCGGTTGCGGGAGGCGTGCTCCACGGCTTCCAACTGGTCGGCGAGGACCGACTTGGAGTCGTGCAGCAGCCGTCCCACCAGGGTGGACTTGCCGTCGTCCACCGAACCGGCGGTGGCGAAGCGCAGCAGGGTGGTGGCGGAGAGGCCGGCGAACTCGGCGGCCGTCGCGGTGCTGTTGGTCATGGCTAGAAGTACCCCTCGCGCTTGCGGTCTTCCATCGCGGCCTCGGACAGCTTGTCGTCGGCGCGGGTGGCCCCCCGCTCGGTCAGCCGGGACGCGGCGATCTCCGCGATCACGGCCTCCAGCGTGGTGGCGTCCGAGTCGACGGCACCGGTGCAGGACATGTCGCCCACCGTGCGGTAGCGCACCAGGCGCGTCTCGACGGGCTCGCCGGCCTTCGGGCCGCCCCAGTCGCCCGCGGTCAGCCACATCCCGGAGCGCGGGAACACCTCGCGCTCGTGCGCGAAGTAGATCTCGGGCAGTTCGATGGACTCCCGGGCGATGTACTGCCAGACGTCCAACTCGGTCCAGTTGGAGAGCGGGAACACCCGCACGTGCTCGCCGGGGGCGTGCCGTCCGTTGTAGAGCTGCCACAGCTCGGGCCGCTGGCGGCGCGGGTCCCACTGGGAGAACTCGTCGCGCAGCGAGAACACCCGCTCCTTGGCGCGGGCCTTCTCCTCGTCGCGTCGCCCGCCGCCGAACACCGCGTCGAACCGGTGCTGTTGGATCGCCTCGGTGAGCGGCACGGTCTGGAGCGGGTTGCGGGTGCCGTCGGGCCGCTCGCGCAGCACGCCCCGGTCGATGTAGTCCTGCACCGAGGCGACGTGCAGCCGCAGGCCGTGCCGGGCCACCGCCCGGTCGCGGTACTCCAGGACCTCGGGGAAGTTGTGTCCGGTGTCCACGTGCAGCAGGGTGAACGGGACGGGCGCGGGGGCGAACGCCTTCAGCGCCAGGTGCAGCATGACGATGGAGTCCTTGCCGCCGGAGAACAGGATCACCGGCCGCTCGAACTCGCCGGCCACCTCGCGGAAGATGTGGACGGCCTCGGACTCCAACGCGTCCAGGTGGGTCAGCGCGTAGGGGCTCCTGGCGCCCGGCGCGGAGCGCGGACGGAGCTCGTCGCCGTCGCGGGTGGTGGCGGTGGTCGCCGTCATGCCAGACCCCTCTCGGTGAGCAGCGCGTGCAGCGCCGCGGCGGACTCCTGGACGCTCTGATCCTGCGACTCGATCCGCAGGTCCGGTGCGATGGGCTCCTCGTAGGGGTCGTCGACGCCGGTGAGCCCGGATATCTCGCCGGCGGCCTGCTTGGCGTACAGGCCCTTGACGTCGCGCACCGCGCACACGTCCACCGGGGTGGCCACGTGCACCTCGACGTAGGCGGTGTCCGTCTTGGCGTGGCGCTCGCGCACCGCGGTGCGGCTGTCGGCGTAGGGCGCGATCACCGGAACGAGGACGAGGACGCCGTTGCGGGCGAGGAGTTCGGCGACGAAGCCGATGCGCTGCACGTTGGTGTGGCGGTCGGCCCGGTCGAAGCCGAGGCCGGCGGAGAGGAACTCCCGGATCTCGTCGCCGTCGAGCACCTCGACCCGGTGGCCCTCCGCGCGCAGCCGTCCGGCCAGTTCGTACGCGATCGTCGTCTTGCCCGCGCTGGGCAGGCCCGTGAGCCAGACCGTGGCTCCGCTCACGTGAGTCTCCTCGGCATTCTCGGTTTCCTGGTGGGGGTGTCGGGGCGCGGTCATCCGTGCAGCCCGCATTCGGTCTTGCCCCGGCCGGCCCAACGGCCGGCGCGGGCGTCCTCGCCTTCGAGGACCCGGCGGGTGCAGGGGGCGCACCCCACGGAGGCGTAGCCGTCCATGAGCAACGGATTGGTGAGCACGCCGTGTTCGGCGACGTAGCGGTCCACGTCGTCCTGGGTCCAGCGGGCGATGGGGGAGACCTTGACCTTGCGGCGCCTCGCGTCCCAGCCGACGACCGGGGTGTTCGCCCGGGTGGGGGACTCGTCGCGGCGCAGTCCGGTCGCCCACGCCTCGTAGCGGGTCAACCCCTGCTGGAGGGGGGCGAGCTTGCGCAGGGCGCAGCACCGGTCGGGGTCCCGGTCGTGCAGCCGCGGCCCGTACTGGGCGTCCTGCTCCGCCACCGTCTGACGGGGCGTCAGGGTGATGACGTTGACGTCCATCACGGCCTCGACGGCGTCCCGGGTCCCGATGGTCTCCGGGAAGTGGTAGCCGGTGTCGAGGAAGACCACGTCCACGCCGGGCAGGGCCCGGGAGGCGAGGTGGGCGACGACCGCGTCCTCCATCGAGGAGGTCACGCAGAAGCGGTCGCCGAAGGTGCCGGCCGCCCAGCCCACGATCTCCAGGGCGGACGCGTCCTCCAGTTCGCGTCCGGCCCGCTCGGCGAGGTCGCGGAGTTCGGCTGCACGGGCTTCGTCCGGGGCGCCCGGATGGTGGTCGTCCGAGGCGTGCGGTGCGGTGGTGTCGGTGGCGGTCATGTCGTGTCCCCTCCGAGGTCCTGTCGCTGGAGCCCCCGGGCGAGCAACCCGAGGAACTTCAACTGAAAGGCTCGGTTGCAGGCCGCGCATTCCCAGGCCCCGTGGCCCTGTTCGTTCGGACGGAGGTCCTCGTCCCCGCAGTAGGGGCAGTGGAAGGGGGCGGCGCGCTCGCTCATGACAGCGCCTCCTCCGAGGCGCGCGCGACCCAGGCGGCGAAGCGCTCGCCGTCCTCGCGCTCGGCCTCGAAGCGGCGCACCACCCGCTCGACGTAGTCCGGCAGTTCGGCGGAGGTGACCTTTAGTCCGCGCACCTTGCGGCCGAAGCCGGCCTCCAGGCCGAGCGCGCCGCCGAGGTGCACCTGGTAGCCCTCGACCTGGTTGCCGTCGTCGTCGAGGACGAGTTGCCCCTTGAGGCCGATGTCCGCGACCTGGATGCGGGCGCAGGCGTTGGGGCAGCCGTTGAGGTTGATGGTGATCGGCTCGTCGAACTCCGGGAGGCGGCGCTCCAGTTCGTCGATGAGGGAGGAGGCGCGCGCCTTGGTCTCGACGATCGCCAGCTTGCAGTACTCGATGCCGGTGCAGGCCATCGTGCCGCGCCGGAAGGGGGAGGGGGTGACCCGCAGGTCCATGGCCTCCAGGGCGGCCACCACCGAGTCGACCTTGTCCTCGGTGATGTCGAGGACGATCATCTTCTGTTCGGCGGTGGTGCGCAGCCGGCCGCTGCCGTGGTCCTCGGCGATCTGGGCGATCTTGGTGAGGATGGTGCCGTCCACCCGGCCGACCCGGGGCGCGAAGCCGACGTAGTAGCGGCCGTCCCGCTGGCGGTGGACGCCGACGTGGTCGCGCCACTGCTGCACGGGCTGCTCGGGCGCGGGACCGTCGGCCAACTTGCGCAGCAGGTACTCGTCCTCCAGCACCTGACGGAACTTCTCCGGGCCCCAGTCGGCGACGAGGAACTTGAGCCGGGCGCGGTTGCGCAGTCGGCGGAAGCCGTAGTCGCGGAAGATGCCGATGACGCCCTCGTAGACGTCGGGCACGTCGTCCAGGGACACCCAGGCGCCCAGACGCACCCCGAGCTTGGGGTTGGTGGAGAGCCCGCCGCCGACCCACAGGTCGAAGCCGGGGCCGAGTTCGGGGTGGTGCACCCCGACGAAGGCGATGTCGTTGATCTCGTGGGCGACGTCCAGCAGGGGGGAGCCGGAGATCGCGGACTTGAACTTGCGGGGGAGGTTGGAGAAGTCCTTGTTGCCGACGATCCGGCGGTAGATCTCGTCGATGGCCGGGGTGCCGTCGATGATCTCGTCCTCGGCGATGCCCGCGACGGGGGAGCCCAGGATCACCCGGGGGGTGTCACCGCACGCCTCGGTGGTGGACAGGCCCACGCCCTCCAGCCGGCGCCAGATCTCGGGCACGTCCTCGATGCGGATCCAGTGGTACTGCACGTTCTGCCGGTCGGTGATGTCGGCCGTGCCGCGCGCGAACTCCTGGGAGATCTCGCCGACCACCCGCAGTTGTTCGGTGCTGAGCCGACCGCCGTCGATGCGGACGCGCAGCATGAAGTACTTGTCGTCCAACTCCTCCGGCGCCAGCACCGCGGTCTTGCCGCCGTCGATGCCGGGCTTGCGCTGGGTGTACAGACCCCACCAACGCATCCGGCCGCGCAGGTCGTTGGGGTCGATCGAGTCGAAGCCCGTACGGGAGTAGATCGTCTCAATGCGCGTCCGCACGTTGAGACCGTCGTCGTCCTTCTTGAACTGCTCGTTGCCGTTGAGCGGGGTGAAGTGGCCCTTGGCCCACTGGCCTTCGCCCCGGTGACGACCCACCTTGCGGCGGGCCGCGGCTGCGGCGGGCTTCTGCGGCGGCGTCGAAGCCGAGGAGACCATGGGAATACGTCCTTCGGACAGGCAGGGAAGCGGCTCTTACCTGCGCATACGGGAACAGCACGGAGGGTGCGGGCGTCCGTGCGCGGCACTGCGCAGTCAGGGGGGAGCGTCGACCGCACCCCGGCGTGGTCCGATGGGGACGAAGCCGTTCGGCGGGGCGGAGGACGCTGAGGGGCTGGGGGGCGGCAGGGTGAAACGTGCGGCGGTGCTGAGGGCGGTCAGCGCGCCGGACAGATGGCGCTGGACACGCGAACGAGGTCGACGTGGCGTCGACTCACCAAGGCAATTCCAGCTGAAGACATGACGGAAGCGTGGCACGGGGGCGTCGGACCGGTCTAGCGTAATCCGATATGTGGACACTCTCGTCTCGCATCACGAGACAAGAGTGTTCTTGGTCACAGCGGGATGACAGGGGGGCGAAACGGTCGACGGGGGAGGGAACGCCCCGCCGTCCAGCGCCGTTTCAGCAGGGCCCGGCGCCCGGCCACGGCCCCGGGGTCGCCACCTCGGGCTCCTCGGCCACCGCGGTGTCGAAGAGGCGGAATCCCCGCCGCAGGTAGTTGTCCATCGCGTGGACGCCGTCCTTGCTACAGGTGTGGAGCCACACCCGGCGGGTGGGCGGCAGGTCCGGCCAGCGGGACGCCAGGTCCCAGGCCCGGGCCGTGCCGAGGGTCAGCAGATGGCCCCCGATCCGGCGCCCCCGGAAGGCGGGCAGCAGACCGAAGTACACGATCTCCACCGTGCCCTCGCCCCCGGTCGCCAACTCCACGTACCCCGCCGGGGTGCCCCGGTCGTACGCCACCCAGGTCTCGGTGCCCGGCCGCTCCATCTGCTCCCGCCACGCGGCGTACGGCAGGGGGAGCCGGTCCGTCCAGCGGATGTCCCCGCCCACCGCGGTGTACAGGAACCGGCTGAACTCCGGGGAGGGGACCTCGGCCCGGACGATCCGGACGTCGCCCTCCGGCTCCTTCGCGGGGATCAGGTCGCCCGGCGAGGTCTGTTCCAGGGACCAGGTGGTCACGGTGATGCTCATGGGCCCAGGGTACGGAGTGCCCCGGGCCCGTCCGACCCTCGCCCGGCGGCCCCGTCCGCCCCTCGTCCCGCGCCCGGCGAGCGGACCTCCGGGGCCGTCGAATGGGGGAGCAGGTCGCAGCGGCGCTCCGGCAGCGCCACCTCGACCGCCACGTCCTCCCGAAACCGGTAGGGGCGGTGGTGGAGCAGCCCGCCCAGGTACCGGCGCATCCGGGAGACCTCGGCCCGCACCGTCACGGTCCTCCCGCCGTCCCCGAACACCGCCCGGGCCAGCTCCCCCGCGCTGCGGCCCGGGCGGTGCACCGCCAACAGGTACAGCAACTCGGCGTGCCGCGGCGTGAGCTCGTGCGTCCAGTCCCCGGAACCGCCGGAGACCGTCACCTGCCAGCGCCGCGGCTCGGAGAGGTCCAGCCGCACCCGGGTGGCGGCCGGGTCCCCCGGCTCCGCCACCCTGATCAGCCACCCGTCCGGCAACGGCTCCACCAGGCAGTCGCCCAGCGAGGGCAGCCAGGCCCGGCCCTGCCCCAGCCCGCGGGGCAGGGCCACCCGGTCCACCGGCGCCATCCCCACCACCCCCGCGGTCCAGCCGTCCCGGTCCACCGCCAGGGCCCGCCCGCCGACCCGGGCCAGCACCGGCGCCGCCGCCGACCGCAGCCGGCCCAGGCCCGTCAGGTGCTCCTCGCGCAGCCCGGACTCCGCCAGCTTCGCCACCGAGGACACCAGCGCCAGGGTGGCCGGGTGCTGGGTCCCGTACGGCCCGCTCACCACCACCGCGCCCAACAGCCGACCGTTGCGCGGGTCGGACACCGGTGCGCCCGCGCAGGTCCACGGGTGCTGGGCGCGGACGTAGTGCTCAGCCGAGTGCACCCGCACCGGCCGGCGGACCACCAGCGGGGTGCCCACCCCGTTGGTGGCGACGGCGGCCTCGCTCCAGTCCGCCCCGGGGACGCACCCCAGCAGGTCCGCCTGGCGCAGCACCGACGGATGGCCCTCCCGCCACAGCACCCGGCCCTCCGCGTCGCAGACGGTGAGGATCGACCGGGACTCGCCGGTCACCGGCCCGAGCACCTCGCGCAGCAGCGGCAGCACCCGGCCCAGCGGCGAGCGGCGCCGCCGGTCCGCCAACTGCTCCCCGCTCAGCAGCGCCCCCCGACAGTCCCGCTCCGGGTCGATCCCGTCGCGCACCGCCCGGGTCCAGGACTCGCCGATCACCGGCCGCGGCGCGGCCTGCGCCGCACCGCCCCTCAGCGTCGCCTCGTGGACCTCCCGCAACAGCCGCGCGGCCCGCTCCGGGTCCATGGCCGCCAGCCGCGCCCCCTCGATGGTCGACGGCATCACCACAAGCCCTCCCGTTCACGCACCGCCCGCGCGTACCGCACCCTTCACGGGTGCGTGCGCTTCCATGGTGCCCGGCGGGGTGAGCGCGCCGCTCGGCCGGGGTGCTGCAACCCCCTGCAACTCTGGCAGACGGCCGTGACGTGCTCAAAGCTGGGCGCGGCGCCGCACGTTCGGCGCCCGCTCCGCACCACGGGGCCGTAGCGGGGGTGGCGCCGTGTCGGCGCGGCACCACCCCCGCGACCTGTCCTCAGTGCGGCTGCGGACGCGCCCGCTCCACCACCGACGCCAGGTCGAGGGTGGGGGCGAGGGTGCCGAAGGCGCCGCCCCAGTCGCGGGCGAGCCGCGAGGAGCAGAACACGTCGGCCACCGCGGGCGGTGCGAACCGCACCAACAGCGCGCCCTGGAGCACCAGCGCCATCCGCTCCACCACCCGCCGCGCCCGCGCCTCCAGGGCCGCCAGGTCGGCCAACTCCGCGAGCAGGTCCCGGATCGCCCGGTCCAGCCGGTCGTCGGCGCCCCTCGCCCGCCCCACCTCCACCAGGAACGCGTTGAGCGCCTCCGGCTCCCGTTGCAGGGCCCGCAGCACGTCCAGCGCCTGGACGTTGCCCGAGCCCTCCCAGATCGAGTTCAGCGGCGACTCCCGCAGCAGCCGCGGCATCCCGGACTCCTCGACGTACCCGTTGCCGCCCAGGCACTCCAGGGCCTCCGCCACCAGCGGGGTGCAGCGCTTGGTGACCCAGTACTTGGCGACCGGCACCGCGAGCCGCAGCAGCGCCCGCTCGGCCGCCGCACCGGGCGCCCCGGGGTCCTGCGCCGCGTCGTAAGCCGCCGCGAGCCGCAGCCCCAGCACCGTCGCCGCCTCGGACTCCACCGCGAGGTCGGCGAGGACGTTGCGCATCAGCGGCTTGTCGACCAGCGGCCCGCCGAACGCCTCCCGGTAGGTGACGTGGTGCACCGCCTGGGCGACCGCCTGCCGCATCAGCGCCGCCGACCCGAGGACGCAGTCCAGCCGGGTCGCCGCCACCATCCCGATGATGGTGCGCACCCCGCGCCCCTCGTCCCCGACCCGGTGCGCCAGGGTGCCGTCGAACTCGACCTCCGCGGAGGCGTTGGACCTGTTGCCGAGCTTGTCCTTGAGCCGTTGGATCGCGAACGGGTTCCGCGTCCCGTCGGGCAGCACCCGGGGCACCAGGAAGCAGCTCAGCCCCTCGGGGGCCCGGGCCAGCACCAGGAACCCGTCGGACATCGGCGCCGAGCAGAACCACTTGTGCCCGGTCAGCTCGTACGCGCCCGGTTCGGCGAGCGGGCGGGCGACCGTCGCGTTGGACCGCACGTCGCTGCCGCCCTGCTTCTCCGTCATGGCCATGCCGAACAGGCCGCCGGCCTTCCGGTCCGCGGTCCGCAACTCCGGGTCGTAGGTACGGGAGGTGAGCCGCGGCTCCCACACCCCGGCCAGCGCCGGTTCCGCGCGCAGCGCGGGCACCGCGGCGTGGGTCATCGACAACGGGCAGCCGTGCCCCGCCTCCACCTGCGACCACACCAGGAACCCGGCCGCCCGCCGCACGTGCCCGCCCGGCGTCGTCCAGGCCGCCGTCAGCCCCGCCCCGACCCCCTTGCCCAACAGCCGGTGCCAGGAGGGGTGGAACTCCACCTCGTCGACCCGGTGGCCGTAGCGGTCGTGGGTCCGCAACCGCGGCGGGTTCTCGTTCGCCAGCGCCCCCCACCGCTGCACCTGCGCCGACCCCGCGGCCCGCCCGAGCAACGACAGCTCCGCGGTCGCCTCCGGCAGCAGCGCGGGGTCGAGGTGGCGACCGACGGCCTCCCAAAGTGCCAGGTCACCGGCGAAAACGTCATACCCGGTCAAGGGTGGGGGCTGGTTGGTCACGGTGTGAGTGCGCGCTGCCATGCCGCTACGGTAAGGAGGTGCACGAGGCGAACGAAACACCTGATCGGCCAGCCGGCCGTCTCCATCGGGCCAAAGCCCTGTACCGGGACGTTTCCAAGCGCAGGACCACGTGGCTCCTGCTCAAGGACACGGTCAACTCGTGCATCGAGTACCGGATCCTGGGCCTCGCCGCCGAGGCCGCCTTCTTCACCCTGCTGTCCGTGCCGCCGCTGCTGCTCAGCCTGGTCGGACTGCTCGGGTACGTGGACTCCTGGACCGGTGCCTCCACCATCGCCAGCCTGGAGTCCAACCTCCTGGAGGCGTCCCGCACCGTCCTGTCCGACCGGGGCGTCAGCGAGATCGCCCGGCCGATCCTCGACGACGTGATGGAGGGCGGCCGGCCCGACGTCATCTCCCTCGGCTTCCTGTTCGCCCTCTGGTCCGGCTCCCGCGCGGTGAACGTCTTCATCGACACCATCACCGTCATGTACGGGCTGGACGGCGCCCGGGGCATCGTCAAGACCCGGCTGCTGTCCTTCCTGCTGTTCATCGTGGCGCTGCTGATCGGCTCGATCGCGCTGCCGCTGCTGGTGGCCGGCCCCGACGCGGTGGTGAAGGTGGTGCCCTGGTCCACCACGGTCGTCCAAGTGCTCTACTGGCCCGTGGTGATCGTGCTGTCCGTCGCCTTCCTGACCACGCTCTACCACGTGTCGGTGCCGGTGCGCTCCCCGTGGGTGGAGGACGTGCCCGGGGCCCTGGTCGCCCTCGGCATGTGGGTGCTCGGCAGCTTCCTGCTCCGCATCTACCTCACCAACACCGTCGAGGGCCCCACCATCTACGGCTCCCTCGCCGCGCCCGTCGCCGTGCTCCTGTGGATCGGCGTCTCCGCCTTCGCGGTCCTCGTCGGGGCCGCGGTGAACGCGGCCATCGACCGGGTCTGGCCCTCCGTCGCCACCGCCGCCGCCCGCGCCGCCCAGGAGCGGGCCAAGCAGGAGCAGATCGCCGAGTACGTGGCCCGGGCCGCCGCCTGGCGCCGCCACGGCGGCGAACAGTACTCCGTCTTCCCCGACCTGCCCGGCACCGGCCACGAGGTCGTCGACCCCACCGGCTACTCCGACGACGCGGACTACGCCGACTACTCCGACGACCCCGAGATGCCGTCCGAGTTCCCCGAGCGGTGGTCCAAGTTCCTGCCGCCCGAGGACGTCAGCTCCCGCCTGCTGACCCCCCTGCGGCGCCCCGCGGACAGCGTCCCGCCGCTGCCGCCGCACCCCGACGACCCCACCGCCGGCGACCCGCGCCACCGAGGCGGCCACGGGCGTTGAGCACGACCCTCCCCTGCCCGCCGGAGCGCACCGGGTACGCGGAACGACCCGCCCGGGTGCCCGGCGCGGCGCTCTGGAGCAGCGGCCCCTCGCCCGGCGGGACGGTCCTGCCCGACGGGTGCATGGACCTGATGTGGAGCGGGGGCCGGCTGTGGGTGGCCGGCCCCGACACCCGCCCGCACCGCCCGGACCGCAGCGCCCCCTACGCCGGGGTGCGGTTCGCCCCCGGCACCGCGCACCCCGTGCTCGGGGTGCCCGCCCGGGCGCTGCGCGACCAGCGGGTGGAGCTGGCCGACCTCTGGCCCGCCCGCACCGTCCGCGCCCTGGCCGACCGGATCGCCGCGGCCCCCGACCCGGTGGCCGCCCTGGACGCCCTCGCCCTCGGACTCCGGGCGGCCGGCGGACCCGACGACCCCCGGGTGGCCGGGATCGTGGCCGGGCTGCGCGCCGGCCGCAGCGTGGGCGCGGTCGCCGACGAGGTCGGCCTCGGTGCCCGGGCGCTGCACCGCAGGTCCCTGGAGGTCTTCGGCTACGGGCCCAAGACCCTGGCCCGGGTGCTGCGCTTCCAACGGGCCCTCGCCCTGGTCCGGGCCGGCACGGCCCGCACGGACGCCGCCCTGACCGCCGGGTACGCGGACCAGGCGCACCTGGCCCGGGAGACCCGCACGCTGGCCGGCACCACCCTCGGCCGGCTCGTCCCCGGGCCCGCGTCGGACGGTCAGGCGAGCGGCGCGAACAGGTCCACCCCGTTGCCGTCCGGGTCGGCGACCAGCGCGTACCGCTGACCCCAGGGCGCGTCCCAGGGGGCGCGCACGCCCCGGTGACCGGCCGCGAGCAGCGCGGCATAGGTGTCGTCGACGCCCCGCGCACCGCCCTCGCAGAGAAAGGCGAGGCCCACCCGCCCCTCCGGGACCCCGTGCCACTCGGGCAGGAAACCGCGGATGGTCTCCTCGGTGTCGAGGGCGAACCGCAGCCCCCCGGGCAGCTCCGCCTCCGCGTGCGGCAGCTCCTCGGACCCCGCGGGGAAGTCCAGACCGAGGCGACGGTAGAAGGCCACGGACGCCGCCATGTCGGAGACGACCACGCTCACCAGATCGAATCGTGCGTTCATGCGGCGAGAGTAGGGCCACCCCGCTCCCGCGGTCTTGAAGGAATCGGACAGCCGGGCGACCCCCGCCCGGGTGGCTCGGGCCGCCCGGTTGGTCCACCCTGGAGGTCCGCCCCGCCAGCGCGCGGGGCCGGTGGGACGAAAGGGGAGCCGGGTGCCAGCGGTATCGGACCCGCAGGTCAGCACCGTCCACGGGACGGTGCGCGGACGCCGCGCGACCGTGGCCGGGCGGCCGATCGCCGTCTTCAAGGGCGTCCCCTACGCCGCGCCCCCGCAGGGCCCCCACCGCTTCCGGCCGCCCCGGCCCCCCGAGCGCTGGGACGGCGTCCGCGACGCTGCCGACTTCGGCCCCACCCCGCCCAAGCCCCCCTACAGCGAACCCTTCGCCCGCATCCTCGCCGACCCGGCCCTCCCCGGTGACGACTGGCTCACCGTGAACGTCTGGACCCCGGACCCCGACCCGGCGGCCCGGCTGCCGGTCGCGGTGTGGGTGCACGGCGGCTCCCTCACCCGCGGGTCCTCGGCGCTCCCGGTGTACGACGGGCTGGCCTTCGCCCGCGACGGGGTGGTCCTGGTCTCCTTCAACTACCGCCTGGGCGTCGAAGGGTACGGACTCTTCCCGGACGCTCCGCCCAACGCCGGATTGCGCGACCAGCTCGCCGCCCTGGAATGGGTGCGCGACAACGTCGCCGCGTTCGGCGGCGACCCGGACCGGGTGACCGTCTTCGGCGAGTCCGCGGGCGCCATCAGCATCGGGGTGCTGCTGGCCAGCCCCCGCGCCCGCGGACTGTTCCACCGCGCGGTGCTCCAGAGCGGCCCGCCGCAGACCGTGGAACGGGACCGGGTCCGCCGCATGGTGCGCCGGATGGCCGCCCGGATGAAGGTCCCCGCCACCGCCGAGGCGTTCGCCCGGGTCGACCCCGCCGCGCTGCTCGCCGCCCAACGGGAGGCCGGCCGCCGCTCCAGCCCCCTGCTCGGCGGCGCCGCCTTCGGCGTGGTCGTGGACGGGGACCTGGTGCCCGAGGACCCGATGACGGCCCTCACCCGCGGCGACGGTGCGGCGGGCATCGACCTGCTGATGGGGTGGACCGCCCAGGAACACCTGCTGTGGCTCGGCCCCAGCGGTCTCGCCGAGCAGTTCGACCGTCTCGGCCCCCTCGCCCTGGCCTGGGCGAAGGCCCGCTGCCGGGGCGGGCCGGGAGTGGTCCGCGGCTACCGCGCCCTGCTGCCCGGGGCGGGCGCCGCCGAGGTGGTCGGCCAGGTCGTCACCGACCACTTGCTGAGACGCCCCGTCCATCGGCTGGCGGAAGTCCGCCGGCTCGCCGCTCCGGGCGCCCGCACCCACCTGTACGAGTTCGCCTGGCCGTCCGGGGTGCCCGGACTCGGGGCCTGCCACGCACTGGAGTTGGGCTTCGTCTTCGACACGGTCGACGTACCGGAGGCCGCCCAGCTCACCGGGGCCGGCGCACCGCGCTGGCTGGCCCGGGAGATGCACGGGGCCTGGGTGCGCTTCATCACCCACGGGGACCCCGGGTGGCCGGCCTGGGACGCCCGGCACCCGGTGCGCCGCTTCGGCCCCGAACCCGGCGGCGCGGTGCTCCACGGCCCCCGGGACCGGGCGTTCGCCCTCTGGGAGCAGGAACCCGGCCCCGGCGAACCCGCCCTCGCACCGACCGCCACCGGCTGAGCCCGGGCCCGCTCCGCCTGCGGACCTACGTCCCGCGGCCCCGGGGGCACGTCGAACCGCCACCGGCGGGGGCATACGGTGGAGGACCGGACGCACGCACCGAGAGCGGCGGGACCCGACACCCGGGCCCCGCCGGAGACACCCTCCGCGGCCGGGGAGCGAGGAGACACACGATGGGCACCACGGGCACCGGCACCGCGGACGGCACGGTACGCCGCACCGAACTGGTCGAGGACCTGATGGAACGCTTCCCGCACGTCCCGCGGGAAGCGGTCATCAAGGAGGACCTGCTGCGCGGGGGCATGGCCTTCGACGAGTCCGCCCTCAGCGACACCGCCAACGAGGCGACCGGTGACGTCAAGCCCAAGTCGTACTTCATCTTCTCCTTCGACCACGGCACCCTGCCCGAGCTGGGCGCCGCCGCGCTGCGCCGCCCGCCCGAGGAGATCGTCCTCACCGGCGGCCCCTACGACCTGCGCCGCACGGTGGTGTCGGTCCGGGTCAACCCGTCCTCCCCGTACCGGGTGGCCGCCGACGACGAGGGCATGCTGGGGCTGTACCTCGACGGACACCGGATCTCCGACGTCGGACTGCCCCCCATGCCGGACTACTACCGGCATGCCCTGGCCGGCGGGAAGTCGGTGATGGAGGTCGCCCCGACCATCCAGTGGGGCTACCTCATCTACCTGACGGTCTTCCGGGTCTGCCAGTACTTCGGCGCCAAGGAGGAGTGCCAGTACTGCGACATCAACCACAACTGGCGCCAGCACAAGGCCGCCGGCCGTCCCTACACCGGCGTCAAGGACGTGGCGGAGGTGCTGGAGGCCCTGGAGATCATCGACACCTACGACACGGCCCGCACCTCCACCGCCTACACCCTCACCGGCGGAGCCGTCACCTCCAAGGTCGCCGGCCGCGACGAGGCGGACTTCTACGGCCACTACGCCAAGGCCATCGAGGAGCGCTTCCCCGGCCGCTGGATCGGCAAGGTCGTCGCCCAGGCGCTGCCCAAGGACGACGTCCAGCGCTTCAAGGACTACGGGGTGCAGATCTACCACCCCAACTACGAGGTGTGGGACCGGCGGCTGTTCGAGCTCTACTGCCCCGGCAAGGAGAGGTACGTGGGCCGCGACGAGTGGCACCGCCGCATCCTGGACTCCGCGGACGTCTTCGGCGCTCGCAACGTCATCCCGAACTTCGTCGCCGGCGTCGAGATGGCGGAGCCCTTCGGCTTCACCACCGTCGACGAGGCCATCGCCTCCACCACCGAGGGCCTGCGGTTCTTCATGTCGCACGGCATCACGCCCCGCTTCACCACCTGGTGCCCCGAGCCCACCACCCCGCTCGGCAAGGCCAACCCGCAGGGCGCCCCGCTGGAGTACCACATCCGTCTGCTGGAGTCCTACCGCGCGACGATGGACGAGTTCGGCCTGACCTCGCCCCCCGGCTACGGCCCCGCCGGACCCGGCCGGGCCGTGTTCTCGGTCAGCTCCTTCATGGACAGCCTCGCCCCGCAGGAGGCGGCGGAGGAGGGCTGAGCCCGCGCGCCGGACCGCCCCGGACCCGCGCGGGGACCGGGGCGGTGCTCAGCAGCGTTCGCCGTACTTCACGGCGTCCAGTGCGATCGGCTGCCCCGTGAAGGGCGTGCCCGCCTTCGGCCGCTGGGCGCACACCTTCCAGTTGGACTCCACGATCACCTTGCGGCCCTCGCCGGTCGCGTCCTTGACGGACAGGCTGGCGGAGCTGTCCAGCGACTGCCGCGCGGCCCGCACCGAGGTGCCCACGAAGTCCGGCAGGGCGTCCTCGGTCCGCGGGGGCGCCCCGTCCTCGCCCGGACACCGCTCCGCCAGCTTCACCGCGGCGAAGTCGACCTTCGTCTTTGTGGGGTGGGTGCCCGGCTTCGGGGTCTGCCCGCACACCTTCCAGTTGCGGTCCATCGCCTGGAGCCGCCCGCGCCCCAGCGCGTCGTGCGACTCAAGCCGCCGGAAGCCGGCCTCCCGGGCCTCGTCCTGCGCGTACTGGAGGCCCTTGCCCGTCAGATCGGGCAGCTTCGCGGTCTCCTCCTCGGCGGCGCCGCAGCCCGACAGGGCGGTCAGCCCCACGGTGAGCAGCACGGCGACGACACGACGGTGCACGGTTCCCCCCGGTGCGTGGTGGTTGTCCCCCTTGCCCCCATGATGCGTCAACGGGGCGGCGCGCGGAGCGGAGTTGACCCTCCCGTGATCTACCGGCCGGAGCCGGTGCGCGGTCCGGACGGGACGTCGGCGGGGCGGCTGGGGTAGCGGCGGACGGAGCCGACGATCAGCAGGCCGGCCGCCACCCCGAGCCCGGTGGCGGTCACCGCCACCCCGGTGCCGTCGTGGGCGGAGACCGCCCAGCCGCCGACGGCCCCCGCGAGGGCGATGCCGACGTAGAGCCCGCTGGTGTTGAGCGCCACGGCCTCCGCCTCCGCGCCCCGGGCCAGCGCCAGGGCACGGGTGTTCATCGGCGGGTTGAACCCCCAGCCGGCGAAGCCCCAGCCGGCCAGGAAGAGCAGCACCACCCAGACCGGGGCCTCGTCGGTCAGCAGACCGGTCACGGCGAGCGCGGCCGTGGCCGCCACCGACCCGCCGAAGGCCCCCACCAGCGTGCGGTCCGCGCCCCACCGGTCCGTGAGCCGTCCGCAGAGGAAGGAGCCGAGGGCGCCGAACACCCCGATGACGGCGATGAACAGGGCGAGCACCGCCCCGGTGCGGCCGGTCAGGTCCCGGGTGAGCGGGGCGATGTAGGTGTACGTCATCAGCCCGCTGGAGGCCCCCAGCACGGTGCCGGCCACCCCGAGCAGCACCGCGGGGCGGGTGAGGACGCGCACCTGTCGACCGACTCCGATCCCGGGCGCGCCCGGCAGGTCGGGCAGCAGCCGCCAGGAGGCGAGGGCGACGGCGAGGCCCAGCAGGGCGACGGCGACGAAGGTGGAGCGCCAGCCGAAGGCGGCGGAGAGCAGCGTGCCGGCCGGCACCCCGACGAAGAGGGAGACGGTCAGCCCCGCGGCCACCGTGCCCATGGCCCGTCCCACCCGCTCCGGCGCGGCGGCCCGCCCGGCCGTCGCGAAGACCGCGGGGGTGATGCCGGCGGCGATCAACGCGGTCAGCACGCGCAGCGCCATCAGGGTCGGGTGGTCGGGGGCGAGCGCGGTGAGCACGTTGGTGAGGGCGAAGAGGACCAGCCCGCCCACGATCACCGGTCTCCGGGGCAGCCGCGCGGTGACGACCGCCAACGGCGGCGCGGCCAGGGCGTAGGTCACCGAGAACACGGTGACCAGCTGTCCGGCGGCGGCGGTGCTGACGTCGAGTCCGGAGGCGATCTCGGGCAGCACGCCCGCGACGACGAAGTCGTCGGTGCCGATCACGAACGTCGTCAGCAGCAGACACACGAGCCAGCCCGCCCCGCGCGGCCGGGGCGTTTCCTTCACGTCGGTAACCATGGCGGGACGGTAGGACCTTGACACCGGTGTCAAGGTCAACCCCGCGGGGTCGACCCGGGGCCGCGTTCCGCCCGTGGCGCCGTCGGCGCCCGGCCCGCGAAGGACGTCGCGGGCCGCCCGGCCTATCGGGCTTCGGGGGGCGGCGGGGGTCCGAGGGACGCCTCCACCTCCGCCTGGTGCCGGACCAGCCGGTCCCGTAGTTCCCGGAGCCGCGAGATCCGGTCGTCCAGCGACTCCAGCCGGTGCCGCACGGTGTCCAGTTCCCCGCTGCACCGCGGTCCGTCGGTCAACGGGCGCTCCAGGCAGCCGCGTTCCAGGTAGTGGCGGACGTCCTCGGTGGTGAGTCCGGTGTCGAGCAACTCCTTGATGTTGCGGGCCCGTACCAGGGCGGCCCCGTCGTACTCCCGGTACCCGTTGTCGCTGCGGGCGGGCACCAGCAACCCCTGCTGCTCGTAGTAGCGCAGGGAGCGGGGGCTGGCCCCGATGTGCTCCGCGAGTTCCCCGATGCGCATCTTCCTCCTCCGTCCGGTGCCAGGATCCCACCTCGGCCGTCAGGCGCCCGGCCGAGGGGCGTCGCCGACAAATGGATGGCGGACGGCCACGCGGCGGGACTACCCTTCGGACGTTCCGTCGGAAGGGCGCCGCGTCGTGCCCGCACCGGCGGCGGTTCGTCGGTCCGTCGAGGTGGAGCAGGAGGTGAGGACAGTGGTGACGGTCATGGTCACGGGCGCTGCCCGCACGCAGGAGTTCGTCCTCCCCATTCCCGTGGTCTCCGGCTGACACCCATCCGTCCGCGCGCAGCGCGCCGCCGGGGCCACCCTCCGAAGGGTTTCCCCGTTTTGTCCAGCAATCCGCTCGACCCCTCTGCCGGTCCGTCCGGCCCTTCCGCATCCTCCGACGGCCGTGCCGACGCCGTCCACGCCGCCCTCGCCCCGTACGGCTGGGACCGGGACTGGGCCGACGCGTTCGCCCCGTACGCCGCCCACGGCCTGGTGCCCGGCCGGGTCGCCCGGGTGGACCGCGGACTGTGCGACGTCCTCGCGCCCGAGGGCACGGTGCGCGCCGACACCGAGTTCGTCGTGCCCCGTGACCCGATGAAGGTCGTCTGCACCGGCGACTGGGTCGCCGTCGACCCGGCCGGCGGCGATCCGCGGTACGTGCGGACCCTGTTGCCGCGCCGCACCGCCTTCGTGCGCTCCACCTCCTCCAAACGGTCCGAGGGCCAGATCCTCGCCGCCAACGTGGACACCGTCCTCATCGCGGTGTCCCTCGCGGTGGAACTCGACCTCGGCCGGATCGAACGGCTCCTCGCCCTCGGCTGGGAGTCCGGGGCACGGCCCGTCGTGGTCCTCACCAAGGCCGACCTCGTCCCCGACCCGGTGACCCTCGCCCATCTCGTCCGGGACGCGGAGACCAGCGCACCGGGCGTGCCCGTGCTCCCGGCCAGCGCCACCACCGGTCAGGGACTGGACGTGCTCGCCGCCGTGGTGGCCGGCGGCACCGGCGTGCTGCTCGGCCAGTCCGGGGCGGGCAAGTCCACCCTGGCCAACGCCCTGCTCGGCGCCGAGGCCCAAGTGGTCCAGGCCGCTCGGGACGTCGACGGCAAGGGACGCCACACCACCACCACCCGCAACCTGCTGGTGCTCCCCGCGGGCGGCACCCTCATCGACACCCCGGGGCTGCGGGGGGTGGGGCTCTGGGACGCCGGGAGCGGGGTCGACCAGGTCTTCTCCGAGATCGAGGAACTGGCCCGCGACTGCCGTTTCCACGACTGCGCGCACCAGCGGGAACCGGGCTGCGCGGTGCAGGCCGCGGTGGACGGAGGGACGCTGCCCGAACGGCGCCTCGACAGCTTCCGCAAGCTCCAGCGCGAGAACCGGTACATCGTCGCCAAGACCGATGCCCGGGCCCGGGTCGAGATGCGCCGCGAGGGCCGGCGCCGGGGGATGATCGGCCGGGCCGCCCAGCAGGTCAAGCGCGAGGGCCGCGGCTGACCGCGGTGCCGAGCGGCCCGGCGCACCGGCGCCGGGCCGCTCGGGCGCCGTGTCGGATTCCTGCCAGCCCCGGGGCGGGCCGCCCGGGACAATGGACGGGTGACGGAACGACGCACGAGCACCCCGACCCCGCCCCGACCGACCGCCGAACCGCTGTGGACCACGGTGGACGGTCCACTGGGCACGCTGCTGCTGACCGCCGACGAGGACGGCGCACTGACCTCGCTGTCCGTCCCCGGACAGCGAGGCGGCCGGTCCCCGGGCCCGGCTCCCCGGCGCGCCGAGGAGCCGTTCCGGGCGGCCCGCGAGCAGCTCGGCGCCTACTTCGCCGGGGAACTCACCGCCTTCTCGCTCCCGCTGCGCCCCACCGGCACCGAGTTCCGACACCGCGTCTGGGAGGCCCTCGACGCCGTCCCGTACGGGGCCACCACCACCTACGGGCGGATCGCCGCCGAGATCGGGGCCTCCCGGGCGGCGGTCCGCGCGGTGGGCGGCGCGATCGGCGCCAACCCGTTGCTCGTGGTGCGTCCCTGCCACCGGGTGATCGGCGCGGACGGCTCCCTCACCGGCTACGCGGGCGGCCTCGACCGCAAGACCCGTCTGCTCGCCCTCGAAGGAGCCCTGCCCGGCGACTGACGCACCCCGCCGGCCCGCTGCTCCGTACGGGTGGGGCCGGCGGCACGAAGGGCGCTCAGCCCCACACCAGCACCCCCAGCCAGGCCGCGATCACCAGCAGGCAGGCGAACCACTCCACGAGCACGTTCCAGCCGCCCAGCCGCAACACGGTCCGGGTGGAGGCCAGGGCCTCGCCGCGGCCGCCGAGCCGGATCCGCTCCCCGAAGTAGATCCCCGCCAGGAAGCCCGGCACCGCGCCCACCACGGGCACCAGGCAGAACCCCAGCAACGAGCCCGCGCCCGCGTACCCGGCCAGCCGCCGGGTGGCGGCGGTGTGCCGCAGCCGGCGGGGCGGCAGCAGCCAGCGCACCGTCTGGGCCGCCAACAGCACCGCGGTCGCCCCGACCAGCACGGCCCAGGCCACGGTGCGGGTGTCCTGCACCGCCCACCAGGCCAGCCCCGCCCACACCAGCCACGCCCCGGGCACCCCCGGGACCATCACCCCGCAGAGGCCGAACAGCAGCACCAGGCCGACCAGCAGGAGTTCCCACGCTCCCATCCGCCCAGCGTGCCGGAGGGCGCGCCGGCGCGCCCGGCGGGGCGTTCAGCGGGGGCGGCCCACCCAGCCGTGGTCCCGGGCGTGCCAGCCGAGCTGGAGCCGGGTGGTCACCCCGGCGCGTTCCATCAGCCCCCGCACCCGTCGCTGCACGGTGCGCAGACCGAGGTCGAGCTGCTTGGCCACGCTGGCGTCGGTCAACCCGGCCAGCAGCAGGGACAGGATCGCCAGGTCGGTCCCGTCCGGCACCTCCGGCACGGACGGTCCCTCGGGCTCGTGCGGGGGCCCTCCCAGGTGCAGCGGCCGGGCGTGCCGCCACACCGTGGCGAAGAGGCCGTACAGGGACTCCAGCAGGGCGCAGTCGTGCACGACGAGCGCCGAGGGCTCGTCGGCGTGCTCCGACAGCGGCACCATCGCCAGCGAGCGGTCCGCGATCAGCAGCCTGGTGGGCACCCGCTCGGCGACCCGCACCTCCTCGGCGCGGCCGAAGGCGGCGCTCACGTCCCGCACCCCGGTGGGCCGGGTCAGCACCTCGTGCTCGACCACCACCCGGTAGGCCACCCCGCGGTCGGCGGCCCGCGCCCGGGTCCCCTCCTCCGCGTCCGCACCGGCGATCGGGCCGTCGGTCACCAGGGCGCAGACCTCCTCGACCGCACCGAGTTGGAGTTGCAGGAACCGTTGGGCCACGGCCGCACGGCCGGTGACCACCTCGACCAGCTCGTGCACGCCGGGCTCGCTGCTGCGCGCCCGGTACTCCCGGGCGAGCAGCGCGGCCGAGGACTCGGCCCGTTCGAGTTCGTGCCGCCGTCGGGTCAGCAGGGCGCCGAGCGCCACGTCGGGGGGTGCGGCCACCCAGCGTCCGGGGCGCCCGGACGCCTGCGCGGCCAGTCCGTGCCGCTCCAGGTGCCGCAGCGCCCGTTCGGTGGCCACCTCGCCGAGCGGGAGCCTGCGGGCCAGGTCGAGGACGTCGGCGGCGCCCAGGGAGACCAGGGCGCGGTAGGCCGCTTCATGGGCTTCGTCCAGCCCCAGCGCGGACAACATCTGACGGCTTCCTCCCCGTGCGTTCACCGTTACCGCCCATCATCCCCGCACCCCCCGCCCTGACGGCAAGGTGCGGGCGACCGGTCCGGGGCGCTCGGCGTCGGCCGGACGCGCTCCACTGGCAGGAGGGGCGGACTTCGGCCAACTTGCAGGGGCGGACCCAGCCGCACCACACGGGCGAGGGGGAAGGGGGGAACACCTGTGGGTACGTGATCACGGGGCCGCCCCGAGGCCGAGCGTACCGTCCTGACCTGGGGAGATCGCCATCAGGGCGGTCCCGAACCGGAACCTGCTCCAGCGCGTGGCTCGCTTTGTCGATTCATCTCCTTCCAGGTCGGCTGATTTTCTGAGTGACCGTTTTCGGGCGCGGCCGGCCGTGGACAATGTCGGCATGAGCCAGCAGGGGGAGCGGACGTCGGCCCGCCCGGAGGACGATTGGTGGGGCGACCTGTACGCGGGGTGGCCCCAAGTGGCCCGGGTGCCGGCCCCACCCCCGGCGCGCGCGGAGGACGCCCAGGACCTCGACCGCACCGCCCCGGCCGAGGCGGGGGCGAAGGCCCCGGAGCCCGCCGGTGCGGCACCGACCGCCACCCCCGGGCCCTCGGCGGGACCGGTGGAGCCGCCCGCCCCGGTGACCCCCGCCGTCCCGCCCCCGTCCCGTCCGGCGGCGCCGGACGCGGCCCCGCGGCCGCCCTGGCAGCCCGGCGGCGCCGTCTCCGAGCCGCGCACCTTCCGGCTGGGCCGGTTCGGACGCCGCAGCACCGGGGGCGGCGAGGAGGACGCCCCGGTCGTGGTGGCGCTGCCGCCCCCGGTGGAGCACCTGGGCGACCGGTCGCCCGCCCACGAGGGGGAACCGACCGCCCTGCCCGCCGCCGACCCGGACGCCCTGGCCGAGCTGGTCCCGGACACCGTGCTGGACGGCGCCCGGTACGGAACCGGCACCCTGCGGACCGTCTCCACCCGGGGCGACGCCGCCCGCCACCGCGGCACAACCCGCCGGGACGCCCTGCTGACCGCCCGGTTCGGCACCGGGGACGACGCCCTGGTCCTGGTCGCCGTGGCCACCGGGGCCGGCCCGGCCGGCGCCCAACGGGCCGCCGCCGAGCACATCGCCGGTGCCGTCGGCCGCAGCCACGAACGGCTCGCCGCCGACCTCCGCGCCAGCCGCCGGGGCGAGTTGAAGTCGGGTCTGCACCGGCTCACCGACCGCAGCCTCGGCACCCTCCGGGCCGGCCTCCCGGGGGCGGCCACCGAGGCCGCGGCGGACGCGCTGAGCCTGCGCTGCCTGCTCCTCCCGGCCGATCCCGCCTGCCGGGTGCGGGTGTTCTTCGGGGTCGGTGACGGCGGGCTGTTCCGCCTGCGCGAGGGGGTGTGGCAGGACATCGAGCCGCGGGTCACCGACACCGCCGGCGAACCGGTCGTCGGTTTCGGCTCGCCGCCCGGCGACCCGGACCGGGCACCCGCGGGCCCGCGCTCCGTCACCCCGCCGGGCCCGCTGGATCCGGAACCCTTCGGGGCGCCCCGCGCCCCGTTCCGCTTCCGCGCCTCCGTCGCCCGCCCGGGGGACGCCCTGCTGCTCTGCTCGGAGGGCCTCGCCGTCCCGCTGCGCGCCGAGCAGGCCCTCGCGGCCCATCTCGCCGGCCGCTGGGTGGACGGGCCCCCGGGGCTCGCCGCCTTCCTGGCGGACGCCACCGTCCGGGTCACGGGGTACGCCGAGGACCGGACGGCCGCGGTGGTCTGGGAGGCGTAACCCCGCGGCCTGTGCCTTGATGGACCCAACGCATACCCGGGCCGGAAACGGGCACGGGCGCTGACGACCGGAACAGGCGTGCGGGGACGAGGCGCAGCAACGGCCCCGCGAGGCACGGACGGGGTACGTGGAGCCATGGCCAAGCAGAACGTCGCCGAGCAGTTCGTCGACATCCTCACCCGCGCGGGCGTCCAGCGGTTGTACGGGGTGGTGGGCGACAGCCTCAACCCGGTGGTCGACGCCATCCGCCGGAACCCGGACATCGACTGGGTCAGCGTCCGCCACGAGGAGACGGCGGCCTTCGCGGCGGGTGCGGAGGCCCAGATCACCGGACGGCTCGCGGCCTGCGCGGGCTCCTGCGGGCCCGGCAACCTGCACCTGATCAACGGGCTCTACGACGCCCACCGCTCGATGGCGCCCGTCCTCGCCCTGGCCTCCCAGATCCCGTCCAGCGAGATCGGCCTCGGCTACTTCCAGGAGACCCACCCGGACCAGCTCTTCCGGGAGTGCAGCCACTACAGCGAGCTCATCTCCAACCCGCGGCAGATGCCCCGGCTGCTCCAGACCGCCGTGCAGCACGCGGTCGGGCAGGGCGGGGTGAGCGTGGTGTCGCTGCCCGGGGACATCGCCGCACAGCCCGCCCCCGACCGGGCGGCCGAGAGCGCGCTGGTCACCTCCCGGCCCACGGTCCGCCCCGGGGACGCGGAGATCGACCGACTGGTCCGGATGATCGACGCGGCGGACAAGGTCACCCTCTTCTGCGGCAGCGGCACCGCGGGGGCCCACGCCGAGGTGATGGAGCTGGCCGGCCGGATCAAGTCCCCGGTCGGACACGCCCTGCGCGGCAAAGAGTGGATCCAGTACGACAACCCGTACGACGTGGGCATGAGCGGGCTGCTCGGCTACGGGGCCGCCTACGAGGCGACCAACGAGTGCGACCTGCTGATCCTGCTCGGCACCGACTTCCCCTACAACGCCTTCCTGCCGGACAAGGCCCGGATCGTGCAGGTCGACGTGCGCCCGGAACGGCTCGGACGTCGCTCCAAGCTGGACCTCGCGGTGTGGGGGGACGTCCGGGAGACCCTGCGCTGCCTGCTGCCGCGGGTCGCGGAGAAGAGCAACCGCCGCTTCCTGGACAAGATGCTGAAGAAGCACGCCGACGCCCTGGAGGGCGTCATCAAGGCGTACACCCGCAAGGTCGACAAGCACGTGCCGATCCACCCGGAGTACGTGGCGTCGGTCCTGGACGACCTGGCCGCCGAGGACGCGGTGTTCACGGTGGACACCGGGATGTGCAACGTGTGGGCCGCCCGCTACCTCTCGCCCAACGGGCGCCGCCGGATCATCGGCTCGTTCTCGCACGGCTCCATGGCCAACGCGGTGCCGCAGGCCATCGGCGCCCAGTGCGTCGACCGCGACCGGCAGGTGGTCTCGATGTCCGGGGACGGCGGCTTCGCCATGCTGATGGGCGACTTCCTGACCCTCGTCCAGCACGACCTGCCGGTCAAGGTGGTGCTCTTCAACAACTCCTCCCTCAGCATGGTGGAGTTGGAGATGCTGGTGGCCGGGCTGCCCTCCTACGGCACCGACAACCGCAATCCGGACTTCGCGGCCGTCGCCCGCGCCTGCGGCGCCTACGGGGTGCGGGTGGAGAAGCCCAAGGACCTGCCGGGCGCCCTGAAGGCCGCCTTCCGGCACCGGGGCCCCGCCCTGGTGGACGTGGTCACCGACCCCAACGCCCTCTCCATCCCGCCGAAGATCAGCGCCGACATGGTGACCGGCTTCGCGCTCTCCGCCTCCAAGATCGTGCTGGACGGCGGGGTCGGCCGCATGGTGCAGATGGCCCGTTCCAACCTCCGTAACGTGCCCCGACCGTGAACCCCTGCGCCCCCGTGAGCCCCGATCCGCCGCGCCCCGCGCCCCCGCACGTCCGTGCGCCGGGCGCACGCCATACCGCGACACCCCCGCCCACCCCGGGAGGCGTGCACCGGACCGGTACGGGCATGCATTCCGTAACGGGGGCCGAGAGGTCGTGCGGACCCCGTCGCAACCGAACGGCACGGACGACCGGCGGACGTTGACGCACACGCACGAGGACGCGGAAGGCGGCGGGCAGACCATGGGGGCGGGGGCCATGAGGGGGCGGACGAGAGTGCGACGGCTGAAGCGGCGGTTCACCCGGACGGAGGACCTGCGCGCGGTACCGGAGTCCCGGCGCGCGGTACGGGAACTCCTCGACCACTGGGGGCGGCCGGGACAGGCGGAGACCGCCGAACTGCTCACCAGCGAACTGGTCACCAACGCGCTCGTGCACACCGAACGCGCCGCCGTCCTCCGGGTGGCGGCCGACCCGCGACGACTGCGGGTGGAGGTGCGGGACTTCGTCCGCAGACGCCCCGAGAAACGGGTCCCGGTGCCGCACGAGGGAACCGGCGGCCGCGGACTGGTGCTGGTGGAGTCGCTGTCCGACCGGTGGGGGGTGCGGGGCCACGGTTTCGGCAAGGCGGTGTGGTTCGAGTTGGAGAGCGGCCACCCCTGACGGCCGCGGGGCGGCGGCACCCATCGGTACCACCGCCCCGTGAGGGTCCCGCACCGGAACGATCCGGTGGCCGGGCGTCAGCCGAACTGCTGCTCCAGGTCCTTCAGCTTGCGTTCCAAGGAGTCCAACCTCGGCAGGGCCTGGGTGTCGTCCTCGGCGGTCAGGTCGACCGTGATGGGCTCACCTTTCCGACGGACGGGGGCGAGGGAACGCGGTGATGCGGGCGAGGGCGGCTGTTCCTCCGGTATGGCAGGGTCCGCGCCGGACTGGGCAGAACCCGTGCCCGCCGTCACCGCCGGCTGCACCTCCACCTGACGTCCGCCGCGGGTCAGGACCCCCCGGTGGTGGCTGCGGCTGATGGCCTTCAGCTGAGCGCGCTTCAGCTTCTGCTGCTCGCGCTGGACCTGACGGTTGTGCAGCTTCTGACGGCGGTCCTCCCGCACCTCGTCCACGGCCTCGTCCAGCGTGCGCACGTTCTCCAGCAGCATCAACGACCAGGCCGCGAAGGTCTCCCGGGGAGCGCGCAGCCAACGGACCACCCGGATCTGCGGCAGCGGACGGGGCACCAGGCCCTGTTCGCGCAGCGCGGCCCGGCGGGTCTGCTTCAGCGCGCGGTCGAAGAGGATCGCCGCCGACAGCGACATCCCCGCGAAGAAGTGCGGAGCACCCGCGTGCTCCAGTCCGCGCGGGGCGTGCACCCAGTTGAACCAGGCGGCGGCACCGGCGAACAGCCACACCAGCAGGCGCGAACCGAGGGCCGCGTCACCGTGGCTGGCCTCGCGGACGGCCAGGACGGAGCAGAACATGGCCGCACCGTCCAGACCGAACGGAACGAGGTACTCCCAGCCGCCGGAGAGGTTCAGGTTCTGCCGGCCGAAGCCGACCAGCCCGTGGAAGGACAACGCCGCCGCGACGGCCGCACAGCAGAACAGCAGCACGTAGGAGGCGGTGGCGTACATCGCCTCCTTGCGCCTGCGGCGCTCCTCGCTGCGCTCCCAGGAGTCGTCCGCGGGCTTGGACTGCTCCTTGGCCCGCTTGGACCGCGCCAGCACCGCAACCGCCGCCAGAATGCCCAGGAGCAGAACGGCGCCCGGAAGCAACCAGTCAAGCGATATGTCGGTCAATCTCATCACGCGTCCCTTGCGTCGCAGTAGGGCTTTTCGGGCGCCATCGTTCCTCAAACCCGGAGCCGGACAGGAGCTTTCGGTGCAAGAGAACGCCAAGGGGGTGTGGGGAGCCACCACGTGTCGCCATCCGCTCGAACTCCCGCGCGAGTGGTGCGAGTTGAGTTCGCCTCACATTACCGGTACGGGCTGTTCAGGAGGAAGCTGCCTCACTGAGCCTGGCCACCCTATCCTCATCGCAGGTCCGGGGGCACGTGACGCAGGTTTCCTCGGGGCGCAGCGTATAGAACAAACAGCAGCTCGCGCGGTCGCGGGTTGGCAAAGACTGCCCGTGAGGGCCCGTCAACATCCGGAAGTCCGCGGCCCCCGCGTAGGGCTTGGTCGCCCCCGGCAGCAGCGCCTCCAGCTCGCGCATGCCGCGCTCCTCCTCGCCGAGGAGGTGGGAGACGTACCAGAGCCCCTCCACGATCTCGTCGGTGGCCATGCCCCACAGGGCCCGCCCGCGCCGGCGCATGCGCGGGCCGAACCCGCCGAGCAGCGGCTCCAGGTGCTCGGCCACCGCCGCCCGCACCTCCACCCGCAGTGCCTCCTCGTCGGGGACCACCCGGGCGTCGGGGTGCTCGGTCAGGGGGTCGTCCGGAAGGCAGGAGAACGTGCCCACGCGCACCGACATCCGTCCCAGGGCCCGTTGGAAGGAGACCCGGTCGGTGGGGAAGCGGGGCACCCGGCGGTGCAGGAACCAGGGCAGGGTGATGAGGAGGCAGGCGGGCCACGCGTAACGGTGCAGGCCGAAGCTGGCGACCACGTCGGGCCGGGCCTGCTGGCCGTAGTCCCGGAGCACCTGGGCCGCGTCCCAGGCGAGGAAGGCGTCCAGTTCCGCGCCTCCGGCGGACAGTCGGGTCGCGGTCACCCAGCCGCCGCCTTCCGGCTGCCGTTCGCCGGGGGCCAGTTCGTCGATCCTGAGTCCGGGGAAGACCTCGGTCAGCCGGGCGTAGGCCGCGGCGACGGGGGAGGGGGGCGGACGACCGTCGGTGATCGTGCACGGGCGTGCGCCATGCGAGCGGGAGATCTCCACGGCGGGGGCGGGAGTGCTCATCCTGGACCACCGAATCATGAATGCCGACAGGTAAGGCTAACCTTACCTGATGTGATCGTGGTGTGGGCCGGGGGCCGGTCGGCCTATGGTTCTCGGGAGCGGTCACCGGGCCGCCGCAGTGCACGAGCGCCGGAGGAGGACCCCGATGACCCGTCCCGGACCACTGCCCGCACCGGTCCCGACCGGTACCGGCCCGGTCGACGACGACCGCACCCCGCGGACCCCGGGCCGCCCGCCCCGGCCGTTAGGGGACCCCGCCCGCCAGGCCTCCGCCGTCCCGGTCGGACCGGAGCGCGGTCGGGTACCGGTCCAGGCGCGTCCCGGGGACCCGGGTCCGAGCGCCCGCGGGGAGCACACCCACGACCAGCCCCCGCCGCTGCCCCGCCGCGGCTCCGTGGTCCGCGCCAGCGTGCGCGGCCAGGTGCTCGCCGCGCTGCGGGTCGCGCTGGTGGAGGGGGAACTGGCACCCGGCGAGGTGTACTCCGCGCCCCTGCTCGGCGAACGGCTCGGGGTCTCCGCCACCCCGGTGCGCGAGGCCATGCAGCAACTCGCCACCGAGGGCGCCGTCGAGGTGGTGCCGAACCGGGGCTTCCGGGTGGTGGAGCGCAGTGCCCGACAACTCGCCGAGCTGGCCGAGGTGCGGGCGCTGATCGAAGTGCCCGTGCTGCTGAGGCTCGCCACCACCGTGCCCACGGCCTGCTGGGCCGAGCTGCGCCCGCTGGCCGAGGCCGCCGCCGCGGCGGCGGCGTGCGGCGACCGCGCCGCCTACGCGGAGTCGGACCGCGCCTTCCACCGGGCGCTCCTCGCCCTCTCCGGCAACCAGCAGTTGGTGCAGGTGGCCGACGACCTGCACCGCCGCGCCCAGTGGCCGTTGCTCAGCGGCCCGCTGCCGCGGCAGCGGGCCGACCTGATGGCCGACGCCGCCGAGCACACCGCGCTCCTCGACGCCCTGGCCGCCCGGGACGCGGACGCGGTCCGGCGACTGGCCCGCGCCCACTTCTCCGGTTCCTGAGCCGCGGTCGGAGGCCGGGGCTCAGGAAGCCGTCGGCTCGGCGCTGCGCGCCGCGAGCGCCTGGGCGGCGGCCAACTGGCCGCCGAGCCAGGTGGGGACCCCGCCGAGCAGGCGCAGCAGCCGTCCGGCCTCCTGGCGCAGCCGGGTGGCCTCCGGCTCCGGTTCCGCTTCGGCGAGCGAGGCCAGCGCCGGGGCGGTGCCGACCAGGTAGCCCAACTCCTCGCGGATGCGCAACGACTCGGCGAAGCCGTGCCGGGCCCCGCCCCGTTCGCCCTCGCGCAGGTCGAGCCCGGCCAGCTGGCGCCAGGTGAACGAGAGCAGCAAGGCGTCCCCGGCGGTGGTGGCCGCGGTGTGGGCGCGCCGGTAAGCGGCCCGGGCGGCCTCCGGGGAATCGGCCAGGTTCTCCGCGATCAGGCCCCGGCGGAAGTCCAACAGTGCCCGTCCCGGTGCCTGCGGCGCGATCAGGGCCGCGGCCCGACCGAGCGCGGAACGGGCCTCGTCGGCGCGGTCGCGGACCCCGAGCAGGGTGGCGGCGTAGGCGAGTTGGCCCCGTTCGCAGGCGGCGGCGCCCCGTTCGTCGTCCCCGCGGGCCAGGGCTTCGGCGGTGCGCAGCGCGTCCTCCGCCTCCGCCCAACCCTGTTCGGTGTAGAGGCAGCGCTCGACGAACAGGGCGACCCGTTGGAGCGCCGCTCCGAAGTCCGTCCGGGCCCGTCGTTCCAGCAGTGCGGCGGCATCGCCCCAGCACGCGCGCGAACGCAACCGCCATACCGCGGTCTGGAGCGGATCGTCACTGGAGGTCGTTCCTGAACCAGACACCGCGGTAAACGCCACATCGCCCTCCCCGAGCACACCCTCGTGTTCCTGAGCCGATGCGGAATCTCAGCACGGAACCGAGGGCCGGGCCAAGAGGATGGGTGAAACTTTTCACAAAGTCTTGGGGGTGCGCACCGGAGCGGAGCGGGGTAGCAGCGGTGTCCGGGAGGCGACGGCGGACGACCGGAGACGCACGGGCCCCTTGGGGGGTCAGCTCATCCGCAGGGCGAGGAAGAAGTCCAACTTGTCCTCCAGTCGGGACAGGTCCCGCCCCGTCAACTGCTCGATCCGTCCGACGCGGTAGCGCAGCGTGTTGACGTGCAGGTGCAGTCGGGCGGCGCAGCGGGTCCACGAGCCGTCCGAGTCCAGGAACGCCTCCAGGGTCTCCACCAGGTCCGCCCGGTGCCGCCGGTCGTAGGCCCGCAGCGGGTCGAGCAGCCGTGCGGTGAACGCCCGCCGGACGTCGTCGGGCACGAAGGGCAGCAGCAACACGTGCGAGGCCAACTCCTGGTGGCCCGCCGCGCTGACCGGGCCGGGCCGGGCCGCCGCCACCCGGCGGGCGTGCCGGGCCTCCTCCAGGGCCCCGCGCAAGCCCTCCGCCGAGTGCACCGCCGCGCTCACCCCGAGGGTGAGCCGCCCGCCCTCGCCGAGCCCGGCGGTCAACGGCTCCCGCACCGACCGCAGCAGCGTTTCGGCCACCAACTCGCCCCGGGCGGGGCCCTCGCCCGGCTCGGCGTCCCGCTCCTCGGCATCGGACGCCACCAACGGCACCAGGGCGACGGCCTCGTCCCCGGCATAGGCGACGGCGATCCGGTCCACCGGCCCGGTCCCGGTCGCCAACGGGTCGACCAGGACCTCCTCCAGCAGTGCCCGGGCCAGCCGACCCCGGTCCTCGACGCCCTGCTCGGCGCCGGTGCCCCGACCGTCCGGCGCCCCGGACCCCTCGATGCGGGCCACCACCACCTGCCAGTGGGGCGCGGTCGTCCGGCCCGGCAACAGCACCGGTCCGGCCACCCGCAGCCGGGCTGCCACCTCGGCGGGGGCCGCGTCCGAGCGCACCAACTCCCACACCTCGTGGGCGAGCTGCCGCCGCACGGTGCGCGCCGCGTCCCGGCGGTCCCGTTCCACCGCGATCAGCTGGCCCACCCCGTGCACCAGGTCGAGCCGCTCCTCGGGCCAGTCCCCGATGTCGGCCGCCACCACCAGCACCCACTCGGTGAGCGCGGCCGCGGTGCCCGCGACCTCGCGCGCCTCCCGGGCGCCGCCCGGCGCGGTCCGCCCGCCCCGCACCGGGAACAGTGCGTAGGGGGCGTCGCCGACCGTCGTCCGGTAGGGGCCCCGTCGACCGCTGCGCACCGCGGTCAGGTGCGCCGTCGCGAGCGCCGTGCACGCCTCCTCGGAGAGCGTGCGTCCGGCGGTGTGTGGGCCGGCGATCCGACGCCCGGTCGGGGAGAGCACCCAGGCCCGTAGGTCCAGGTCGGTGCCGAGCAGGTCCAGCACCGCGTCCGGGCCGCCGCCCCCCGGGCCGGGGGCCATCAGCCTGCGGTGCCGGTCGACCACCGCCGCGAGGTCGCCCGCGCGCTCCCCCGAGACCTGCCGCACCACGTGCTCGGTGATGGTGGCGAAGGCCACCCGCTCGTCGACCGAGAACAGCGGCACCCGATGCCGGACGCACACCGCGACCAGGGCCTCGGGCACGTCTCCGAGTTCCGCCTCGCCGACCGCGAGGGCGGCCACCCCGGCGCCCGCCAGGACGCGCACGAACGGTTCGGGGTCCTCCGCACCGCGCCGCCAGGCCAGCCCGGTGAGCACCAGTTCGCCTCCGGAGAGGTAGCGGCTGGGGTCCCGCAGGTCGGTGGTCATCACCCCGCGCACCGTGCGGTCCAGTTCGTCCGTGCCGCTGAGCAGCCGCAGCCCCAGCGCGTCGGTGTCCAGCAGTGCGCGCAGCCGCATGTGTCGCCGCCGATCCTCGTGTTCCTGCCCGTGTCCGGAGGCCGTCCCGGGGGTCGGCCGAACGTCCCGGGGCGGACACCCACGGGAAGCCGTTCTTCATACGAATCTACAAGACCGGACGTCTGGCCAGCCAATCCGCGGACCGCTCCGACCGCTCAGCGGCCCGCGCGCAGCAGGCCGTCGACGGTGCGCCCGAACAGCCGTCGACCGGCCGCCGCGAGCAGCGGGTCCCCGGGGCCAGGGAGTCCGCGCACCCGGAGCTCCTCCCGCCACCGCACCCGGGCGCCCGAGGGGTCGGAACGCACCTCGATCTCCGCCCAACCGTGCACCAGCCGTCCCCGCTTCTCCAGACGACAACGCCCGGGGCCGGACCCGGTGGGCGGCATCCACACGGTGATCTCCATGGGGTCGTCGAACCCGAGGCGGCCGATCCCGGTGCGGGCCACGCACCGGGTGCCGGGGCCGACCGGCGGCGGGGTGGTCACGGTGATCCGGGTGAACGGGACGTACGCGCCGTGCCGCTCCCAGTCGACCAGCCGCCGCCACGTCTCGATCACGGTGAGCGGGGAGTGCCGTTCCACGACGACGAGTGCCATGCCCCGAGCCTAAGGGCCGTCCCGCCGACCCCGATCCGCGACCGACCACTCGCAGGGACACCTTCGCACCGCCCGACGCCGGTCCGCCCGCCGTAGGGTCGGTCGCATGAACCCCTGCGACCTGGGCCAGTTCCTCCACAGCCGCCGTGCCCGCACCACTCCCGTGAACGCGGGCCTGGTGCCGCCGCCCGGGCGCCGCCGCGTCCCGGGGCTGCGCCGCGAGGAACTGGCCCGGCTGGCCGGGGTGAGCGTGGCGTACTACACCCGGCTGGAACAGGGGCACAGCCGCAACGCCTCGGACTCCGTGCTGGACGGTCTCGCCCGGGCCCTGCGCCTGGACGAGACCGAACGGGCCCACCTGTACGACCTGGCGCGCGCCCCCCGGCGCGCCACCCGTCGCCCCGCGCCGCCCGAGGTCCCGCACCCGAGGACCCTGGCCCTGCTGGACGCACTGCCGGGGCTGCCCGCCGTGCTGCTGGGCCGCCGCAACGACGTCCTGGCCTGGAATCCGCCGGGGCACGCACTGCTCGCCGGCCACCTGGACCCCGAGGCGCCGGAGGACCCCGCGCGGCGGCCCTCGCTGACGCGGATGCTCTTCCTGGACCCCCGCTCGCGCGAACGGGAAGCCGACTGGGAAGCGCACGCACGCACCCATGTCGGCCATCTGCGGCTGGTCGCCGGCCGCCACCCGGACGATCCCGAGCTCGCGGCGCTCATCGGCGAACTCGCCATGAAGAGCACCGAGTTCACCGCGCTCTGGGCCGTGGGGCACGTGCGGGACTGCACCTTCGGCAGCCGCCGGCTGAACCACCCGGAGGCCGGCCCGCTGGAGCTGACCTACCAGGTGTGGCTCCAGCCCGACAGTCCCGACTGCCGGCTGGAGGTCTACACGGCCGAGCCCGGTACCCCGTCGGCGGACGCCCTCGCCCTGCTCACCGGCGCCGCAGCCCCGGCACCTCGACGAGGCTGAGCCCGTTCCGCCGCGGCGGGCCACCGACCACCACCCCGACCACCGATCCACCGGGCCGCGCGCCGTCCGGCGATCAGCGCTGCCCGCTGACGGAACGAACCAGGAGACGCTTCGTGACCACCCACCCCGTGCCCCCCGTCCCCCGCCGGTCCGCCCCGGAACCGACCCGGCCGCGCCTCGCCCTCGTGGTGGGCGGCACCGGCATCGCGGGCCGCGCCCTGTGCCGGGAACTCGTCGAGCGCGGCTGGCAGGTCCTCAGCCTGTCCCGGACCGCTCCGGAACCCCGGGCCGGGGTGCGCGCGGTCACCGCCGACCTGACCGACCCGCGGTCGGTGGCGACGGCGCTGGCCGGGCTCGCCCCGACCCGGGTGTTCCTCACCGCCTGGAGCCCGCGGGCCACCGAGGCGGAGAACATCGCCGTCAACTCCGCGATGGTCCGCCACGTGCTGGACGCCGCCGGCGGTGCCGGCCGTCTGCGCCACGCCGCCCTGGTCACCGGCATGAAGCACTACACGGGGCCCTTCGACGCCTACGCCGTGGGGGAGATCAGCGACACTCCGTTCCGGGAGACGGCGCCCCGGCTGCCGGTGCCGAACTTCTACCACGCCCAGGAGGACGAGCTGTGGCGGGCCGCGTCGCGGTACGCGTTCTCGTGGAGCGTCCACCGGGCGCACACGGTGATCGGCCACGCCGTGGGCAACGCGATGAACATGGGCACGACCCTGGCGGTCCAGGCCGCCCTGTGCCGGGAGGCCGGGCGGCCGTTCGTCTTCCCCGGCAACGAGGTCCAGTGGAACGGGGTCACCGACATGGTCGACGCGGGGCTGCTCGCCCGGCAGATGACCTGGGCCGCGACCACCGAGGGGCTGCCCAGCCAGGCGTACAACACCGTCAACGGGGACACCTTCCGCTGGCGCTGGATGTGGCCCCGGATCGCCGAGCTCCTGGGGGTCGAGCCGGAGGGCTACGCCGACCGGGCCCGACCGCTCGCGGAACAGATGGCGGGGACGGAGGAGACCTGGCGGAGGATCGCGGCCCGGGAGGGGCTCGTCGAACCCGACCTGGGGCGGGTCGCTTCCTGGTGGCACACCGACGCCGACCTCAACCGGCCGGTGGAGTGCTTCGCCGACCTGTCCCGCAGCCGCACCGCCGGGTTCACCGAGCACGTCGACACCCTCGCCGCGTTCGCCTCGCTCTTCGCGACCCTGCGCGCCGAGCGGGTGGTGCCGCCCCGTCCCTGAGTCGCCGGGGGCCCGCCGGCGCCGCGGCCGGGCCGCGTCAGCGGTAGATGGTGCCCGGCTCGGGCACGCCCGGGGCGAAGAGCTGGGAGACGGTGACGAAGGTGTAGCCCTCGGCCTTCAGCTTGTCGATGATGCCGGGCACCGCGGGGACCGTGCCGCGGTAGATGTCGTGGAGCAGGATGATCCCGTCCCGTCCGGCCTGCTCCAGGACCCGCTCCTCGATGAGGTCCGAGTCGTTGGTCTTGTAGTCCTTGGCCGTGACCGTCCACAGGATCTCGGAGAGCCCGAGCTCGCGCGAGACCTCGTTCACGTCGTCGTCGGTGCGGCCCTGCGGGGGGCGCATCAGCGTCGGCTTCTTGCCGGTGAGCTCCTCTATCGCGTCGTTGGTCCGCTTCAGCTCCTCGCGCACCTCCTCGGTCGAGAGGTCGGTGAGCCGACGGTGGGTCCAGGTGTGACTGGCCACCTCGTGCTTCTCGTCGGCTATTCGCCGGACCAGCTCGGGGTAGGTGTCGATGTGCTTGCGGCCCAGCAGGAAGAAGGTCGCGGGGACCTTCTCCTCCTTGAGGATGTCCAGCAGGCGCGGGGTGTACTTGCCGGGGCCGGCGTCGAAGGTGAGCGCTATGCACTTCTCCTTCCGGCAGTCGACCGGGCCGGAGACGTTCTTGCCGTCGTCCGCGGCGGCGGCCCGGACGTCCGCGGGGGACTCGGTTTCGAGGCGGCCCCAGTTGGTCAGCCAGCCGGTGGTGACCACGGCGGTGGTGACGATCACCACAGCCGCGATGACGGTGCGCGGACGCAACCTGAAGCGACGCTTGCCCGTCTTGTTGGCCGTGACGGGTTCCTGGGGCGCGGTCGCGCCGATCTGATCATCGGATTCATGCATGGGCGTCACTATACGCAGGGTGTATACACGGGATGCATAGCGGGGGTGCCGGGAGCCTTCCGGCCCGCCGGGCCCACCGGCTCCGGGCCCGTGGGGCCGCACCGCGGTGGTCGGCCCCGGACCGGCCCGACCCCGCGTCAACGGGATGTCAACGTCCGGGGCCGACCCGCCAAGGGCCCGTCAAGACCGGCCCGGTCGACCCCGTGCGCGGGGTTGTGTGGGGGCAGAACGGAACCCCGACAGCCGGACGCGCGCCATGCCGCCCGGCGCCCCGAAGGAGCCGAGCCGTGACCGTGGAGAACGTGGTGGGCCTGCTGGTCGCCCTGGGCCTGATCGGCTATCTGGTGATCGCGCTGATCTTCCCCGAACGGTTCTGAACCAGGGAGTCCGGGCCCGAGGGGCCCGGACGCCGGCGTGCGCCCCGGCCCGTGCCGGGCCGCCCCTGCACCCGCATCGCAGGTCCCCGCGTGCACCGGTCGAGCGGGGGCGCCCTCGTGCGGCGTGCGGCCCCGCGGCGAGCGCCCGCGGGGTGGGACGGCGGGGGTGCCGGGCCGGCGCGACGCCCCTTCCGCCCCTCGCGTCACACCCTCGTCCGCCCTCCCATCGGGCGATCTTTGTGCAGGTCAGGGCGGGCGGACCCGAAGGACGTATGGGAGCCGTCAAGACCGCGCCGGCCGCCGTAAGAGGAGCGTCAACGAAGGGCCGGTGTCCGCTCGGGAGCGGTTTCCTCAAACCCGTCCGATTGTCTGATTACGCCCGGTCGATCATGCCGGCCGTCCCGCACACCCAGGAGCTCACGATGGCCGACGTGGCCTTCGTCGTCACCACGATCGCGGTCTTCGCGCTGGTGGCGCTCGTCGCCAAGGGGGTGACGAAGCTGTGACCGTCGAGAACACCGTCGGCCTGGTCGTGGCCGTCGCCCTGCTGGGCTATCTCGTCCTCGCCCTCATCTACCCGGAGAGGTTCTGAGCCCGGTCATGAGCCCCGAACTCGCTGGAGTGCTCCAACTCCTGGCGCTGATGGCCGCGCTCGCGCTGGCCCACCGCCCGCTGGGCAACCACATGGCACGCGTCTACTCCTCCGACCGCCACCTGCGGGTCGAGAAGTGGGCCTACCGGGCCATCGGCGCCAACCCCGGCGTCCAGATGCACTGGCCGGCCTACCTGCGCGGCGTCCTCGCCTTCTCCTTCGCCGGCGTCCTCTTCCTGTACCTGCTGCAACGGGTCCAGGGCAGCCTGCCCGGCTCCCTCGGCTTCGCCTCGATCGACCCCGACCAGGCGTTCAACACCGCGGCCTCCTTCGTCTCCAACACCAACTGGCAGTCCTACTACGGCGAACAGGCCATGGGACACGTCGTCCAGACCGGCGGCCTCGCGGTGCAGAACTTCGTCTCCGCCGCCGTGGGCATGGCCGTCGCGGTCGCCCTGGTCCGCGGCTTCGCCCGCTCCCGCACCGGTGAACTCGGCAACTTCTGGGCCGACCTGGTGCGCGGAGTGGTCCGCATCCTGCTCCCGCTCGCGGTGGTCGGCGCCCTGGTGCTGGTGGCCTGCGGCGCCCTCCAGAACTTCGCCGGCATCCACGAGGTCGGCCAGTTCGCCGGGGACGTCCAACAGTGGAACGGCGGTGCCGTCGCCTCCCAGGAGGTCATCAAGGAACTCGGCACCAATGGCGGCGGCTACTTCAACGCCAACTCCGCCCACCCGTTCGAGAACCCCAACGCCTTCACCAACCTCTTCGAGGTCTTCCTGATCCTGCTGATCCCGTTCTCCCTCACCCGCACCTTCGGCACCATGGTCGGCTCGGTGCGCCAGGGGTACGCGATCCTCGGCACCATGGTCGCCATCTGGGTCACCTTCATCGTCCTGATGTGGTGGACCGAGTTCGCCCACCGCTCGCCCGCCTACGAGATCGCCGGCGGTGCCATGGAGGGCAAGGAGACCCGGTTCGGCATCGCCGGTTCGGCGATCTTCGCGGTCTCCACCACGCTCACCTCGACCGGCGCGGTGGACTCCTTCCACTCCTCCTACACCGGGCTGGGCGGCGGGATCACCCTGCTCGGCATGATGCTGGGCGAGATCGCGCCCGGCGGCGTCGGCTCCGGGCTCTACGGCATGCTGATCATGGCGATCATCGCGGTGTTCCTCGCCGGACTGATGGTCGGCCGCACCCCCGAGTACCTGGGCAAGAAGATCGGCACCCGCGAGATCAAGCTCGCCGCCTGCTACATCCTCGTCACCCCGACGCTCGTCCTCGTCTTCACCAGCGCGGCCATGGCCCTGCCCACCCCGCCGGACTCGATCCTCAACCCCGGCGCGCACGGCTTCACCGAAGTGCTCTACGCCTATACCTCGGGCGCCAACAACAACGGGTCGGCCTTCGCCGGCCTCGGCGCCGACACCCAGTGGTACAACACCACGATCGGCCTCGCGATGCTGCTCGGACGGTTCGTCCCCATGGTGTTCGTGCTGGCCCTCGCCGGCTCGCTCGCCGCGCAGCAACCCGTGCCCGTCACCTCCGGCACCCTGCGCACCGACAAGCCGCTGTTCACCGGGCTCCTCGCCGGAACCATCCTCATCATCACCGGTCTGACCTACTTCCCCGCCCTGGCCCTCGGCCCGCTCGCGGAAGGGTTGGCGTGATGACCCCGCGCACCGACAACACCGCAGGTGACCCCATGACCGTTTCCGCGCCGCCCGGCGCCTCGCCGACCCGGGCGCCCCACCAGGACGTCCCGACCGGACGCAAGGACCGGGTGGGCGCCGGCCTCTTCGACCCGGCGCAACTGCTGCGGTCGCTGCCCGACGCCGTCCGCAAGCTCGACCCGCGACTGATGGTCAAGTCGCCCGTCATGTTCGTGGTCCTGGTCGGTTCGGTGCTCACCACCGCCTTCTCCCTCACCGACCCCGGCGACTGGTTCGGCTGGACCATCTCCGCCTGGCTCTGGCTCACCGTCCTCTTCGCCAACCTCGCCGAAGCCGTCGCCGAGGGGCGCGGCAAGGCCCAGGCCGACACCCTGCGCAAGGCCAAGACCGACACGGTCGCCCGGCGCCTGGCCGCGGACGGCCGCACCGAGGAACAGGTGCCCGGCACCGAACTGCGCGTCGGGGACCGGGTGGTGTGCGAGGCGGGCGACATCATCCCCGGGGACGGCGACGTCGTCGACGGCGTCGCCTCCGTCGACGAGTCCGCCATCACCGGCGAGTCCGCACCCGTCATCCGGGAGTCCGGCGGCGACCGCTCCGCGGTCACCGGCGGCACCAAGGTGCTCTCCGACCGGATCGTCGTGGCCATCACCACCAAGCCCGGCGAGACCTTCATCGACCGGATGATCGGCCTGGTCGAGGGCGCCGCCCGGCAGAAGACCCCGAACGAGGTCGCGCTCAACATCCTGCTCGCCTCGCTCACCATCGTCTTCCTGCTCGCGGTGGTCACCCTGCCGCCGTTCGCCGAGTACGCCGGGACCGAACTGTCCATGGTGGTGCTGGTGGCGCTGCTGGTCTGCCTCATCCCCACCACCATCGGGGCGCTGCTCTCCGCCATCGGCATCGCGGGCATGGACCGGCTGGTGCAGCGCAACGTCCTCGCCATGTCCGGCCGCGCCGTCGAGGCCGCCGGCGACGTCTCCACCCTGCTGCTCGACAAGACGGGCACCATCACCCTCGGCAACCGTCAGGCCGCCGCGTTCGTCCCGGTCGACGGGACCACCGAGGCCGAGGTGGCCGACGCCGCGCAGTTGTCCTCCCTCGCCGACGAGACCCCCGAGGGCCGCTCGATCGTCGTGCTCGCCAAGGAGCGGTACGGGCTGCGCGAGCGCCACCGCGGGGAGTTGGCGGACGCCGACTGGATCGCCTTCACCGCCCAGACCCGGATGTCCGGCGTCGACGTCGACGGCCGCAAGGTCCGCAAGGGCGCCTCCGGCGCGGTCCTCGCCTGGGTCCGCGACCAGGGCGGCACCATCGCCCCGGACGCGTCCGCCCTCGCCGAGGGGATCTCCGCCTCCGGCGGCACCCCGCTGCTGGTCGCCGTCGAGGACGGGGCCGGAGCGAGGGTGCTCGGGGTGATCCACCTCAAGGACGTGGTCAAGGACGGCATGCGGGAACGGTTCGCCGAACTGCGCCGCATGGGCATCAAGACCGTCATGATCACCGGGGACAACCCGCTGACCGCGAAGGCCATCGCCGAGGAGGCGGGCGTCGACGACTTCCTCGCCGAGGCCACCCCCGAGGACAAGATGGCCCTCATCAAACGGGAGCAGGCGGGCGGCAAGCTGGTCGCGATGACCGGCGACGGCACCAACGACGCCCCGGCGCTCGCCCAGGCCGACGTCGGCGTCGCCATGAACACCGGCACCTCCGCCGCCAAGGAGGCCGGGAACATGGTCGACCTCGACTCCAACCCGACCAAGCTGATCGAGATCGTCGAGATCGGCAAGCAACTGCTGATCACCCGCGGCGCGCTCACCACCTTCTCCATCGCCAACGACGTGGCCAAGTACTTCGCGATCATCCCCGCGCTGTTCGCGGCGGTGTACCCGGGCCTGGACACGCTGAACGTCATGCGGCTCTCCTCGCCCGACTCGGCGATCCTGTCCGCGGTCGTCTTCAACGCGCTCGTCATCATCGCCCTGGTCCCGCTCGCCCTGCGCGGCGTGCGCTACCGGGCGGTGAGCGCCGACCGGCTGCTCCGCCGCAACCTCGGGATCTACGGACTCGGCGGGCTGATCGCGCCCTTCCTCGGCATCAAGGCCATCGACCTGCTCATCTCCCTCATCCCCGGGATCGGCTGACCGCCATGAACAACTCCGTCCTCACCACCGCCCGACTCCTGGGCGCCGGGCTGCGCGCCCTGCTGGTGCTCACCCTGGTCACCGGCGTCCTGTACCCGCTCCTCGTCACCGGGATCGCCCAGACGGCCTTCCGGGACAAGGCCAACGGGTCCGAGATCACCTCCGACGGGAAGGTCGTCGGCTCCTCCCTCATCGGCCAGTCGTACCTGCTGCCCGCGAAGGAGGGGGAGCAGGACCGCGCCCCCGACCTGCGCTGGTTCCAGGGCCGGCCGCAGAACGGCCTCGGCACCAACTCCGTCAACACCCAGTACGAGCTGCTGCTCTCCGGCGCCACCAACCTGGCCGGGGACAACCCGGAGCTGATCGAGCAGGTCAAGCAGGCCAAGGCCGCCGTGGTCGAGGACAACTCGGTGCCCGGCCACCCGGTCGACCCGAAGGACGTGCCCGCCGACGCGGTGACCTCCTCCGGCTCCGGCCTCGACCCGGCGATCTCCCCCGCCTACGCGGACCTCCAGGTCCGTCGGGTCGCCGCCCGCAACGGCCTGCCCGTCGAGCGGGTGCAGCACCTGGTGGACGAGCACGAGGAGGGCCGGCTCCTCGGCTTCCTGGGGGAACCCACCGTCAACGTGCTCGAACTGAACATCGCCCTGAAGGAACTCACCCAGCGCTGAACCGGGGTGCGGGAGCCGGCGCACCGGCTCCCGCACCCGTCGCGCACCGACCGCAGGAGGCTGCACACCGATGACCCGGGTCCTGGTGGTGGAGGACGATCCGCAACTCGTACGGGCGTTGGTCATCACCCTCAGAGCCCGGGGCTACGACACCGCATCGGCCTCGGACGGCGCCACCGCCCTCGACAGCGCCGCCGCGCACCCGCCGGACGTGGTCCTCCTCGACCTGGGGCTGCCCGACATGAGCGGCGTCGCCGTGCTGCGGGCCCTGCGCGAACGCGGCCCGGTGCCGGTGGTGGTGGTGTCGGCGCGCCGGTCGCCCGACGACAAGGTCGCCGCCCTCGACGCGGGGGCCGACGACTACGTGACCAAGCCGTTCAGCATGGACGAACTCCTCGCCCGGATGCGGGCCGCCGCCCGCCGCGGCGGCAGCGTCGTCGGCGGAGTCAACCCGCCGGCGATCGCCACCGACGACTTCACCGTCGACCTGGTCACCAAGCGGGTGGTGCGCGGCGGGCACGACGTGCGGCTCACCCCCACCGAGTGGCACATCCTGGAGATCCTGGTCACCAACCCGGGCCGGCTGGTGGGGGGCAGGGAACTGCTCCACGAGGTGTGGGGGCCGTCCCACAGCGACAAGTCCCACTACCTGCGGGTGTACCTGGCCCAGTTGCGCCGCAAGTTGGAACCCGATCCACCGCACCCGCGCTACTTCATCACCGAACCGGGTAGGGGGTATCGATTCGAGAAATGAGGACCACCGGAACATGGGACGCGGCAGGCTAAGGATTTATCTCGGTGCGGCGCCGGGTGTGGGGAAGACGTATGCGATGTTGTCGGAGGGGCATCGGCGGGTGGAGCGGGGGACGGATTGTGTGGTGGGGTTCGTGGAGCATCATGGTCGGCCGCGGACGGAGGTGATGTTGCACGGTTTGGAGCAGGTGCCTCGGGTGGGGGTGGGGTATCGGGGTGGGGTGTTTGAGGAGATGGATGTGGTGGGGGTGTTGGCGCGGCGGCCGGTGGTGGTGTTGGTGGATGAGTTGGCGCATTCGAATGTGCCGGGGTCGCGGAATGCGAAGCGGTGGCAGGACGTGGAGGAGTTGTTGTCGGCGGGGATTGATGTGGTGTCGACGGTGAACATTCAGCATTTGGAGTCGTTGGGTGATGTGGTGGAGTCGATTACGGGGGTGCGGCAGCGGGAGACGGTGCCGGATGAGGTGGTGCGGCGGGCGGATCAGATCGAGTTGGTGGACATGTCGCCGCAGGCGTTGCGGCGTCGGATGGCGCACGGGAACATTTATCAGTCGGACAAGGTCGATGCGGCGTTGTCGAATTATTTCCGTCCGGGGAATTTGACGGCGTTGCGCGAGTTGGCGTTGTTGTGGGTGGCGGACCGGGTCGACGAGTACCTCCAGCAGTACCGCAGCGAACACCGGGTGAAGAAGATCTGGGGCTCCCGGGAGCGGATCGTGGTGGGGGTGACGGGGGGTCCGGAGGGGGAGACGTTGATACGGCGTGCGGCGCGGTTGGCGGAGAAGGGGGCGGGGGGTGAGGTGTTGGCGGTGTACGTGTCGCGGAGTGACGGGTTGACGGCGGCGTCGCCGAAGGAGTTGGCGGTGCAGCGGGGGTTGGTGGAGGGGTTGGGGGGGACGTTTCATCATGTGGTGGGTGATGATGTGCCGTCTGCGTTGTTGGAGTTTTCTCGTGGGGTGAATGCGACGCAGGTGGTGTTGGGGTCTTCGCGGCGTCGGGCGTGGCAGTACGTGTTCGGGCCGGGTGTGGGTGCGACGGTGGCGCGGGATTCGGGTCCTGATCTGGACGTGCACATCGTGACGCACGAGGAGGTGGCGCGGGGGCGTGGGTTGCCGGTGGCGCGGGGTGCGCGGCTGGGTCGGCAGCGGATCGTGTGGGGATGGCTCACCGGCATCGTCGGTCCCGTGCTGCTGACCCTGCTGTTGGACCTGGCGGCCCCCGAAGTCGGCCTGGCCAACGACATGTTGTTGTTCCTGACGCTCACGGTGGCCGCGGCGCTGCTGGGCGGACTCTGGCCAGCGCTGGCCTCCGCGGCCTTCGGTTCGCTGCTGTTGAACTGGTTCTTCACCCCGCCGCTGCACGCCTTCTCCGTCGCCAACGCGGAGAACCTGCTGGCCATCGTGGTGTTCGTGGGGGTGGCGGTGGCGGTGGCGTCGGTGGTGGACGTGGCGGCGCGGCGTACGCATCAGGCGGCGCGGTTGCGGGCGGAGTCGGAGGTGTTGTCGTTCTTGGCGGGGAGCGTGTTGCGGGGGGAGACGTCGCTGGACGCGTTGTTGGACCGGGTGCGGGAGACGTTCGGGATGGAGTCGGTGGCCTTGCTGGAGCGGGAGGGTGACGTGGCGCCCTGGACGTGCGTGGGGAGCGTGGGTCCCGCCCCGGCGGAACGTCCGGAGGACGCGGACGTGGACGTGCCGGTGGACGACCACCTGGCGTTGGCGCTGTCCGGGCGGGTGCTGCCGGCCGAGGACCGCCGCGTCCTGGAAGCCTTCGCGGCCCAGGCGGTGGTGGTGCTGGACCGCCGACGCCTGCGCGAGGAGGCCGACCGGGCCCGCCGCCTCGCCGAGGGCAACCGCATCCGCACCGCCCTCCTCGCCGCCGTCAGCCACGACCTCCGCACCCCCCTCGCCGGCATCAAAGCCGCCGTCTCCTCGCTGCGCTCCGACGACGTCGCCTGGTCCGAGGACGACCAGACCGAACTGCTCGCCGCGATCGAGGAGGGGGCCGACCGCCTCGACCACCTGGTGGGGAACCTGCTCGACATGTCCCGGCTCCAGACCGGCACCGTCCAACCCCTGATCCGGGCGATCGACCTGGAGGAGGTCGTGCCGATGGCCCTGGGCGGACTGGCCGACCCCGCGGTGAGCGTGTTGCTCCACATCCCGCCGCGGCTGCCGATGGTCCAGGTCGACAAGGGCCTGTTGGAACGGGCGGTCGCCAACGTCGTCGAGAACGCGGTCAAGTACAGCCCGCACCTCACCCCGGTCCTCGTCTCGGCCAGCGCCATGGCCGGCCGGGTGGAGATCCGGGTGGTGGACCGCGGACCGGGCGTCCCCGAGGAGGCCAAGGAGCGCATCTTCGAGCCCTTCCAGCGCCACGGGGACGCCCCGCGCGGCGCCGGGGTCGGCCTCGGGCTCGCCGTCGCCCGGGGGTTCACCGAGTCCATGGGCGGCACCCTCACCGCGGAGGACACCCCCGGCGGTGGCCTCACCATGGTCCTGTCGCTGCGCTGCGCCCCCGGTCCGGACGTCGCCGGCTGACCCGGTCCCCCCGTCCCGCTCGGGTGGAGGCACGTACGGCGCCCACGGCGCGTGTCGCACGGCACGGCGGTTCGGTGCGCGCCCCGTGCGGGGGTGGTCGGGTCCCGGTGTGGGTAATATGCCCAGTTCGGGCCGGAGGTGGTAGGTGTGATGTCTTCTTCGTCGACCGGGGTGCTGGCACGTGTCCCCGAACTGGTGCGGGGCGCCCCGCGCGGGCACGGCGGTGCGCTGTGGCGACTCGCGGCCCGGGCCCGTCAACTCGACGCCAACGTCATCCGGTTGCGGCCGGGCGCCACGGTGGCCGCACACGTGGAGCCCGACCTGGACGTGTTGGTGTACGTCACCGGGGGCGGCGGCTGGCTGGTGGTGGACGGGGCGCGCCAGGAGGCGCTGCCCGGTGCGGTGGTCTGGCTGCCCCGCGGCACGGCCCGGGAGATCGGTGCGGACGGGGACGGGCTCACGTACCTCACGGTGCACCGCCGACGTCCCGGGCTGACGATCCGTCGGGGACCCGTGACCACGGGTGCCGGTGCGCAGGAGGTGCGGGAGCCGTGCGGGGAGTGCGGCCAGCCGACGCGCGAGCCGGGCGCCCGCTTCTGCGCCCGGTGCGGTACCGCCTTGCGGTGAGCCCGTCGAGGTGGGTCTCGGGACCGTGCGCGTCCGGGGCGACTCGGTCAAGACCACGGACGGGATCGCTCAACGCGACCTAAAAAGCTGATCAGTACAGAGCAAAAGCCGGCAGGAACCGTGGCGTGTCCTCGGACGGTCCGCCACCATCGATCTCGGGCGTCACAAGCCGGTCCGCGTCCGGCGAAGGGCGACCGCGCCCTCTGTGCGGGGGTGCGGTCGCCGGCCCGGGGGTGAGACCCGGGCGACGGTGGCGGACGCGGACCGGTGCCCCGGACGGCCCCGAAGGGCCGTCCGGGTCGGTACGGCGCGGATCAGTACAGCGCGAAGGCGCGCACCGGGGTGGCGAGGTCCCCGAGCGGGCGGATGGCGAGCCGGACCAGCGAGACGGGGTGGTCGTCCCCGGCGATCCGGTTGGCGCTCAGTTCCCCGCAGGACCGGCACTGGTGGATGATCAGCCACTCGCCGTCCTCCCGCACCGTCACGCTGAGCGCCGGCATCCGTCCCCGGCACCGGGCGGCCCGGTCGCCGGGTACCCGGCCGTCCACGTGCAGGCTCAACAGGCAGTGCGGACAGTGGTTGCGGTGCGCGGTGCCGGGGGCGTGCAGGGACACGTCCAACCGGCAGCCCGCGCAGCGGAACGACTCCCCACGCTCACCGCCCGGGCCGTGCAACACGTCCTTGGGCCGCTGGGGCCGTGGGGTGCCGCGGCGCCCTCCTTCTCCGGGGCGGGCGTCAGCGGTGCGTCTGGTGCGTCGGGGCACGGTCCGTTCTCCTTCCGGTCGCTCGGTCGCGTTCGTCACCACTGGGCGAAGACGTCGAGGGGGAAGGGGGGTTGGGCCAGCGGACGGACGGCCATCCGCATGAGGATGAGCTGGTTGTCGTCGGGGCTGACGGGGCTGGAGGTCAGCTCGTCGCAGCGGGTGCAGCGGTGGACGACCCGCCAGTCGCCGGTGCGCAGCACCGCGATGGAGAGGGGGCTCATCCGCGAGCGGCAGTCGGACCGGCCGCCGGCCACGTGGTCGACGAGGTGCTGGGAGTGCAGGCAACTCGGGCAGTGGTTGCGGACGGCGCCCGCGGGGTCGAGCGTGCCGACGGTGAGCCCGCAGCGGACGCAGGTGAAGGTCCGGGTGCGCAGCACGGGACCGGGCTGCGGGGACGGTCGGTCGGACGGGCCGTGGCCCTGGTGAAGGGTGGACACCCTGGGTCTCCTGGCTGGAAGGAAGGCGATGGGCAGCAGGAGGCACCGAGCGGCGTCGGGAAACGGGGACCCGCGGCTCCGCGCTCACGCCCGGGAACACCACCGGCGGCGCGGGGGCGCGACGGCGGGCCCGGTCCGGACGGGGCGGGCGGGGTGGTGGCATGCGGCAGGGAGGACCCGCGCACGGAAGTCGTCGGGCACCGGGGCCGATCGGGTCGGCGGCGGCGCACGGCGGTGGCGGCGGGGTCAGCAGCCGGTTGCGCTCACGTCTCCACGAGGCGCGCTCGGCAGGGGCCGGGGCATACATCACCGCTTTCCGGGGCCGGGGGCCCGGGGGAGGAGGGCCGCGGCCCGGGGCCGCGGGGCGCCCTGGTACGGGCGTTCGAGGACGGTAACAACGTCCCCGCGGACCGGCCAACCGATTTTCCGCGGTGTGCCGCGGCGCGGCCCGCCGCACCGCCGCGGGCCGCGCCGGGCGGGCTCACCGGGCGTCGGTGGTGCGCAGGGTGAGGATGCGGACCTGACGGGCCCCGGTGTGCGCGTCCCGGCCGTGCCAGCAGCGGTAGTTGTCCAGGACGAGGACGTCACCGGCGTCGAGCCGGATGCGGGGCAGGTCCGCTTCGAGCGCGTGCACGGTCTCCGTGAACCGGGTGAGCAGGGCGCTGATCCGGTCGGCGTCGGGGTCGCGGTGCAGCGGGACCGCGCCGTCCCCGCGGCGCACCACCCGCCGTCCGGTGCGGGTGTACTCCACGTGGCGGGCGACCCGGGGGGTGGCGGGCAGTCCGCGCAGCCCGGCCCAGGCCCCGTAAAGGTCGACGTCGCAGCCGGTGAGGAAGTCCCACAGGTCCGGGTCCTCGCTCTCGCAGGCGTCGACGAAGCGGTAGGCGTCGACGAGGAAGGTCTCGCCGCCGGTGCGCGCGGGTTCGACGCACTGGAGGAGGACGTGGTCCTCGTCGGGGTGGCGGCGCCTAACGGGGACGCCGGCGACGTCGACGACGACGTCGAAGCCGTCCGCGTGCAGATGCACGGGGCCGCCGTCCCGCGAGGCCCGCAGCCGTTGGGGGAAGAGTTCGCTCAGTCGGCTGCCGAGGGTGCGGGCGGCCGCCTCCACCAGGGCGTCCGGGGTGGTGCCGTAGCCGCTGAGGACCACCGCGCCCTGCCGGGCGAGGAGTTCCCGGGCCCGCTCGGTGTCGTCGGCGGCGAGCCGGGCCGGGGTGATGCCCGCGGTGGGGTGGCGGCCCGGTGCGGCCGGGGCGGGGCCGCGGGTCGAGGGGGTCGTGGTCGAGGTGGTGTGGTGCGCACTCATCCGGCGAGGTTGCCATGCGGAGCGTCGTCCCGGGAGAAGCGACGCGCGCTCGGCACGAGGGCGGCCAGCGCGGGTGCGACGAAGCAGGCCAGCGCGCAGCCGGCGAGCACGGGGCGGGCCCCGAAGGCGTCGATGGCCGGTGCGATGAGCGCCAGTCCGACCGGGGCCAGCCCGTAGGACAGCATGAAGTCGAGGGAGGAGACGCGGGCCAGCTTGTCGGGGGCCATCTCGCGCTGGGTGGCGGTGAACCAGGGGACGTTGAAGAGTTCGATGCCGATGCCGGCGGCGGCGTAGGCGGCGATCACGACCACGGGGTGCACCGGCAGCAGCAGGCTCAGCGGGGCCAGGCCGTAGGCGGCCAGTCCGGCGAGGGCGGTCCAGCCCTCGGCGGCGGGGTGCCACCGGGCGATGAGCAGCGCGGCGGCCAGCGCGCCGGCCGTGTAGGCGGTGGTGGCGGCGGCGAGGACCACCTCGGTGTCGTACCGGTCGCGGCTGACCAGGGGGAGGGCGACGCCGGTGGCGGAGTAGCCGGTGGCGATCACGGTGGTCAGGGCGGCGAGGCCGGCGACGAACCAGGGGTGGCGCCGGGCTTCCCGCACGCCCTCGGCGAACTCCGCGAGCAGTGACGTCCGGTGGACGGCGGGGGCCGGGCCGGGCCGGCCGGCGCCCGGTGCCAGTGCGGCGACGAGCCAGAGCAGTCCGGTGCCCAGCAGCAGGGTGCCGGTGTCGAGGACCAGGGCGAGCAGGGCGGTCAGGGCGGGGCCGGTGAGGGTGCTGGTGCGGATCGACAGGGTCATGGCGGCGTTGGCCTGCTTGCGGCGGTCGGGTTCGACGACCTCCGCCGTCAGCGCCTGGAACGCCGGTCGGCAGGCCCCCTGGCCGGCCCCGGTGACGGCGGCGGCGACCACCATCAGCGGGAGCGAGTGCCCGGCGCCGAAGGCGAGCAACGGTGCGGCGCCGGCGGCGAGGAGCCCCGACCACAGCACGACGCCCCGGCGGGAGTGGCGGTCGGCCAGTACCCCGCCCACGGGGACGGCGAGCAGGAACCCGGCGGTGCGGGCGGCGAGCACCAGGCCCAGACCGGTGGGGGTCAGGACGCGGTCGAGCACGGCGAGGCCGAGGACGAAGGGCAGGGCCCAGGTGGCGAGGCCCGATGCGGTGGTGCCCGACCACAGCCGCAGGAAGGCCGGGTCGCGGAGTAGGGAACGGCCGGACGGCGGACCGGCCTCGCGGGCGGGGGTCGCGGGGGGTGAGGTCTGCACGGCAGGGGCCTCCTTCGTCTCGGGCTTCCCCCTCGGACCCCGGCCCGGCGAGGGGCGAGGAGGGCCCCGGGGGTAGCATGATGAAAATGATTATCGTTAGAGTACTGGCTGATCCGCCCCGCGCACACCCATCGCCCTTCCACCAGGAGGAGTTCCGTGGACACCACAGCGACCGGTTCCGCCCTGCTCGCCCAACTACCGCCGCCCCTGCCCGCCGCCCGGGTCATCGCGCTCAACCAACCGAAGGCCGATCTGCACACCACCCGCCACCACGCCTGGAACGGCTGGTCCTTCGAGGCGCCGCCCGGGGTCTTCCTCCCCGGCTGGACCAGCCGCCTGATCCACGAGCGGGTGCTGGACGGCCGGATCGAGGTCCGCGGGCGGGTCTACGCGGCCATGGGCGTCGGCTTGGGGGTCGAGGCCGTCGCCGCCGGAGTGCGCGGCGCCCGCGAGGTCTACGCACTGGACGTCCACCCCGGCAGCGTCGCCGCCACCGCCGACCACTACCGCAGGATCGTGGGTCAGGACGCCGCACCTCCCCTCCACCCCCTCGTCAGCGACGTGTTCGACGCCCTCCCCGACGGCGTCCGCCTGGACGTCGTCACCTTCAACCCGCCCGCGGTCCGAGAACTGGTCAGCACCGATCCCGACGTCATCCGCAACGTCTGCGTGGGGGCGCCCCTGTTGGAGCGGTTCTTCGCCCAACTCGACGAACGGGACCTCCTGGCCGAGCGGGGGGAGGCGTTCGTCGTCGTCTCCAACACCGCCGACCTGCCGGCCATCGTCCGACACGCGTGGGACCGGCGGCTCGTGCCGGAGATCGCCCACCACCACGACTGGGGCGACGGCGTCGTGACCCTCCTGTTCCGACTGACCCGAGGAGGTCGGGCATGACCGCTCCGCACCCCGCCGCCGTCGACGGGCTGATGGCCTCCGTGCTCGACGGCGCCCACGGCGTCGATCCCGCCGGGTCCGTGGCCACCAGCGTGTTCTGGCTCCACCACGGCACCCGGCTCGCCGGTGGGGACACCACCTACCTCAACCAGTACGTCCTGGTCAGACTGCGCGGGGCGTTCGGCGCCTGTGCCTTCGAGCCCGGCGAGATCGACGCGGCCGTCTGCAAGGACGCCTCGGGCGCCCCCCTGGACGTGCTCCTGCGGGAGGCTCCGCGCCCGCTGCGGATCGCCGCGCTGGACGCGGTGCTCGCGGACGCCCGGCCGTACGAGGGGGACCCCGGCGCCGAACCGGTGACCCTGCCCGCCGGCACCCCGGAGGTCCGGGCCCGGGCGCGGGACGCGGCCGTGGCCGGCCTGCTGGACGTCCCGCGGGGCGCCAGGGTCGGACTGATCGGCGTGGTCAACCCGTTGGTGGCGGCGATCCGGGAGCGCGGGGGCGTTCCCCTGCCGTGCGACTTCAACCTGCGGACCACCCAGTGGGGCGACGCGGTGACCGACGACATGGAGGAGGTCCTCGACGTCGCGGAGGCCGTGGTCGCCACCGGCATGACCCTCGGCAACGGCACCTTCGACACCCTGCTGGCCCGGTGCCGGGCCCGTGGCATCCCGCTCACCGTCTACGCCCAGTCGGGCAGCGCGGTGGCACGGGCCTTCCTGGGGGCCGGGGTGAGCGCCCTGTCCGCAGAACCGTTTCCCTTCTCCCAGTTCAGCGCCGGACCGACCACGCTCTACCGCTACCGAGCGGACCGCACCTCATGACCCGACGGTCCGTCCCCCGGGCCCGTCCCCCCGGCCGTGCCGCCGTCGGCCGGGGCCGCGCCTCCTGCCACCACGGGGAGATCCTCCAGGGCGTGTTCCTCGACGAACGGGGGCGCGCCTGCGCCGGCCTGGTCACCCTGCCGATGACGGGACCGGGCACCCGCGCCGAGTTCACCCCCGACCCGCACGGGACGCCCGGCCCCCTCACGGTGACGCCGGCCGACCGCACCAAGGCCCTACGGGCGGCGACCCTCGCCCTGGCGGAATGCCACCGGGCCGGGCCCCACGCCCCGCCCCCCGGCGGCGTGTTGCGGCTCGGGGGAACGGTCCCGCTGGGCCTCGGGATGGGATCGTCCAGCAGCGACGTGGTCGCCGCGGTGCGCGCGGTCGCCGACGCGTACGGACGCCGGCTCGCGCCGGAGGCCGTCGCCCGCCTCGCGGTGGCGGCCGAGAAGGCGACCGATCCGCTGATGCTCGACGACCGCCCGAGGCTGTTCGCCCAACGGGAGGGCCGGGTCCTCGAAACCTTCGGCGAGGCGCTGCCGCCCGCCGTGGTGGTGGGCTGCGCACTCGACGAAGGGCGCCCGGTGGACACCCTGTCGCTGCCCTCCCGGCCTTCCGGCCCGGACGACCTCGCCGGCTACGAGCGGCTGCGCCGGCTGCTGCGCCGGGCGGTGGGCGACGCGGACGTCGAACTCCTCGGGCACATCGCGACCGAGAGTGCCCGCCTGTCCCAACGGGTCCTCCCACGGGTGGAGTTCGACCGGCTGGTACGGATCGCGGAGCGGACCGGGGCCACCGGCGTGCAGATCGCGCACAGCGGCAGCGTGGCGGGTCTCCTCTTCGACCCGACCGCCCCCGGGCTCGACGCCCGACTGCGTGACTGCGCGCGCGCCCTGCACCACGACGGCATCCCCGTCACCCGAACCTTCACGACGTTCCCCACGGGCGAGGAGTTCCCGCATGGACCGACACCCGGCAGAGGCGATGGCCCGACCGGACCTGATACGGCTGGACGACGGCTTCGTCTGCCTGCGCTTTGAATCGATGAAGGTCGTCTCCGCCCTGGCGGCGGTACGGCATCTGCTGGACACCGGGGTGGTGCGCCCCGGGGACACCCTGCTGGACAGCTCCAGCGGCATCTACGCCCATGCGCTGGCCCTGGCCTGCCACCGCTACGGCATGCGCTGCCACATCATCGGGTCGAGCACCGTGGACCACGCCCTGCGCACCCAACTCGCCGTCCTCGGCGCCCACCTGGAGCAGATGGAGCCGAGCGACGACCTGAAGCTCGACCAGAACCGCCGGGTGGCCCGGGTCCGCGCACTGCTGGCCGAGCACCCCGAGTACCACTGGATGCGGCAGTACCACGACGAGGTCCACTACCTCGGCTACCGCACCGTCGCGGACCGGATCCGTCGGGAGCTCGGCACCGAGCGGCTGACCCTGGTCGGCGGGATCGGCTCGGGCGCCTCCACCGGCGGGCTCGCCCGCGCACTGCGGGAACGCGCCCCGGACCTGCGCCTCGTGGGCGTCCAACCCTTCGGCAGCGTCACCTTCGGCAGTGCCCACGTCCGCGATCCGGAGATCATCATCGCCGGGATCGGCAGCTCCATCCCCTTCGCCAACGTCGACCACGGCCTCTACGACACCATCCACTGGCTCGCCTTCGAGGCGGCGCTCGCGGGCAGCGTCGACCTGCTGCGCTCCCGCGCCGTCTTCGCCGGACTCTCCACGGGAGCGGCCTACCTCGCCGCCCGTTGGGAGCGGGACCGCGCACCGGACCGGACGGTGGTCTTCGTCGCCGCCGACACCGGTCACCGGTACGTCGACTCGGTGTTCGCCCGGCACGAGGAGGCGGTCCCGGTGGCGGACCTCGCCCCGCGCGAGGTCGCAGGGCCCCGGGAACTCGTCCTCCCCTGGTCCCGGATGCGGTGGAACCGAAGACCGGTGGGACCCGGTGGCTCCGGGTTCGACGGCCGGGTGGGCGAGGGGGCCTCCCGCGCCGGGGCCGCTCCGTGATATAAGAATGGAAATCATTGTCAATAACGTTCGGTGGGGGTGCCCCGGCCGCCGCTCCGGCGGGCCGGGCCCCTCCCCGGGCGCGACCCCGGAGAACCGCGGGGCCGGTGCGCACCGGACGGCCCCCGCTCCCCGGCCCGCGGGCCGTGCGCGCCCGCCCCACCACTCCGCCGCACCGTCAGGAACCCCTCGCATGCACCCTCGTGCCGCCTCGTCGACGGCGCCCGCCAGCACCCGGCGGGCCCGGCCATGACCTCCACCTCCACCGCCGCCACCCGCCCCGGAACCGGCCCCCCGAAGCCCGCACCGCCCGCCCGGGAGGCACCCCTCCACCGACGCGGAGCGGTCCTGGCCGTGTGTGCGGTGCTCACGGCCCTGCTCCTGGTCTCGATGCTGTTGGCCATCGGCCTCGGGCCGGCCGCCGTCGCCCCCGGCGACACCGCCCGCTTCCTGTGGGCGGCGCTCACCGGCGGCACCCTGCCCGCCGGGGACCTCACGGCCTACCACATCGTCTGGGAGATCCGCACCCCACGGGTCCTGCTCGCCGCGCTGGTGGGGGCCGGACTCAGCGCGATCGGCGTCGCCGTCCAGGCGATGGTGCGCAACGCCCTGGCCGACCCGTTCGTCCTCGGCATCTCCTCGGGGGCCTCGGTGGGAGCCGTCGCCGTCACGGTCACCGGCTCGCTGGCGGTGCTCGGCGTCCACGCGATGTCCGTGGGCGCCTTCGCGGGCGCCCTGATCGCGTCCGCGCTGGTGTACCTGGTCTCCACGCGCTCCGGTTCGCTCTCCCCGCTCCGACTGGTGCTCATCGGCGTCACCGTGTCCTTCGGCTGCCAGGCCGTGATGAGCGTGATCGTCTACCTGGCGCCCAACAGCGAGGCCACCAGCACCATCCTGTACTGGAGCATGGGCAGCTTCGGCGCGGCGAACTGGGAATCGCTCCCGGTGGTCGCGGGCGCCGTGCTGCTCGGCACCGCCCTGCTGCACCGGTGGAGCCGGACGATGGACGTCATGGCGCTCGGCGACGAGACCGCGGCCAGCCTGGGCGTGGGCCCCGACCACCACAGACGGCTGCTCCTCGTGCTCGCGTCCCTGGTCACCGGGGTGATGGTGGCCGCCAGCGGCGCCATCAGCTTCGTCGGACTCGTCATGCCCCACCTGGTGCGCCTGGTGGTGGGAGCGGGCCACGCCCGGGTGCTCGCCGTCGCCCCGTTGGCCGGGGCCGTCTTCATGGTCTGGACCGACCTCGTCGCCCGCACCGCGGTGGCCCCGCGCGAACTCCCGCTCGGGGCCATCACCGCCCTGGTCGGCGTCCCCGTCTTCATCGCGCTGATGCAGCGCAGGAGCTACGTCTTCGGAGGCCGCTGAGATGGAACTGACCCTGGAGGACCTCACGGTCGCCGTGGACGGCTCCCGACTGGTCGACGCCCTGTCCCTGCACGTCGGCACGGGCCAGGTGGTCGGTCTCGTCGGCCCCAACGGCAGCGGCAAGTCCACCGCGCTGCGCTGCGTGTACCGGGCGCTGAAGCCGACCAGCGGCGTGGTGCGCATCGACGGGACCGACCTGGCCACCCTGAGCCTGCGCCGCAGCGCCCGGGCCCTGGCCGCCCTCACCCAGGACGGCACCGTCGACCTTGACTTCACCGTGGCGGAGGTGGTCGCCCTGGGCCGCGCGCCGCACCTCCCGGGCAACCGGGCTCCGGACGCCCGCGAACGGGCCCTGGTCCAGGCGGCCATGGACCGGCTGGACGTCGCCCACCTCGCCCACCGCGGGGTGCTGAGCCTGTCCGGGGGCGAACGCCAACGCGTGCTGATGGCCCGCGCCCTGGTCCAGGAACCCGCGGTCCTGGTCCTGGACGAACCCACCAACCACCTCGACGTCCGGCACCAGATCGCGCTGCTGTCCCGGCTGCGCACCGCGGGGATCACCGTGCTGGTCGTCCTCCACGACCTCAACCTCGCCGCGGCGGCCTGCGACCGGCTCGGGGTGCTCGCCCACGGCCGGCTGGTCGCCTCGGGCACCCCCGAGGAGGTCCTCACCGCCGACCTCGTCCACGAGGTGTTCGGCGTACGGGCCAGCGTCGTCCGCCACCCGCTGACCGGTGGCCCCCAACTCCTGTACTCGCTCACCCCCGACCCATGAACAGAGAGAACGCACCCATGCCCACGGCCTCCGCCCCTTCCGCCCCCCGCCGGTTCCTCGCCCTCGGGGCCGCGCTGACGGCCGTCGCCCTGCTGAGCGCCTGCGGCGCCGAGGTCGACACCGACGACGCGGCGAGCGCCGAAGTCACCGTCAAGCGCTGCGGCGAGCCGGTGTCGTACACCGTCCCCCGACGCGCCGTCGCCTACGAGGGAGGCAGTGCGGACAAGCTCTTCAGCCTCGGCCTGACCGACCACGTCCTCGGCTACGTCCTGCCGCCGGCGAACCCGCCCGTGAGCCAGTCGCCCTGGGCGTCGGAGTACGCCAAGGTCACGATGCTCAGCGACGACCTGCTCAACAAGGAGCTGATCGTCTCCCACCGGGCCGACCTGGTGGTCGCCGGCTGGAACTCCGGCTTCAGCGACCAGCGGGGCATCACCCCCGACATCCTCGACAAGCTCGGCGTCCAGAGCTTCATGCACACCGAGAGCTGCTACAACTACCCCCGTTTCCCGCAGCGGACCGCCCCCTTCGAGGCGCTCTACACCGACCTCGAACGGCTCGGCGCGATCTTCCGGGTGGAGGAACGGGCCGAGAAGGTCGTCGACGGGCTCAAGGAGCGGGTCGCCGCGGTGGCCCGCCGGGTGCCGGCGGGGGAGCGTCCGCGGGTCTTCCTCTACGACTCGGGCACCGACCAGCCGTTCACCGCCGGCAACCAGGTGCCGCCCAACGACATCATCGAGACCGCCGGCGGCCGGAACGTCTTCGACCGGCTGGACGCCCGCTGGACCCAGGTCAGTTGGGAGTCGGTCGCCGAGGCGGCACCCGAGGTCGTCATCATCCTCGACTACGGCGACCAGCCGGCCCAGAAGAAGATCGACTTCCTGAAGGAGTCGCCCCGCACCAGCAAGCTGCCCGCGGTGAAGAACGACCGGTTCTTCGTCCTGAACTACAACGAGGGCATCAGCGGCCCGCGGAACGTGGACGGCCTGGAGAAGTTCGCCGACTACCTCCGCACCCTGAAGCGCTGACGCCGCCGGTCCCGTGCCCACCGGCACGGGACCGGCCCGCCGGGGCTCAGCCCGCCCAGACGTCCTCCACGTAACGCTCCTCGGCCATCAGCGCGGACAGCCACGCCTCGGCCCCCTCGGCCGTGGAACCGGCGTGCCGGCGGTGCAGGGTGCGCAGGGCTTCCCGCACCGCCGGGGCCATGGCACGGCCGTCGCCGCAGACCCGGACGTGCGCCCCGGCCGCCAGCAGCCCCCACACTTCGGCGCCTTCGGCGAGCAGGCGGTCCTGGACGAACCGTGCGCCCCCGCGCGGGGCGCGGGAGAAGACGGGGCGCAGCCCGACCGCGCCGGCGGCCTCGGCCGCCTCCAACTCCGCCCGGTGCAGGTAGTCGACGTCCGGGTGGTCGCAGCCGAAGTAGCACAGCATCGCGGCCCGGGCGGTCCCGGCCGTGGCGACCCGGTCGGCGACGGCGGCCCGGAAGGGGGCCAGCCCGGTGCCCGCGGAGACCAGCACCACCGGCACCGCGGGGTCCGTCGGGAGGCGGAACGCCTCCCGGCACGGGGCGAGCCGGGCGTACACGGTGTCCCCGGCTTCCCGTGCGGCCAGGAACGCCGCGCCGGTACCGAGGAAGGTGCCGGTGCCGTCGCGGTGCGGTACCGGGTGCGCGGCCACCATGAGGTCGACCGTGCGGGGGGCCGCGGCGGGGGAGGAGGACACCGAGTAGTAGCGCGGGTTCATCGGCGTCAGGACGTCGAGGAGTTCGGCGAGCGGGGGCCGGCAGGAGGCGTGCCGGGCCAACAGGTCCACCACCGAGTCGCCGCCGGGTGCGGTGGCGAGGGCTTCCAGGGCGGCCCGTTCCGGGGGACAGGGGGTGTGGCCGGCCAGTGCGCCGATCTGGCGTGCGGTGGCGGTCCGGCCGAGTTCCACGAAGTGGGTGAGCAGGGTGCGCACCGTCATCGGACGGTCCACCGGCAGCGCGGGCCGGCCCCCGCTAGTGGCGCGCAGCACCACCACCCGGCCCGGGTCGAGGTCGAGGAGCGTGACGGCGCGGTCGACGAGGGCGGTGGGGTTGGCCGGTCGGACGAGCAGGTGGTCGCCGGTGCGGTACTCGGTGCCGCCGGGCGGGCCCAGCCGGAGGAACCGCTTGGAGCGGCCCAGTTCGTGCGCGGTGTCGACGAGTTCGGCGTTCTCGGTGACGACGAACGGGAGCAGGCCGTCGGTGGCCGGCGGTTCGACCGCGGCCGGGTCGCCGTCCGCCACGGTGTACCGGGCGCCGGGGGCCGCGCCCCCGGGCGCCTCCTCGACCGGCACCCCGTACCGCTCCAGGAGCACCGTCCAGGCCCGGGCGCTCCACGCGTCGATCGACGCCCGGACGTCGCCGGAGACGTCGACGGCGACCCGTTCCAGCAGTGGGGAGCCACCGGCGGCGAGGCCGTCGTGGATCAGGGTGGGGATGCGCTGGTAGGTGGCGGACCAGTTGCGGTCGCCGATGCCGAGCACCGCGTACCGCAGTCCGGCCGGGGCGCCGCCCTCCTCCAGCCAGGCGAGGAACCGGCCGGCGTCGTCGGTGGGGCGGCCGTTGTAGGACGAGGCGACGACCAGGACCGGGTGGGCCGGGTCCAGGGAGTCCACCGCGTCGTCCAGCGGGGCGAGGACGGTGGCGAAGCCGTGGCGGGCGCCCGCGTCGGCGAGTTCGGCGGCGATCGCGCGCGAGGTGCCGAGGTTGGACCCGTACAGCACGGTGAGGGTGGTGCCGGGGGCGCGCAGCCCGCTCGGGACGGGGTCCCGGTGCGCCGGGGCTCCGGTCGCGGCCCGTTCGGGCGTCGGCGCGAGGGCGGCGCGTTCGGCGCTGGTGCGCCGTACCGGGACGAGGGTGAAGCCGTCCGGCTTGATGGTCAGGGTCTCCTTGATCTTCAGCCGGTAGTCGCTCCGGTCCAGCAGGCGGTAGCGGTGCACGAGCAGCCCCAGCACCAGGGTCGCCTCGTGCAGGGCGAACTGGCGTCCGATGCAGGAGCGTTCGCCGTTGCCGAAGGGCTTGTAGAGGTGTCCGGGGCGGGCGTCCAGGGCCTCGGGGTCGAACCGGGTCGGATCGAAGAGTTCGGGGTTGTCGCCCCAGCCGGGATCGCGGTGCAGCATGGGTGTCACCACGGTGACGACCTGGCCCTTGCGGACCGGGTACCGGCCGCCGATGACGGTGTCCGCCAAGGCCTCCACGGCGAAGGCGGGGGCGGTCGGCCACAGGCGCAGGCTCTCGTTGAGCACCTGGCGCACGTACCGCAGTCGTCCCACGTCCGCGTAGGACGGGTCCGGGTCGGCGGCGTCGCCCCAGAGGGCGTCCGTCTCGGCCTGGGCGGCGGCGAGCACGGCCGGGTTCTTGAGCAGGTAGTAGAGCGCGAAGGAGAGGGCGCCGCTGGTGGTTTCGTGGCCGGCGATCAGGAAGGTGATCAGCTGGTACCGGATGTTGGTGTCGTCCAGCGACTCGCCGGTGTCCTTGTCGACGGAGTGCAGCATCAGCGACAGCAGGTCGTCGGGGCCGTCCCCGGTGGCGCCCTCGGCCCGGCGGCGGCGCACGATGTCGTCCGCGAGTCGGTTCATGGTCAGGACGTTGGCCTGCTGGCGCTTCTCGGCCGCCGCGTACAGCAGGTCGAGTCCGGGGATGAACGCGGTCTTCTTCTGCGCGTGGTCCAGCGCCCGGACCATCGCGGTGATGAACGGGTGCGGCTCGGTGCGCTCGAAGCAGCCGAAGTCGTGGGTGAAGCCGCAGAGCCCGATGGTGTCGAGGGTGAGCCGGGTCATGTCCTCGGCGACGTCGACGGGGCGTCCCGCGTGCGCGTCCCACTTGGCGAGCAGCCGTCGGGCCACCCGCACCATGGCGGGGTGGTAGGACCGTAGCGCGTCGAAGGCGAAGGCGGGCAGCAGGATGTTGTGCGCCTTGCGCCAGTTGGGCTCGTCGCCGTAGGCGGTGAAGAGGCCGTCGCCGCCGAACTCCCGCACCGGCTCCAGCGGGGCGGGGGTCTTGCGGAACCGGCTCTCGTCGCAGACCTCGGCGACCAGGTCACCGCCCGAGACCATCAGGGTGTCCTCCCCGAACGCCCGGACGTTGAAGATCGGGCCGAGTTCCCGTGCCTCGCGCATCGACCACCGGGTGAAGGCGTCGGTCGGGATGCGCAGGGCGTGCCCGAAGACGGGGATCCGGGGCCGCTCGGGAACGGGGGCGGTGCCCGTGGTGCGGTGGAGTGCTGTCGGGTTCATCGGCCGGTGTCCCCTCGGTGGTCTTCGCTGCGCGGACGCCCAGGGTGGCGCACGACGCCCGTGGCGGCCGGACGGATGCTGCCCGGGCCGCTCCTCGCCACCCTACGCGCGACATGGTCGGGTGACAAAGTCAACTGACGGAGGCGTCTGACTATGTCGCTATAGTGGCTTGTATGGCTCATGTAACCGCCGCCGAGCGTCGACCCCAGCTCATTGCCGCGGCCATCGAACTCATGGCCCGCGAAGGGGTCGCCGCCGGCTCCACCCGGGCGATCGCAGCGGAACTCGGGGTCGCCCAGGCGACCGTGCACTACACCTTCGGCACCAAGGCGGACCTGTACCGGGCGGTGCTGGAGTCGCTCTCCGCGGAACTGATCGCCGGGGCGCAGCGGGGGGTGGCCGCGGCGAACGGCCTGGAGGAGGCGTTGCGGGCCACCGCCGACGCGTTCTGGGTGGACATGGGGGACCGCCCCGAGCTCAACCTGGTCTGGTTCGAGCTGGTCGCCTTCTCGTTGCGCACCCCCGAGCTGCGGGACGTGGTGGAGCGGCACTACCGGTACATGGTTCGGATCGCGACGGACGCGCTGACCGAGACCGGTAGCCGCACCGGCCGCGCCTACGCGGTGCCGGCGGAGGAGCTGGCGGACTTCCTGGTCGCCGGCCTGGACGGGGTCTGCATGGGCCATCTGTTGCGCGGTGAACCGGAGCCGAGTCCGCAGACCCGTCGACTCCTGGACCAGGTCGTCCGGGCCACCCTGGCGCTGGCCGACGCCCGGCCGGCCCCGGCCGGCTGACGTCCACCGCCGGCTCTTCGAGGGGGGCGGCCGAAAATGGTCAGGCGGGTCCGGCGAGGCCCGGCGGATTCGAACGCCCTGGCCGGCGGGGCGGGTTGGGCGGTGGCTGGATCTCCCTCCCGGGTCCGGCGGTGCCGCGCGCGGGGGGTCCGGTCAAGGTGGAGTAAAGGAGGATCTAAACTTAGCCAAGCCTAACCAAATCTAGCCGGGTGGATGTGCCGCCGTGCCCTGCACCGGAAAGCAGAGACCATGACCGCCAAGACCGCAGTCCGCCGCCGCGCGGCCATCGCCCTCGCCTCCGCCCTCGCGGGTTCCCTCGCCCTGACGGCCTGCGGCTCGTCCGACTCGGACGCCGACGGCGAGGCCAAGAAGAGCGAGGGGAAGTCCACGGCCGGCACCGACATGCGCACGATCAAGACGGTCATGGGTGACGTCGAGGTCAAGGCGCAGCCGCAGCGGATCGTCGCCCTCGACACCGCCGAGCTGGACTCGCTCATCACCCTCGGCGTCAAGCCGGTCGGCGCCACCCGCACCGACTCGGTGTCCGGATTCCCCGGGCACGTCCCGGCGGAGCAGGTCAAGGACACCAAGCTGGTGGGGGAGATGACCACGCCGAACCTGGAGGCGGTCGCGGCCCTCAAGCCCGACCTGATCCTCACCAGCAAGCTCCGCCACGGCGACCGGTACGACGAGCTGAAGGCCATCGCGCCCACCGTCATGACCGAGACCACCGGCCTGCCCTGGAAGGAGAACTTCCTGGTCCACGCCGACGCGGTGGGCAAGAAGACCGAGGGGCAGCAGGCGATCGCCGCCTACCAGGCGCGCACCGCGGAGGTCACCGAGGCGCTGGGCGGCAAGGACAAGGCCGCCGCCATCGAGGTCAACATGGTCCGCTTCGTCGAAGGTGCGGACATCCGCATCTACGGCAAGGAGAACTACCTCGGCACGATCTTCAAGGACGTCGGCCTCGGCCGTCCGGCCGTGACGGACAAGGCGGAGGAGGGCTTCATGCTGAATGTGAGCCCCGAGAAGATCGACATGGCCGACACGGACGTCATCTTCCACTCCACCATCGGCGACCCGAAGAAGGCCAAGGCCACCCAGGTGCTCGCCAGCCCGCTGTGGAAGAACATGGACGCCGTGAAGAAGGGCAACACCCACGCCGTCAAGGACGAGCTGTGGATCCAGGCGATCGGCTACACCGGCGCCACCAAGATCCTCGCCGAGCTGGAGACCGTGCTCACCAAGTAGGCACCGCCCGCTCCCTGCGGCCCGGGACGGTACGGGTCCGACCCGCCTCCCGGGCCCGGGCGCCATCAGCGCGGACGATCCCGCGGTCGCCGCGCCCTGCGCATCCGGACCGACGCCTCACCCGCGCCCACGATCGGCAGCGGGTGGGCGGTGGGCCGGCCCGGACCGCCTGGGACTCGACTCCCTCCCCCGCCCGGGTCGTCGGCATCGAGGCCCGGGCCCGGGGGCAGACCGTCGGACGGACCCCGCCCCTCCGCTGCACCGCGCACGACGACCTGCCCGTTCCACGCCCCTTGCCTGACCCTGCCCTCCTGCGTCAGAGCATCGACGTGACCAACGAGCAGATCGAGATCCTGCCCCGCCGCCCGGCCGAACTCCTGCCTGACTGAGGCACACCGCCGGGCTCTCCGAAGGCTTCCGCATCGGGAACGGTGCCGGGGGCGAGCCCGGTAGCCGTCGGTGCGGAGTCCCGGCCGCCCGTGCTCCGATCGTGGGGATTTCCGGTGCGGCGTCCGCCCGGACTACGCGGCCGGTGCGTCGGCCGCCGACTCCCGCACGTACGCGCCCGGGGTCCGCCCGAAGTGCCGGCGGAAGGCCAGGATGTAGCCGTTGGTGCTGACGAACCCCACCCGGGCCGCCACCGTGCTCACCAACTGGCCCTGTGCCAGCAGCGGCAACGAGTGGTTCAGCCGCAGTCGCGTGCGCCACTCCGAGAAGGCCAGCCCGGTCTCCGCGCGGAAGGCCCGCCGCAGGCTCGTGGAGCTGGTGTATAGCTCCTGCGCCCACTCGGTCGCCGTCCTCGGGTCGCCCGGGTCCCGGGTCCAGGGCCAGTGCCACACCGAGCGCCGCACGACTGGTCGGCTGGGGCAGCGGCAGGCAGTCCCGGTGCCCGGCGGAGAGCGCCGTGAAGACCACCGGGTCGTTCTCCGGCGCCTCGGAGCTGCGCATCCGCCCCAGCAGCAGTCGCCGTTGGGCGTCGGTGACGTTGACCGGGGTGGCCTCGACGAAGGGCAACCGGTGGTCATCGGGGTCGAAGGTCTCCACCACGATCAACGAGTCGCTGTCGAACCGCGCGCTGTGCCGCAGGTGCGCCGGGATCCGCAGGGCCACCGAGGCCGACAGTTCGTGCTCCCGACCGTCCGCCTGCACCACGATCCGGCCCACCGGAACGTACAGGAACGGGCGGTGCGGGACCTGGAGTGGTGGCCGGGGACGGTGTTCGTCTGGGCGGCGGGGGAGGCGGTCACCCTGAAGGGCGTCCGTCGTCACCTGGCCGTGGAGCGGGGGGTCCCCCGGGAGTGGACCCACATCACCGGCTACTGGCGTCGCCCGGTGGCCGCGGGGCCGGTGGCCGCTCAGGGGACGGTCGTCGAGGAGTCCGCGGCGGCTCCCGAGGAGGACGCCGTCCACGAGCGCTTGCACGAACTCACCGATCTGGCACCGGGGTTCGCGATCCGTGCGGCGGTCACCCTCGGTCTGTTCGAGCTGGTGCACCACGGGGTGCGCGACCCCGCCGAGTTGGTGCGTCGCTGCGGCGGGGCCCCGGACGCGTGCACGGCCCTGCTGGCGTACCTGATGGACCTCGGGCTCCTGGAGTCCGGCGCGGAGGGGTTGCGGCTGACGGCGGTGGGAGAGGAACTCGTCGAGGACGACCACTCGGCGGACGAGTACCACCTGGAGCTGGCCCAGGCGGCGCTGGACCTCTCCCTGGCCGGGCTGCCGGAGGCCCTGCGGGGCGGGGACGGGAACCGGTACCGCACCGCGACCGGGTTGCCCTTGGCGGTGGCGATGCGCGAGGACGAACGGCTCGGCGGCTCGGCGCGGGAGTTGATCGAGGAGCAGGCGCTCTGGTTCGCGCCGGGAGTGGTCACCGGCCATGACTGGGCCTCGGCGGGCACCGTCACGGCAGCCGGCCACGGTGTCGGAGCACTGGTGAACGCCCTGGTCAAGGCGGTTCCCGAGGTGTCGGTACGGATCGCCGCCCTGCCCTCGGCGGTGCGGGTGCTGCGCGAGCGGGTGCTGGACGCGGACGCCCTGGCCCGGGTCGAGTTGGTGGTGCAGAGCGGGCCGGTGCCGACGGGCGGTGACACGGCCCTGCTCTCGCGGTTGCTGGACTGGCTGCCCGACGAGGACGCGGTGCAGACCCTGCGGGAGACCGTCGTCGCGCTGCCGACCGGGGGCACGGTGGTGATGGTCGAGCAGGTGCGCCCCGAGGGCGCCCCGGGCGACCTGGCGGCCTTCGCCGATCCGGAGACGGCCCTGCACCACCTGCGTCTGCGGTGCGCCTTCGGTACCGGGGTGCGCACGCTCGCCGAACTGACCGCCCTCGCGGAGCGGGCGGGGCTGGGCGTCCGGGCCGTCCGCGATGTGGGCTGGGACCACCGCCTGTTGGTCCTCGCGGTCACGGACCGGTAGCCGGCCACCCCCGTGCAGTGTGACCTAAGTCACCATCCTTCCGGGGTGGGGGTGGCGAACGCGGTGCAAACGGACGTCCGTGGTCGGAGCGGTCCGCCGATCGGCTGGTCGGGGCGGTGCTGCGGGCCCGGTCGCGAAGATCGAAGTTGCTGGGCAAAGGGACTCCGGTGGTCAGTAATGAGCAAAACTTGGAAGATCCCCATGGCAAAGTCGAATTGCCTTTGCACACAATGCCGTTCAGATCAGTCCTGAAGGGTGACGTGCGCAGTGCGACGCACTCTCGGCGGTCCCCCGGGCGCGAAGCGGGGCCGGCCGCCGGGCGACCGGCGAGGGGAACCGAACCATTCATGACCACGACACGTGCCGCGAAGTCCACCGGGGCGACCGCCCCCGGGCCGGTCACCCGGGCTGCCACCGGACCGACCCGCACCCCCGGGAGCGGCCCCGGCACCCCGCCGGCCCCGCCCCGCTCCGCGCGGGAGGGCCGGTGATCCAGAACCACGGCGCCCCCACGCCCCAGCGCGTCACGTCGATGCCTCCGGCCCCGCCGATCGACTTCTCGGCGTTCCACCAGATGCACCGCCCGGCCTACCTCCGCTACGCCCGGGCCTTCTTACGCAACCACGCGGACGCCGAAGAGGCCGTCGACGCCGCCTTCGAACGCTTGCTGACCAAGTGGGTGCAGGTCCTGAGCAGCGACAGCCCCGACCGGTACGCCTGGGCCGTGCTGCGCAACCAGGTCGCCGACCACTACCGGCGGGCCCGCCCGCGCCTCCAACCCCTCGACGAGGCCGCCTTCGAGACCGTCGCCCTGCGCGCCACGGTCGATCCGATCGCCCAACTGGAGGAGTCCCTCACCTTGATGAGGGCCATCCGTCAACTCCCGGAACGGCAGCAGGACGTGACCGTGCTGCGCTACCTCCTCGACCTGCCGGTGGAGCGCATCGCCTACGAACTCGGCATCTCCCAGGCCGCCGTCCGCTCCAGCGACCGGCACGCCCGGCGCAGGCTGCGGGAGATCCTCGGGCCCGACCGCTCCACCATGGAGGGACGCTCCGGTGCGTGACGACCTGCTGGACCGGCTCTCCCGTGCCCGACTCGTCGACGACGGTCCCTGCACCACCGCGGACATCGCCGCGGCGGAGGTCCGCATCGCCGCCCGGTCGGCCGCCCTGCCCGAGGCGCGCCCACCGGGGGAGGGTCGGGCCGCGCGGGGTGACGCCCGGCGGGCCGCCGCGCTCCGGCTGACCACCCTCTGCGAGACGGTCGTCACCCATGCCGCACTCGGTCGGCTGCGCCACTTCCTCGCCCGGGCGATGCCCGAACCGGACGGGGCGCTGCTGCTCGGCTGCCTCCTCCAGTTGGCGGAGGGCGAGGGCGGGGAGGAGGCCGCACGGTTCTGGTGGCAGTACGCCGCGGGGGCCGGGGAGCCGACTGCCGTCTCCTGTCTGTACCTCCACCACCTGGCGCTGGGGGAGGAGGCCCCTGCCAGTTGGTGGTACGTCCAGCAGCAGCGCCCGCTACGGGCTTCGGAGCCGATTCCTGTACGACGCATCTCGGCCGAACTGCCGGACGACCTCAGACACTTCGACGCCGCCGACGCCGGCCTCGACACCACGCTACGGGTGTTGAACGCGCTACGGGTGAGCGCCGATTGGCGGGTGCCGGCCGTGGTCGACGCGGTCCTGGATTACGTGTCCGCCGCTGTGGCGTGGGTGGACGAGGACGTCGAACTTCCGCTTCCGGAACCGGGATTCACCGACCGCATACGCAATCTGACCAGCGAACCCGTCGTCCAGGGAGGTGGGCGCGGGGAATCCGACCTCCCCGCGCGACGGCGTCGCGCCCACGGCGGTGTGGCCACGGCCCACCGCGGTGGAGGGGGGCGCTGAGCCGGGCTTCCGGACCGAGCGGCTCCGGGCCGCCGTGCGCGGGTTCCGGCAGGGAGGCCGTACGGGTGTCCGTCGGTCGATGGATCACCCGGTCGCCGTCGTGCCACTGGTACCGGGCCGGCGGGCGTGGCAGCGTGGGCGGGTCAACTCGACACGGACGGACGAGAAGTCGTCGCCCGACAGGGAAAGGGATGAGTGCCCGATGGCGCTAGGCACGGAGACGGTGTACTTCAGCGCGACGCATACGGAGCACGGCCTTCCGCCGGGCCACCCGTGTGCGGGTGTGGCGCACAGCCACCTGTGGATCGTCACCCTGGAGACGGTCCTGCCCGACGAGAGCCCGGACGGGATGCCACCGGACGGGACGGAATCGGCGAGGGCCGCGTGTGCGGAGTTCGCCCGGTGGGCCCGACGGAGCCTGGACGACGCCCACCTCAACGAGGTGGCGGACGAGCTGCGGCACCGGGCCGGCCCGGACGAGCTGGCCCGCTGGGTCTACGCGCAGTGGTCCGCCCGGCTGCCGTTGCGCGGGGTGCGGGTCCACGGCCCCTACAGCGGACGGTGCGGCGCGGCCGTGCTGACCTCCTGAGCGCGCGCGGCACCGGGCTCGGCCCGGTGCCGCGCCCCGTCCCGCCACCACCTGCGAGAATGGTGCATACGCAAGCAAATGCAGGTGTGGAGGAGATCGTGGTGGCGCAGTCGGAGCGGGTGGTGTCCCGGGGGTTCAAGGTCGGGGTGTGGCGGGCCTACATGGAGGTCAACCACGAGGTGCTGACCGCCATCGAGCGGGCGCTCGCGGACCGGCACCGCCTGTCGATCAGCGAGTTCGACGTCCTGGTGAACATTCCGCTGGCCGGGACCCGGCTCAAGGACCTCAAGGAGCGGGTCGTCCTCACCCAGAGCGCGCTCAGTCGACTGTTCGACCGGCTCGCCCAGCGCGGACTGCTGGCCCGCAGCCCGCTGGAGGAGGACCAGCGCGGCGCGATGATCACCCTGACCGAGGAGGGGCGCAAGCTGCTGCGCGCCGCGGTCCGCACCAATGCCGAGGTGGTCGAGCGGACCTTCGCCGGCAAGCTGACCGACGACGAGTTGCGCACCCTGGACGCCCTGGTGGCCCGGCTGAAGGCGCCCGAGGTCTCCGAGGGCTGACCCCCACCATGTGACCCAGATCACTCCGTGCGGGGGTGAAGGGTGGGAATGGGGGTCGCCCGTTCTGGGTTATGGTGCTTGCGCAAGCAACAAAAAGCGCGACAAGCCGGGGCCGTCCCCACGGCCCGACCCCCAAGGAACGGGAAGACATGAGCAGCAACAGCTACCTCACCGACCGGCTGACCCCCGAGAACACCGGGATCCTGCTGGTCGACCACCAGGCGGGTCTCATCCTCGGTGTCCAGGACCACGACCAGAACGAGGTCCGCCGCAACGCCCAGGCCCTCGCCCGCACCGCCAAGGTCTTCGGCCTCCCGATCGTGGCCACCACCTCCGCGCCGCAGGGCCCCAACGGGCCGCTCCTGCCGGAACTGGTCGCCGAACTGCCCGAGGGTGCGCCGATCATCCACCGCAGCGGTGAGGTCGACGCCTTCGACGACCCGCGGTTCGACGAGGCCGTCCGTGCGATGGACCGCCCCAACCTGATCATCGCGGGCGTCATCACGGACGTGTGCTTGATGTTCGCCTCGCTCTCCGCCCTCGGCCGTGGCTACCACGTGCACGCCGTGACGGACGCCTCCGGCACCACCAACAAGCTGGCCCGCGAGACCTCGCTGCTCCGCCTCCAGAACGCGGGCGCGACCCTCAACAGCACGGTCGGCGTCGTCTCCGAACTGCTGCGGGACTGGAAGAACCCCGGCGGCCCCGGCACCGCCGACATCTTCAGCAGCCTGGCCATGCCGTTCTACGGCGCGGTCATCGCCAGCCACTCCTCCGCCAGCGGCGGACAGGGCTGAACGGGACCGCACCCCCCTCGGGAACCCCGCTCGTGGGTGACGGGGACTCCCGAAAAGGCCGGTGGCCCGGGCGGAAGGAATCCGCCCGGGCCACCGGTCCGTTCCGGGTCAGCCCTCGGTCCACCCGTGGTTCTTGCCGAACTGGAGCAGCCCGCGGCGGACCGCGAGGATCTGCTCCCCGGTCAGCGAGGGTGCCGCGGACAGCAGGACCTCGGTCACGTCGTGGAGGAACTCCTCCGACGTGAGCACATCACACAGCGAATCGTCGTCCACTTGTACCTGGCGCGCGACACCGGCGCCGCCGCTGCGCACCGGGATCGGCAGGACCGCTCCCTCGGCGAGCCGCACGTCCGACGCCTTGGGGCCGCGCTCCCCTTCCTCGATCTCGAATTCGACCGCGAGTCCCGGACGCACCTGCTGTTCCGGCATCAGCAGGTCGTTGACGTGCATGAACACGTCTTCCCCACCGAGATCCGGAGCGATGAATCCGTAACCGCGCAAACCGTCGAACCGCACCACACGACCGGCAACCATGCCGTCACCCCCACAGAAAACCGGGCCACATGCCCGGTAGGAACACCACAGGTCACGAAGCCTACGCGAGCCGCCCTGCGCACACCAGTACCCCGCTGCCCGGTCGCGGCGCCGCCGGCGGCCCGGCGCGGTTTCAGTCCTCCGGGTGCAGCAGTCCGCGTTCGTAGGCCCGCACCAGCCGTTGCGGTACGCGGTGGACGGTGCCGTCGACGGTGACCGGCACCAGCTGCTGCGGGCTCGCCTTCCACTGCGCCCGGCGGTGGCGGGTGTTGCTGCGGGACGTCTTGCGCTTGGGGACTGCCATGGAAACCTCCTGGTCGGGAACGTCCTCGACGCTATATGAAAACGGTAATCAATACCAAAGGCGAGGGGTGCGGGTGGGGGCCCTTGCCCGTCGACCGACCGTTCGGTTAGCTTGCGGTGCGCCCGGCACCCCGCCGCACCCCCGCCGGGTTCCGTCCCGCCGTGAAGGAGTCCGCCCATGTCCGACGAGGTGTTCCTGGTCGACGGTGCCCGCACCCCCCAGGGGCGCTACGGCGGCGTCCTGGCCACCGTCCGCCCCGACGACCTGGCCGCCCTGGTGGTCGGGGAGGCGGTCCGCCGGGCCGGCATCCCCCCCGAAGCCGTGGACGAGGTGGTCCTCGGCGCCGCCAACCAGGCCGGCGAGGACAACCGGAACGTGGCCCGGATGGCCGTGCTGCTCGCCGGCCTCCCCGCGACCGTGCCCGGCTACACCGTCAACCGGCTCTGCGCCTCGGGGCTGACCGCGGTGGCCTCCGCCGCCCAGGCCGTCCGGTCCGGGGAGGCCGACCTGGTCGTCGCGGGCGGAGTGGAGTCGATGACCCGGGCCCCCTGGGTGATGGCCAAACCCGGTACCCCCTGGGCGTCCCCCGGCCCGCTCCACGACACCTCGCTGGGCTGGCGCTTCACCCACCCGCGCTTCACCGAAGCCGATCGCGCGGTGCCCGCCGACGCGGGCCCCGAGGCCGTGCGGGTCACCCTGCCGATGGGGGAGACCGCCGAGGAGGTCGCCGCCTCGGAGGGCATCACCCGCGCCGACTCGGACGCCTTCGCGCTCCGCAGCCACCAGCGGGCCGTCGCGGCCCGGGAGGCCGGGCGCTTCACCGCCGAGATCGTGCCGGTGCCGGTCGCGGACACCACGGTGACCTCCGACGAGGGCCCCCGTCCCACCTCCACCCTGGCGAAGCTGGCGGCCCTGCGCCCAGCCTTCCGCCCGGACGGGGTGGTCACCGCCGGCTCCGCCTCGCCGCTGTCCGACGGCGCCGCGGCCCTGGTCGTGGCGAGCGCCGCCGCCGTCCGCAGGTACGGACTGTCCCCCCGGGCCCGGGTGGTCACCTCCGCCGCGACCGGCGTCCCCCCGCAGCTGATGGGGATCGGCCCGGTGCCCGCCACCGAGAAGGCGCTGGCCCGGGCCGGGCTGCGCACCGACGACCTGGGGGCCGTCGAGGTGAACGAGGCGTTCGCCGTCCAGACCCTGGCCGTGATCCGGCGGTTGGGGCTGGACGAGGAACGGGTGAACGCGGACGGCGGGGCCCTCGCCCTGGGGCATCCGCTCGGCGCCTCCGGCGCCCGGGTCCTGCTCACCCTGCTGGGGCGACTGGAGCGGGAGCGGGCCCGGTACGGGCTGGCCACGCTCTGCGTGGGCGTCGGACAGGGCGTCGCGCTGCTGGTGGAACGCGTCTGAACCCCGGCCGGGCGGGGCTCAGCCGGTCGGCCGGACGAACTCCGGCTGGTCGAGCACCCGCAGCCAACTCCCGTCGCCCGCCCATCAGAAGTCCAACAGATGGATCTTCTGGAACCTAGAATCACCCCTCATGGACCTGAGGCAGTTGGAGTACTTCGTCGCCGTGGCCGAAGAGGGCAGCTTCACCCGGGCCGCCCGCCGCGTGCACATCTCCCAGTCCGGGGTCAGCGCCCAGATACGCCACCTGGAACGCGCGCTGGGCGCCGAGCTCTTCGACCGGTCGACCCGCACCGTCGCCCTCACCGCGGCCGGTCGGGCGGCCCTCGTCCACGCCCGGAGCGCGCTCGCCGCCGCGGCCGCGGTGGGGCAGGCCGTGGACGAGGTGAGCGACCTGATCCGCGGCCGGCTCTCCGTCGGCATGGTGATCGGCTGCACCCTCACCCCGCTCTTCGACGCCCTCGCCGCCTTCCACCGGGCCCACCCCGGGGTGGAGGTCGTCCTCACCGAACGGAACTCCGACCGACTGGTCGAGGAGGTGCGCGCCGGCGCCCTCGACCTCGCCCTGATCGGCACGGCGACGGCCGCCCCCGAGGGACTGGAGGCGCAGACCGTGGTGAGCGAGCGGCTGGTCGCGGCGGTGCCGGCCCGGCACCCGCTCGCACGCCGGCGCCGCCTCACCCTGGACGACCTGATCGCGCACCCCCTCGTCTGCATGCCGCCCGGCACCGGCCTGCGCACCGTCCTCGACGACGCCTGCGCCGCCCGCGGCCTCCACCCCCGTGTCGCGTTGCAGGCCAGCGCTGCGGACGCCGTCGTCGACCTCGCGGCCCGGGGGCTCGGCGTCGCGGTCCTCAGCGCGTCGATGGCCGCGGCCCACCGGGACCGGCTCACCGCCCGCCCGCTCGTCGACGTCGAGACGCCGGCGCTGCTCGCACTGGTCTGGAAGAACGGCCACCACCCCGCGGTGCGGGTGGCGCTCGCCCACCTCCGGCGGTCCTTCGCCGTCACCGACCGCGCCGGACGGGAGCAGCCGTGACGGCCGCGGTCAGGGCAGGTACCCGGCCCGTCGGGCCGCCACCACCGCCTCCCCCCGGGTGGACGCCCCCAACTTGCGCATGGTGGACCGCAGATACGACTTCACCGTCTCGGGACGCAGTCCCAGCCGCTCCGCGACAGCGGCGTTGGTCGCCCCCGAGGCGAGACAGCCGAGGACGTCCACCTCACGCGCGGTCAACCCCGCCTCGGGGCGGCGACCGTTGTCGGCGCCACCCGTCAACAGCCCGCATGCGGCCAGCAGTTCGGCCCGCAGTCCCGGATCGGTGATCCGCGGGGCGAGCGCGCGCAGCGCGCCGTGCGCCTCCCGCACCTGCTCCCACGCCGCGGCCCGGGCCCCGTCCGGGTCGCCGCGGGTCGCCCCGGACGAGGTCAACAGCGAACGCGCCTCGTCCTGGACCACCAACGCCTGCTCCACGTCGCGGGCCGCCGCGACCGCCGCGCCGAGCGTCCGGTCGCCCAACGGTTGCGCCGCCCGCAGCGCCCCGTACAGCACGCCCCGGACCCGTCGACGCACCACGACCGGCACCGCCAGCACCGCGTGCAGGCCCTCCTGCCGGACCGCCTCGTCGTACTCGTGACTGATCTGGCGCGAGGCGCGGTAGTCGGTCACCGCGCAGGGGCGGGTGCGGGCCAGCGCCTTGCCGCCCAGGCCGTTGCCGAGGGAGACCACCAGCGCCCGCAGCGAGGCCGTGGCCGTGCCCGACAACTGCTGGATGCGCATCTGCCGTCCGCCCGCCTCGATCAGCCCGCCGAAGGCGACCGGCAACCCGGTCGTCCGGCGCAACCGCAGCAGCGCCGCCCCGATCTCGGCCGCGTCCGTCCTCGTCGACGTCACCGGTCCGTCCGCCTCCCGCTCGGCCGTTCCCGCACACGGCTCGCCACCACCCCCGTTCGGGGGTAGTGAGACCTGTATCACGGATTCCAGGATGGTAGGCAGGGGACGCACGCGAAGGGGGCGCCCGGGCGCACCACCCGCCGCTGCCCGTGACGTCCGTGAGCGAAGGAGGCCAGGTTGACCCCGACCACCGCCACCGGGGAGTTCCGTGCCGCACGGGACTTCCTGCTGCGCCACCGTGCGGATCTCGCCGCCGCCCGGGAAGGCTTCGTCTGGCCCCGCCCCGCCCGCTTCAACTGGGCCCTCGACTGGTTCGACGTGATCGCCGAGGGCAACGACCGCGTCGCCCTGCACATCGCCGCCGAGGACGGCCGGCAGGAGCGGACCACCTTCGCCGAACTGTCGCGCCGCTCCGCGCGGATCGCCAACTGGTTGCGCTCCCGGGGCGTCGCCGCCGGAGACCGCGTCCTGGTGATGCTCGGCAACCAGACCGAACTGTGGGAGACCGCGCTCGCCGCGATGAAGCTGCGCGCCGTCGTCATCCCCGCCACCCCGCTGCTCGGCCCCGCCGACCTCGCGGACCGGGTGCTGCGCGGCCGGGTCCGCCATGTGATCACCCGATCGGCGGACACCGCGAAGTTCGCCGACGTCCCCGGCGCGTTCACCCGGATCGCGGTCGGCGAACCGGTCCCGGGCTGGCTGGCGTACGCGGACGGGAAGGCCGTGCCCGCCCACTTCGAGCCGGACGGGGAGACCCTCGCCGACGACCCGCTGATGCTGTACTTCACCTCCGGTACCACCGCCCGCCCCAAGCTCGTCGAGCACACCCACGTCTCGTACCCCGTGGGCCACCTCTCCACCATGTACTGGATCGGACTGCGCCCCGGCGACGTCCATCTGAACGTCTCCTCGCCCGGGTGGGCCAAGCACGCCTGGTCCAACCTGTTCGCCCCGTGGAACGCCGAGGCGACCGTCTTCGTGCACCACTACGCGCGCTTCGACGCGGCCCGGCTGATGGCCGAGATGGACGCGGCGGGGGTCACCACCTTCTGCGCCCCGCCGACCGTGTGGCGGATGCTCGTCCAGGCCGACCTGAACGCGCTCCGCACCCCGCCGCGCGAAGCGGTGGCCGCCGGGGAGCCGTTGAACCCCGAGGTCATCGAGCGGGTCCGCAGTGCCTGGGGGGTCACCGTCCGCGACGGCTTCGGCCAGACCGAGACCGCCGTCCAGATCGCCAACACCCCGGGCCAACGGGTCGTGCCCGGCTCGATGGGACGCCCGGCCCCCGGCTACCGGATCGTGCTGCTGGACCCGGTCACCGGCGAACCCGGCGCGGAGGAGGGGGAGATCGCCGTCGACCTCGCCGACCGGCCGGTCGGCGTCATGGCGGGCTACCACGGCGATCCCGAGCGCACCGCCGAGGCCATGTCCGGCGGCTACTACCGCACCGGGGACATCGGCCGCCGCGCCGCCGACGGCCGGCTGTCGTTCGTGGGTCGGGGCGACGAGGTCTTCAAGGCGTCGGACTACAAGATCAGTCCCTTCGAGTTGGAGAGCGCGCTCCTGGAGCACGAGGCCGTCGTCGAGGCCGCCGTCGTCCCCGCCCCCGACCCGCTGCGGCTGGCCGTCCCCAAGGCGTACGTGGTGCTCGCCGAGGGGTACGTCCCCGGGCCCGAGACCGCGGCCCTGCTGTTCGCCCACTCGCGGGCGGTGCTCGCCCCGTACAAACGGGTGCGGCGGCTGGAGTTCGCCCCGCTGCCCAAGACGGTCTCCGGCAAGATCCGTCGGGTGGAGCTCCGGGAGGCCACCGCGCACGGGTCCGCCACCGAGTACCGGGAGGAGGACGTCCGGTGACGACGGACGCACCGCCGTCCTACGCGCACGGCACCGACCCCACCCCGTTGCTCGGGGACACCATCGGCGAGAACCTCGACCGCGCGGTGGCCGCCTTCGCGGACCGGGAGGTCCTGGTCGACCTGGTCTCCGGCCGCCGCTGGACCTACGCGCAGTTCGACGCGGACGTGAACCGGCTGGCCCGCGGGCTGCTCCTGGGGGGCGTGCTCAAGGGGGACCGGGTCGGCATCTGGGCGGGCAACTGCCCGGAGTGGCTCTTCGTCCAGTACGCGACGGCCCGGATCGGCGCGGTCATGGTGAACGTCAACCCCGCCTATCGCGCCCACGAGTTGACGTACGTGCTGCGACGGTCCGGGGTGTCCGTGCTGATCGCCGCCACCGGCCACCGGACCGTCGACTACCGGGCGTTGGTCCGGGAGTGCGAGGGCGACTGTCCGCAGCTGCGGACGACGGCGTACATCGGGGAGCGCTCCTGGGAGGAGCTGCTGCTCGCGCCCGACCCCGAACTCGACGAACGACTCCGCCTCCGGGCCAGGGAGTTGAGCTGCGACGACCCGGTCAACATCCAGTACACCTCGGGCACCACCGGCTTCCCCAAGGGGGCCACCCTCTCCCACCACAACATCCTCAACAACGGCTACTGGGTGGGGCGTACCATCGGCTACGACGAACGGGACCGCATCTGCGTGCCGGTGCCGTTCTACCACTGCTTCGGCATGGTGATGGGCAACCTCGCCGCCACCTCGCACGGCGCCTGCGTGGTCATCCCCGCGCCCTCCTTCGACCCGGTGGCCACCCTCCAGGCCGTGGAGCGGGAGCGCTGCACCGCCCTGTACGGGGTGCCGACGATGTTCGTCGCCCAACTGAACCTCGCCGACTTCGCCCTCTACGACCTCTCCTCGCTGCGCACCGGGATCATGGCCGGTTCGCCCTGCCCGGTGGAGGTGATGCACCGGGTGGTCACCGAGATGCACATGGCCGAGGTGGCGATCTGCTACGGGATGACGGAGACCTCCCCGGTGTCCACCCAGACCCGCCGGGACGACGACCTCGAACGGCGCACCGGCACCGTCGGCCGGGTCCTGCCGCACACCGAGGTCAAGATCGTGGACCCGGCGAGCGGGGTGACCCTGCCGCGCGGCGAGCCCGGTGAACTGTGCACCCGCGGCTACGGGGTGATGCTCGGCTACTGGGGCGACCCCGAACGCACCGCGGAGGTCATCGACCGGGGGCGCTGGATGCACACCGGCGACCTGGCGGTGATGCGCCCGGACGGCTACGTGCAGATCGTCGGACGCATCAAGGACATGATCATCCGAGGCGGTGAGAACGTCTACCCGAGGGAGATCGAGGAGTTCCTGCACGGCCATCCCAAGATCGCGGACGTCCAGGTGGTCGGGATCCCGGACGAGCGCTACGGCGAGGAGGTGCTCGCCTGCGTGATCCTGCGCGACCCCGCGGACCCGCTCACCCTGGAGGAGGTGCGCGCGTACTGCCGCGACCGGCTCGCCCACTACAAGGTCCCGAGCCGGCTGCGCCTCCTCGACGCCTTTCCGCTGACGGCCAGCGGAAAGGCGCGCAAGGTCGAACTCCGCGAGCGCTTCGCGGAGTGACGGTCGTCCGGGCCCCGTGTCGGCGCGGGGCCCGGACCTCTCCCCGGGTGCGGCTCAGGCTCCGGTGGAGACCAGTTCCTCGGCCGGTCCGTTGACCGGTCGGGGCACCCCGGTGAGGTCCACCACGAACAGCGGGACCCCCAGCGCGTCGGCGCGTTCGGGGACGCCGTCCTCGTACCCGGAGAGGGCGAAGTACGCACAGCGCCGGGCCTCGGCGAGGGCGGCCAGCCAGAGGCACTCCACGTCCCGCAGGGTGACCACCCGCACGGTCGGTTCGACCACGGCGGACAGGGCGTCGGCGGACAGGTGCACCCCGGACGCGGTCGGGGGCTCGGCCCGCCGGATGTCCCGGCAGCCCAGCCAGCGCAGGTACAGCGCGGTGACCGTCACCGCGTCCCGGGCGGAGCGGATCACGGTGGGCCGGAAGGCGGGGCGGGGAGTGGGCGCGGTCGCCGGCAGGGGGATGTGCGCGGGGTACCGGGGGCGTGCGCGCCGTTCCCGGCCGGTGCCGTCCGCGGGACGGGAGGCCGTCCGGTCCCGGTCGTCCGCGGCCGGGTCGGGTGCGCACGGTGCGGCCAGGGGCACCCGCAGCACGGCCCCGCAGACGCAGCCCAGTTCGGGCCGGGGCCAGGAGTCCGCGCGACCGCAGGAGGGGCAGGGGACGGTGACCCAGTCCGCCGCCCAGGCGCGGTCGGTCACGTTCTCGGGCGTTCCGTCCGCGGCGACCCGGGGGGCGAGCACCTCGCCGCACGGACAGGGGTAGGCGGTCGGGGTGAACCGGTGGTCGCGGCGGCAGATCGGGCACCGCACCGGCACGCTCTCGGTCATGACTTCTCCAGGGCGGGGCTCGATGGTCCGTGGGTGCCGTCGGGCGCACCGGCAGCCGGAGCCGACCCGTGAGCGTTCCCGGGCGGTACCTCGACGGCCCCTCCATCGTGCTCCACTCTCCCCCGCGCGCGCAGCACTTCACCCCATGCCCGTGGTCCTTTGACGCGCCGGTTCACGCCCCCCGTCCGCTCCGCCCCGTCGTGCGTGGGGTTCCTGTGGCCCGCAGGGACTCCCGATGCTCAGCTGACAGGTGGGGACGCTACATCATGCCCATGCCAGGTGAGGTCCATGCCGGCCCGACCGGGTCGGGGCGGCGGCCCGGGAGGGCCCAGGGAGCGGGAGCGGCGAGGGGAAAGGGGAAAGGTGAAAGGGGAAAGGGGAAAGGGGAAAGGGGAAAGGGCGGAGGGGGGACGGACACCGCCGTGTCCGTCCCCCCTCCAGCGGGAACCTGGTCGGGGACCCGCGGTCTACACCGCCGGAGCGGGGAAGGTCGGGTACTCCACGCCGGAGACGTGCTGGACCACCCGGATGACCTGGCACGAGTAGCCGAACTCGTTGTCGTACCAGAGGTAGAGGATCGCGTTGTCGCCGTCGACCTTGGTGGCCCCGGCGTCCACGATCGAGGCGTGACGGGAGCCCACGAAGTCCATCGACACGGCGTCGGGGGCGGTGGTGAAGTCGATCTGACGCTTCAGCGGGGAGTGCAGCGAGACGTCGCGCAGGTGGTCGAGGACCTCCTCGCGGGTGGTCTCGCGGCCCAGCCGGAGGCTGAGGATCGCGATCGAGACGTCCGGCACCGGGACGCGGATCGAACTGCCGGTGATCGGGGCCTTGAGGTCCGGCAGCGCCTTGGCGACCGCGGAGGCGGCACCGGTCTCGGTGATGACCATGTTGAGCGGCGCGGAGCGACCGCGACGGTCGGCCTTGTGGTAGTTGTCCAGCAGGTTCTGGTCGTTGGTGAACGAGTGGACGGTCTCCACGTGGCCGCGCAGTACGCCGAACTCGTCGTCCATGGCCTTGAGCGGCGGGACGATGGCGTTGGTGGTGCAGGAGGCGCAGGAGAGGATCTGCTCGTCCGGCTTGATCGTGTCGTGGTTGACGCCGTGGACGATGTTGGGGACGTCGCCCTTGCCCGGGGCGGTGAGGACCACCTTGTCGATGCCCGGCCGCAGGTGCTGGCCGAGGCCCTCCCGGTCGCGCCACTTTCCGGTGTTGTCGATCAGGACGGCGTTCTTGATGCCGTACTCGGTGTAGTCGATCTCGGAGGGGTCGTTGGCGTAGATCACCCGGATCGCGTTGCCGTTGGCGATGATCGTGCTGTTCGCCTCGTCGACCGTGATGGTGCCGTTGAACTGGCCGTGGATCGAGTCCCGGCGCAGCAGCGAGGCCCGCTTGACGAGGTCGCTCTCGCCTCCCCCGCGCACCACGACCGCACGCAGGCGCAGCCCGTTGCCGGAGCCCGCCTTCTCGATCAGCAGCCGGGCCACCAGGCGGCCGATGCGCCCGAAGCCGTACAGGACGACGTCGCGTCCGGTGCCGCGCTCCAGCTTGTGTTCACCGGTGGCTCCGGCGACGGCCTGCGCGGTGAACTCCTCCACCGACAGGCCGCGGTCGTCGGCCTTGTAGGTGGCGGCGAGCATGCCGATGTCGATCTGGGAGGGCCCCAGGTCGAGGGTGGTGAGCGCCCGCAGGAACGGCGCGGTCTCGGTGACCGAGAGTTCCTCCCCGGCGATCTGCCGGGCGAAGCGGTGGGTCTTGAGGATGCTCACCACCGACTTGTTCACCAGGGAGCGGCTGTGGAGCAGGACGGTGACGTCGCGCTCCCGGTGCATCTTCCCGATGATCGGGATCATCGACTCCGCGATCTCCTCGCGGGTCTTCCAGTTGGTGAAGGAGTCCTCGTTGGCAGTCACGACAGTCACAGATTTATCTTTCGAGCTAGGCGGCGCTCATATGGTAACCACCTCGCACTTTGATCGATCAAGGCTTGTCGATGGGTGAGGTGCCGTGACTCGGGTCACGATCTCAAGGGAGATAGGGTATTTTGGTGGGTTTTGCTACGATTTCCCGCGTCGTTCTTCCCCGGCGAGCCGGGGCGCATCCGGAGCGCGGGCCGCTCAGCGCTCCGCCACCACCCGTTCGTACACCTCGGTCGCCACCGCATGGGTGCTGCCCCGCGGGGCGGTGGCCAGCGGCCCGGGGGAGCGGGTCCACTCCTCCTCGACCGCGTACCAATCGGTCTGGACGGGGGCCCGGCCGGTGCGCAGCGCCTCGGCGAGGTCCGCGAAGTACCGCGACCACCGCTGCCGGTACAGCCCGCCGACCAGACCGGCCCACTCCCGGTTGCCGTAGTCCCGCAGCCCCGCGGCCGCCGCCCGACGGGGTCCCCACACGGTGATCAGCGACAGCGCGTCGTAGGCGAGCCGCTCCCGTTCCGCCGCGTCACCGCCCCAGGAGCGGGCCTCGGCGAGGTGCCGCCCCAGCAGGTGGGCCCCGTCCGTCGCCAGCAGTCGCTCCAACAGGTCCATCAGATCGAGCCAGTGTCCGCTGAGCGCCTCGAACCGCCCGGCGTCCCGGGCCTCGTACGCGGCCCTGACCTCCGGCAGGAGGGTCCGGCTCCGGTTGGCCAGGACCTGGCGCGCCACGTCCAGCAGGTCCCGCCGGTACGCCGAGGAGTTCCGCAGTCCCGGACGGACCTCCAACAGTTCGCCGAGCGCGGGGGCGAACTCCGCGGGGTCGTAGCGCACCGCCTTCGGCGACCAGCGGGCCGCCCGCACCGCGGTGAGCGAGGGACGGGCCCCGAACAAGCCGTCGGCGCCCTCGCTCCAGCCGTCCTCGCGGGTCGTCCCGTACACCGTCCGACGCAACCGGTCCCAGGCCGCCGCCGCCTTCGGGTCCGGCTCCCCGTACCGGGCGTGCGCCCACCGGGCGAACCAGTCGCCGAGGTCCGTCGGACCGTCCGACCAGGCGAGTTCGGAGAAGAGTTCGAAGGCCGCCGGGTTGTTGTCCGCCGCCTCCGGCAACAGGGCGGTGCCGCGCAGCGCACCGCCCGGCCGGGCCAGCCGCTCGGGGAACGCCCGCACCCACTCCCGCGCGTTCGCCCCGAGCACGGTGTGCCCGCCGAAGTTCCAGATCGAGCCGTACGCGTACGGGGTCCCGCCCCAGGCCGCCTCCCGGTCCTGCGCCGCGGCGAGCCGGTCGGCGACCCCGTCGACCACCAGCATGCCCTCCCGGTCGACCGCCTCGACGACCTCCCGCGGCGGGTTCGTCCGCCACCCGAGCGTCACCCACACCGCATCGGGGCGCGCCGCCCGCAGCGCCCGCTGCACCGCCCGGGCCGCCTCCCCGACCGGCACGTCCCCCGCGGTGCCCCCCTCGTGCAACAGGTCGGTCTTGAAGAACGCGGTGCTCCCGAAGACCTCCCGCTGCACCGCGTAGTACGCGGCGGCGACCCGCGCGAACACCCCGGTGCGCGGGTCCAGCCAGTCCGGCCGGTCGAAGCCGTACCACTCGCCTTGGGCGATGGTGCGCGCCCCGGGATTGCGGTCCGCGAACCCCGGGGGCACCATCCCGGACCACCCCGGCAACACCGGCTCCATGCCCAGTTCGCGCAGCCGGTCGCAGATCCGCCGGCCCAGCGCGGCGCGCTCGCCGATCAGCCGGCGGGACGGCGGAGCCGGGAAGCCCGAGAGGTTCTGGAGCAGCCACCACGGCTGGTGGGCCGGCCCCGGGAGCCACGCCCGCACCTCCTCCCCGGTGTACCCGAAGTCCTGGAAGACCCGGTGGTGCACCGCTTCGGCGCCCAGTTGGACGAAGACCCGGTTGTAGCCGTGCAGGGCGAGGACGTCCACCTCCCGCTCCCAGTAGGCCCAGTCCCGGTAGGCGCCGGTGTAGCCGTCGTTGGTGTCGTTGAGCGCGAAGCGGTGCGGCACCCGGGCCGTCCGCACGGTGTCGGCCGGGGGCGCCGGGAGCACCTGGGGCAGGTCGAGCTGCTCGCCCGCCCATCCGAGGTGCGCGTGCGCGGTGTGCTTGAGGTACCAGCGCAGCGCGGTGAGCCGGACGGCCGGCGTGGTGCCGGCGAGGACGATCCGCCCCCGCTCCCCAAAGACCCCGAACGCATCGGCCCCGCCGCTCTCCGCCGCTGCGGGCAGGGCGCGGAAGACGAACTGGTCGGCGTGGCGGGGCAGCAGCCGCCGGGCGGCCCGGGCGGCGGCTCCGTCCCCGTCGGCGGGTGCCGGGGCGCCCACCGAGGGGGACGGGGCGAGGCCGGCGAGGGCGACACCGGTCGTCCCGAGGGCGGTGGCGCGGAGCAGGGCGCGGCGGGGCAGCGGCACGGTGCCTCCCAGGACGGTGTCGGGGTCGGCACCTGTGTAGCGGCTGTGCTCCCGTCGGGCGGGGAACGCACGCCCGTGTCGTCGGGAAGGCAGGGCCCGCACCCGGCGGGTCCGCCCGTTCAGCGGCGGGCGTCGGGGCGTCCGTCAGCCGCGGCGCGGCGAGGCGAGCAGGTGCCGACGGCCGCCGCTGCGCGGCTCGGTGTGCTCGCTCACCTGCCAGCCCGCCCCCTCCAGGGCCGCCGCGCAGGAGCGGAGCCCGGCCGGGTCCGCCGCGTGCACGCCCACCGCCTCCGGCTGGGCGGAGGCCACCACCCGGTAGCCGGGGCCCTCCCCGGTCTCAGGTACACAGCCGGCGGCCTCCAGCGCGAGGGCCGCGGCCGGTACCAGATGTGCCCGCTCCCAGGCACAGGGCCGGTCGGTCGCGCCGTCCGCCCGGGTCATCCGCCGCAGCTCCAGCAGCCCCGTCCAGGCGCTGGCCACCTCACGGGCCCGGCGGGCGCCCCCGCGGTCCGGTGCGTCCCCGCCGATCCGGGCCGCGAACACCGCCGCCGGCGGCGCGGGTGCCGCGGCCGGCGCCGGGGCGGGCTCCTGGGGGAGGGTCCACCGGCGGCCCGCCGGGGTGAGGAACCAGTCGTGCGGGGGCCGGGGGTGTCGGAAGGCGAGCCCCAGCCGACCGAGGGCGGCGAGTCGTGCCGCGGCGCCGCGCAGCCGCCCGGTCACGGGATCGGCGGCGGCGATGAGGCGGCGTTGGGCCGCGGTCGGTGTCCGGTCCACGCCGTGCCCTCCCCTGCTCGCAGCGCCGGTGGCGCCCTGCCCCGTCCCCCGCTCCGGTCAGCCTAGTACCGCGGGTGGCGGCCCGTTCCGTCTGCTGCCCGGCCCCACCCGCCGGGCGGGGGGTCCGTGCCCTCGGCGCCCACGAAGCCGCCTTCGTAGGCCGCGATCACCGCCTGCGTGCGGTCCCTGGCACCGGTCTTGGCCAGCACGGCCGCCACGTGCGACTTGCCCGTCCTCGACGACGCGGACCTCAGGGCCTGACGTTCCATCCGGCGACGACCGGGCGGCCGTGCTCCGTGCTGAGCCGGCACACCGTTCCGGTGGCGAGTTGGAACAGGGCGCCCTGCGAGGCGGGCAGCCCCAGGCGCCGTGCGGCCAGCACTCGGAGGAAGTGGCCGTGGGCCACCAGGACCACGCTGCCCTCGAAGTTGGCGAGCGCGGCATCGGCCCGGGCCAACATCCGGTCCGCCCGTGCGCCCACCTCCTCGGGACTCTCGCCGGGGTGCTCGGGCGGACCGGCGGTCACTCCGTCGTCGAACAGGAACCAGTCGGGGCGGGTGCGGTGGATCTCCACCGTGGTCAGGCCCTCGTAGCCGCCGTAGTCCCATTCACGTAGGTCCGGGTCGACGTGCACCTCGGGCAGTCCGGCCAGTTCGGCGGTCTGCCGGGCCCGTTGCATCGGACTGCTGAGGGTGCACGCGATCCGGTGCGAGGTGAGCAGCGGGGCCAGCGCCCGGGCCTGTGCGCGACCGTTCGCGGTGAGCGGGAGGTCGGTCCAGCTGGTGTGCTGTCCGGACAGCGACCACGCGGTCTCCCCGTGCCGGACCAGAAGAAGATCACCCATGGGCCCTTGATACCACCGGCCGGGCCGGGGGAGCGCACCGGCGAGCGCCGCGGGTCACTGGCGGTACCCCGCGAGGAACCGTCCGATCCGGCTGATCGCGGCGTCCAGGTCGTCCACGTGGGGCAGGGTGAGGATGCGGAAGTGGTCCGGGCGCGGCCAGTTGAAGCCGGTGCCCTGTACGACCTGGATCTTCTCCCGCAGCAGCAGGTCCAGCACGAACTTCTCGTCGTCGTGGATCGGGTACACCTCCGGGTCGAGCCGGGGGAAGGCGTACAGGGCGCCCCGGGGCTTGACGCAGGACACCCCGGGGATCTCGTTGAGCTTCTCCCAGGCGCGGTCGCGCTGCTCCCGCAGCCGTCCGCCGGGCGCCGTCAGCTCGCGGATGGACTGCCGTCCGCCGAGCGCCGCCTGGATGGCGTACTGGGCGGGCGCGTTGGCGCACAGCCGCATGGAGGCCAGCATGGCCAGGCCCTCCAGGTAGCTGCGGGCGTGCTGGCGGGGGCCGCTGACGACCAGCCAGCCGGAGCGGAAGCCCGCCACCCGGTAGGTCTTGGACAGCCCGCTGAAGGTGAGCACGACCAGGTCGGGCGCGAGGGCGGCGGCGGTGTGGTGCACGGCGTCGTCGTAGAGGATCTGGTCGTAGATCTCGTCGGCGAAGACCATCAGGTGGTGGCGGCGGGCGAGGTCGAGGACGCCCTCGACGACCTCCTTCGGGTACACCGCACCGGTCGGGTTGTTCGGGTTGATGAGGACGAGGGCCTTGGTCCGGTCGGTGATCTTGGCCGCCATGTCGGCCAGGTCCGGGTACCACTCGGCCTGTTCGTCGCACAGGTAGTGCACGGCCTTGCCGCCGGCGAGCGTGGTCACGGCGGTCCACAGCGGGAAGTCGGGTGCCGGCACGAGGACTTCGTCGCCGTCCTCCAGCAGGGCCTGCACCGCCATGGACACCAGCTCGGACACCCCGTTGCCGAGGAACACGTCGTCGACGTCGACCTCCAGGCCGAGCGCCTGGTACCGCTGGGCGACCGCGCGCCGGGCCGACAGGACGCCCCGCGAATCGGTGTAGCCGTGGGCCTGCGGAAGCATCCGGATCATGTCCTGGACGATCTCTTCGGGGGCCTCGAAGCCGAACAGCGCCGGGTTGCCGGTGTTCAGGCGCAGCACGCTGTGGCCCGCCTCCTCCAGGGCGTTGGCGTGCTCGATCACCGGGCCCCGGATCTCGTAGCAGACCTCGTTGAGCTTGCTCGACTGCCGGAACTCCATGCGCGGGCCTCCCAGACCGTGGGCGGACGTCGTCCGGTGGGACGGAGCCGGCGGCGCCCTGTGTGGCGTGTTGCTTGGTTTTACCAAGTGTGAGCTTGGAAAGTCCAATGACATGGCTAGACTGCGGCGCATGCCACGTCAGTTGCACGCCGCGTCGGGCCGTCCCCGACGCAGCTACGACCAGTACTGCGCCACCGCCCGGGCCCTGGACGCCGTGGGCGACCGCTGGACCCTGCTGATCGCGAGGGAGTTGCTCGCCGGACCGCGCCGCTACACCGACCTGCACGCCGACCTGCCCGGGGTCAGCACCGACATGCTGGCCTCCCGTCTCAAGGACATGGAACGCGAGGGCATCGCCGAACGCCGACGACTGCCCGCCCCGGCCGCCGCCACCGTCTACGCCCTCACCGACCGCGGGCGCGCCCTGCTCCCCGTCCTCGACGCCCTCGCCGCCTGGGGCGGCCCCGCGCTCACCGACCCCGGGCCCACCGACGCCGTCCGCGCCCACTGGTTCGCCCTGCCGCTGCGCCGTCTGCTCGGCGCGCTGCCCACCGGGGGCGCGACCGGCGTCGTCGACGTCCGGGTGGACGAGGGCGAGTTCCACGTACGGGTCGGGGCACTCCCCGTGGACGACTGCCACGAGCCCTACGGAGACGGGCCCGCGCCGGGGGGTGCCGACACCCGGCTCGCCCTCTCCACGACCGTCTGCGCGGCGCTCGCCCGCGGGGACCTCGCCCTGGCCGAAGCGGTGCGGCGGGGAGAGGTCCGGGTGGACGGCACGGGGGAACTCGCGGTCCTGCTGGGCGATTCGACGGGCCCGTCCGGCCATCGCGCCGGGTGAGGTGCGGGAACCCCCGTGATTTTTCCAGCCATGTTCGGATCATGGCTCTGAGCTGGGATGACCGGGTGTCAGCCGGAAGAAGTCCAGGCAACGGGCCCCGGGGTGGAGGATCTTTCCCCGCATCGCCTCCGCCGCGTCGGTGCCCACGCCCGCCGGTGCCGCGGACCCGCCGCGGGCGGGCCCGGACGTGTCCGTATGACAGCCAACCGAAAACGTCCGTCTACTCCCGGCCGTCACTCCCCGGGTAGGCATGGTCACGGCGGCCCCGAACGTCCGGGGCCGTCTCCACCATGCATCTGGGGGTCTTCTGCCATGCCCGGAATCACTCGCCGCCAGGCCGTCGGGGCCATCACCGGCGTAGCCGCGGGAACCGCACTCGCCGGCGTCGCCACCGCCGTCGCCCACACCACCTCGACCGGCGACCGGAGCGGACCCGCCGGCACCGGTGGCCCCGCGCCCTTCGACGAGGTCTACCGCGGCCGCCGCATCCAGGGCGAACCCGCCGCGGGGCACGCGCGCGCCCACGGCCACGCCGGACACCATCCCGCCTACCGCGTCCTCATCGACGGCCGCGAACTCCAGGTGATGCAGCACGGGAAGAGCGGCTGGAGCAGCGCGATCAACCACTACGAACGGTTCGCCACCCCGCTCGACGCCGCCCGCACCGCGGTCACCTCGCTCAAGGGCGCCCACGTCGTCCCCTTCCACCCCGCCGTCTGAGCCCGGGAGCAACCGCCATGACCGTACGCAAGAACCAGGCGAACCTCACCACCGCCGAGAAGAAGGCGTTCGTCGACGCCGTACTGGAGGTCAAGCGCCTCGGCGTGTACGACGAGTTCGTCGCCGCCCACCGCCTCCGCTTCGCCCTGGACATGAACACCGGGATATACGTCGGCCACTTCGGACCCTCGTTCCTGCCCTGGCACCGCAAGTTCCTCATCGACTTCGAGAACGAACTCCAGAAGGTGGACGCCTCGGTGTCCATCCCCTACTGGGACTGGACCGTCGACAACACCGTGGGCTCCTCGCTCTGGGCCCCCGACTTCCTCGGCGGCACCGGACGCCCCCTGGACGACCAGGTGATGGACGGACCGTTCGCGTACGCCGCCGGCAAGTGGCCGATCACCGTCCAGGTCGACAGCCGCCCCTTCCTCGCCCGCAACCTCGGCTACCGCGTCCCCACCCTCCCCACCGGAGCCGAGGTCGACGCCGCCCTCGCCCTCCCCAGCTACGACTCCGCACCCTGGCGCGACGGTTCGGCGGGCTTCCGCTCCGCCCTCGAAGGCTCCGCCGGCTACCTGAGCATGCACAACCGGGTGCACACCTGGGTCTGGGGCCAGATGGAGTCGAGCGTCTCCCCGAACGACCCCGTGTTCTGGGTCCACCACGCGTTCGTCGACAAGCTCTGGGCCGACTGGCACGCACTCCACCCGAGCAGCGCCGAGTACCTCCCCGCCGGCGGCACGGTCGACGTCATCGACCTCAACGAGACCATGCCGCCCTGGACCAACGCGACCCCCCAGAGCGTGCTGGACCACACGCAGTTCTACACCTACGCCTGAGCGACCGGGTGCGCGGCGGGCGCCGGACGCCCGCCGCGCACCGCCCCGCCCGCCGGACGCGACAACTCCACGGACCGCTCGTGGAGATGCGGTGGAGGGGAGGGTAGGGTGACGCCATCCCGGCTCGTCCCACGACCACGGACGCCGTACCGCGACCGCCGCACCACCGGTCGCAGGAACGGAAGGACACCGGTCGGGCGGGCACGGGAGGGAACAGGCGGTGACTTCCGGGCCGGGCAACCTCGTCTACTTCAGCAGCGGCCTCGTCCTGCTGCTGGCCTGCGCGGTGAAGGTGCCGGCCCTGATCCGACGCCCGGACAACGCCCTGCTGCGGGCCGCCTGCCGGCTGTTGCTCGCGGGCGGCTGCATCATGTTCCTCGCCGCCCCGCAGACCATCGTCGCGCTCAACCGGTGGAGCGGGATCACCAACCTCTCCGCCCCCGTGGTGTACGCGACGCTGACCGCCTACTCCGGGTCGAGCCTCCTACTGATCATCCACTGGAGACCGGCACCCCCCGAGCAGACCCGGCGCCTCGCACGGTGGTGCGTGATCGCCTACGCCCTCGCCGTCGCCGCCGTCTTCCTCCTGTTCTGGGCCGGTGACGCCCCGGTGGAACAGGTCACGCTGTTCGACGCGCACTACGCCAACACCCCGTTCATCCGGGAGATGATCGTCACCTACCTGGTCGCCCACGGAGTGGCGGCGATCGCCAACGTCGTCCTGTGCTGGCGCTGGTCGAAGCAGATCCGCGGCTCGCTGCGGGCGGGACTGCGCCTGCTCGTCGTGGCCTACCTGCTCCACCTCTGCTACGACGGCACCCGACTGGTCGCCGTGGCCGCCCGGTGGACCGGCCGCGACCTGGACTTCCTGGTCGACGAGGTCTCCCCCCGGTTCGTCGCCGCATCCGCGTTCATCGGCGCCATCGGCTTCACCCTGCCGCTCTTCGGACCGCGACTCGCGGCCGCCGCCCGGGCGGTCCACCAACTGCGACAACTCGCCCCCCTGAACCGTGCGCTGCGGAACGTCTCCGCCCCCGGCGCCGTCCGGAGCCTGCTCCCGTGGTGGCGCACCTCGCCCGCAGTGCTCCTGACGAGCCGGAAGACCGCCCTGTACGACGCGGTCCTGGCCCTCGCGCCCTACTGCGACCGCGCCCTGCGCGAGGCCGTCTACCGGGCGGCGCTCCGCTCCGGAGACCGGGAACCCTCCGCGGCGGCCGCCGCGGACGCGGCCATGATCATGGCCGCGCGGGAGCGGCAGCGCGCCGCGCCGGACCGGCTCCCCGACCATCCGCCCCCCGCGGCCTGGCAGGCGCCGGACCTGATCCCGATCTCCCTGGCGCTCGCCTCGCCCCACCTCAAGTCCCTCCACGAGCACCACCGTGCTCCCACGGAAAGCAGCGCATCGTGAGCGGACGTCCGCGCCGAAGAACCACCCGAGCCGTCGTCATCGGAGGCAGCATCGCGGGCACCCTGGCCGCGGCGGCGGTCAGGGACCACGTCGACACCGTGGAGATCGTCGAGGCCCACGACCTGCCGCACGGCCCCGAGCCGCGCCTCGGAGTGCCCCAGGCCGCACACGTGCACCTGCTCCAGACCGGTGGCGCCGAAGCGATCGAGGACCTCCTGCCCGGCACCCTCGACCGGCTGGCGGCCGCCGGGGCCCACCGCATGCCGATGACCACCAACATGGTCATCCACTCGCCCGAAGGCTGGTACCGCCGCTGGCGACGGGCCACCCACTACCTCATGGCCGCCAGCCGGGACCTGACCGACCACGTGGTCCGGGCCCGCGTCCTGCAGGACCCCGGGGTGACCGTCCGCACCCGCACCCGGGTGGTCGGACTGCTCGGCGACCGCCGACGGGTGACCGGCGTGCGCCTGCGCACCGCCGCCGGCGAGTCCGACCTGCCGGCCGACCTCGTCGTCGACGCGGCCGGCCGCACCTCCCGCACCCCGCAGTGGCTGCGGCACCTGGGCATCACCGGCCTCCGGGAGGACCGCATCGAGTCCGGGCTCGTCTACGCCAGCCGCATCTACCGGGCCCCCGTCCCCACCGCGGGCTGGCCCATGGTGGCCGTGCACGCCGACCCGCGACGGCCCGGGCCGGGGAACTCCGGCGGCATCCTGCCCATCGAGGGCGACCGTTGGCACGTGAGCCTGATGGGCGCCCCCGGCGGTCACCCCACCCGCGACCCCGAGGCCTTCGAACCCTTCGCCCGCACCCTGCGCCACCCCGTGCTGGCCGATCTGATCGCCCGCGCCGAGCCGCTCACCGGCGTCACCCTGACCCGGACCACCGCCAACCGGCGCCACTACTACGAACGCCTCCCCGACCTGCCCGAAGGACTGGTGGTGCTGGGCGACGCCCTCGCGGCGTTCAACCCGGTCTACGGCCACGGGGTCTCGGCCGCCGCCCGCGGAGCCCTCGCCCTGCGCGACCAACTCGCCGCCGGACCGGCCGAGGACCTGACCCGCCGTGCCCAACGCGCCGTCGCCCGCCCGGTCGACGCGGCCTGGGCCCTCGCCACCGGCCAGGACATCCACTTCCCCACCACCACCGGCCGGACCCCCACCCCCGCCGACCGCCTGCTGCACCGGTACGTCAGCCGCCTGTCCCGCACCGCCGTCGGATCGTTCGCCGCGGCCACCGCCCTGACCGACGTCCTCACCCTCCAGGAGCCACCGACATCCCTGGCCAAGCCGGGTGCCCTGGTCAGGGCCCTGGTCGGCCCGCTGCGCCGCCCGCTGGACGGCCCCCCGTTCACCGCCGCCGAGCGCCGCCTGCTGGAGGGTCTGCCCGTACGCACGCGGTGAGCGCGCGGGCGGTCGTCAGGCCCCGGTCACCCGGTTCACCAGTTCGCCGATGCCCTCGACGCTGACCCGGACCTCGTCACCGTCCCGCAGGAACACCGGGGGCTTGCGGCCCATGCCCACTCCGGCGGGCGTGCCGGTGCTCAGCACGTCGCCGGGTGCGAAGCTGAAGTACCGCGACAACTGCTCGACGAGTTCGGCGACGCCGGTCAACAGGTCCGAGGTGTGCCCGTCCTGCATGAGCCGCCCGTTGAGCGTCGTCCTGATCCACAGGTCCTCCGGGTCGGCGATCTCGTCCGCGGTCACCACGGCGGGTCCCATCGGACAGAAGGTCGGGAACTGCTTGCCCAGCAACATGTCGCTCCAGGTCACCCGCCCCTCTTCCGGGGTCAGGGCACTGTTGATCGCGGGGAAGCCGTCACGGGCCGACACGTCGTTGATGATGGTGTAGCCGCCGATGTGGTCCAGGGCGTCCGCGGCCTTCACGCCGTGACAGGTACGGCCGAACACCACGCAGAACTCGCCCTCGAAATCGACCATGTCCGGGGCCGCGGCGGGGATGCGGATCGGCGCCCCGGGCCCGGTCACCGCGTGCGGCGACTTGACGAACCAGGCCGCCTTCTTGGGCGGCTTCCCGCCCATCTCCCGTACGTGACTGGCGTAGTTGACACCGGCGGCGACGATCAGCACGCGTTCGCCGAGCGGGGCCAGCAGGGTGACGGGCCCGGGGAGCAGCCACCCCCGGTCCCGGGCGATCCCGGGGTCGGCGGTGACCTCCGCCAGCACGCCGCGCACCGAGTCCTGGTAGTCCTGCCCGCGCCGGAAGACGTCCGCGACGGAGGAGGGCACCGGGACGCGGTGGGCGTCCAGGACCCGGGACAGGTCGACCACGCCCAGGTCGGGGAGGTCGACGCCGGGGGCCGGCCGACCGGACGGGTCCGCAAAACTGACGAGACGCACGAGGTTCCTCCAAGCTGTGTCGGGGCCCGCGGTGCGCCGTGGTGCGACGACCGGGCCCCGGCGATAGGGATGGGGCGCCGGCCCCGCCGGGGAGCGGTCGGGGCCGGCCGGGTGACGCGGCGCGCCGGGCCTGCGGCTCTACGTGAAGCTCTCCGGCGGGAAGGTGCCCCACTCGTCCGCCGATCGCGGGTCGGTGACCGACCAGTGCATCGGCGAGTAGTTCTCGTCGTCGAGGATCGTCATCTCCTCCGAGGAGAACTCCATGATGTGCCCCACGTGGTCGCGGAAGTAGATCGCCATGTTGTGGCCCGGGCCGTGGCGCACCGGTCCCCAGAGGACCTCGACGCCGCTGCGGGTCATCGACTCGAAGGTCTCCAGCACGGCGGCACCGTCCTTGACGGTGAACTGCACGTGGTGCAGGCCGTTCACATCGGCCCGGGCCAGCGCCATGCAGTGGTAGAGCTTGCTGCCGCGGAAGAAGGCCATCAGGGCGGAGGAGTCGGGCAGTTGGATCTGGGAGCTCTCCATCAGACCCAGCTTGGTCTTCACGTACTCGATCTCGCCCTCCATGTCGACCGTGCGCAACACGACGTGGTCCGAGGCGATCGGGGCGGGCGCCGCCTCGGGCCGTCGGGTCGACGCCGCGACGGGCACCTCCGGGGCGTGGCCGACCCTGAGTTCGATCGGGTGGCCGGCCGGGGTCCGGAAGCTCAGGGTCGGTCCGGGACGGAACCGCGAAGTCCCCTCGTTGCGGACGACGTCGACCTCGGCCCGGGCGAGCGCCGACGCGGCCTCCTCGAACGCCGCGTCGTCGGGGACGATGTAGGAGATGGTCTCCAGCCCGCTGACGCCCGGCGAGTAGACGAGCGAGTAGGCGTCCGGCCCGTGCCCCGCGAGGTAGTGGCGGCCCTCGTCGTCGTTGCCGGCGTGCAGGAAGCCCAGGTGACTGACGGCGTACTCGGCGGAGGCCGCCGGGTCGGGGCTGAAGAGCGAGACGTGGCCGGTGCGGAAGATGCCCAGCCCCTTCGGCTTGGTGACGGGCGCGAGCGGGCGCGGTATCTGCATCGCTTCGGCTCCGGTGTCGACGGACATCGTGCTGCTCCGATCAGTGGATGGTTCGATGATGGGTGCGGGTGGTGTGCGTGGTGCCGGCCGGGTCGAGCACGGTCGGCCGCGGGCCGTTCAACAGACCACGGCGCCGGGGCGGTCGTTGCGGACGGACCCGGCAGCCCGGGATTCCAGGACCGAGACCAGGACGGCGATGTCCTCCTCGCCCCGGCCGCTCGCACAGGCTTCCTCGCAGATGCCCAGGACCTCGCTGAGGAGCGGCATCTCCGCTCCCGCTTCGGCCGCCGTCGCCATGATCGCTTCCACCACCTCGACGGCTCCGGAAACGGTGCCCTTCACGGGACGGGTATGGCCTTCGGCCATCATGGGTGCGCGTACGTTGAACATCGTCGACGCGGCGGCGGACGGCCTGATGGTGTCGATCACCAACTTGGTGTCCAGGCCCACCGCCTTGGCCAGCGCGATCGCCTCGGCGGCGGCCGTGATGTGGACGAAGGTCAGGGTGTTGGCGACGAACTTCATCTTCGAGCCCGAGCCGAAATCCCCGGTGTAGATGACCCGGCCCAGGGCTTCGAGTGCCGGGCGGACCCGCTCGAACGAGTCCTGGGCCCCGCTGGCGAAGACGGTCCCCTTGCGCTCGGCGACCATCGGCGGGGTGCCGCTGACCGGGGCGTCGAGCATGGTGATGCCGTGGGCCCGCAGGACGTCGCGGGCCGCCTCCTTGCGGCTGAGCGCCATCGCGCCGATGTCGACCACGAGCAGGTCGGAGCGGCCGGCCGCGAGGATGCCCTGCTCACCGCCGATCACCTCGTCGAGGGCGTCCGCCGAGGTGACGCACGTGAAGATGACGTCGGCGCGCTCGGCCACCTCCTTGGCCGAGGCGGCGGCCCTGCCGCCGACGGCTTCGAAGTCCGCCAACGAGCTGCGTCGGTATCCCCACACGGTGTAGCCGTCGGCGATGAGGTTCGCCGCGAACGGCAGGCCGATCTTGCCGGGTGCGATCAGACCGACGGTGAGGTCGGAGCCTTGTGCCGTCACCGGGTGCCTCCTTGGTACGTGCGCCGTTCGCGCAGATGGGTGGATGTGCGGTCAACGCAGCAGATAGGTGCGGTCCGAGAGGTCGATGGCGAGGTCGATGCGGCCCTGGTGCACCTGCCACTCCTCGACCCGGAACGTCCGTGCGCCGCTGCGGTGGAACGGGTCGCCCGCGGCGAGGTCCGCGGCCTCCTCGGCGCTCGCGGCGCGGACGATCAGCATGCCGCTGGGGCCGGGGTCGCCCGATGCGTCGAGGAACGGCCCGGACATGAACAGCACGCCCCGCTTCTCCAGCCCGGCGAGGTACTCCAGGTGCGCCGGGACCTGCGCGGGCAGCTCCTCCGGCCGGGCGCCGGCCTCGGAGAAGATCACGAAGAAGTGCTTCTTCAACGGCTCCACGGCGGGGCCGGAGGTCGTCGCGGTCATCTCCGCCGCCCCTTCTCCGCGGCGAGTTCCATGATGCGCGGATTGCCGTCGTTCCACAGCAGCACCATCGTCACCGAGGTGATCAGCCAGCCGGACCCGGCACGGACCAGGCCGAATGCGTAGGTTCCGTTGGTCGACGTGCCGGGGCTGCCCGCGGGGTTGGCGAGCCGCATCTCGACCCGGGCGTGCACGGTGCAGGTGGCCCGGTCGCCGTCGACGCCTATCCGGGGCAGCGACAGGAAGTGCTGCGAGGCGTCGGTGTGCACGAGGGTGGCGTTCCACCGGGCTGCCAGCTCTCCGGGGCCGAGCACGGCGGCGGGACGCCCGTTCACCGACTCGTAGTCCCAGGTGACCTCTTCGGCCAGACACCGGACGGCGCCCTCGATGTCGCGGCCGTCCAGTGCGAGGACGAAGGCGGCGACCGTGTCCTCGACGCGGGCGCGGTCCTGCGCGTAGTCGGCCGCCGGTGCGGGGCCCGTCACCCGGTCCTCCCGGGCCTCGCCGCCGTTCACGCCTGGCGCGGGCATGCCCGCTCCTGGTAGAAGCCGAGTGCCTTCAGCACCGGGATGTCCGTGTGCGAGAACAGGATCGCCGGCTCGTTCTCGGTGTTGATGTGCTCGTGCACCGACCAACCCGGCACCGTGAAGGTGTCGTGCTCGGACCAGTCGAGCACGGTGCCGTCCACCACGGTCTGACCGCGACCGCGCACCACGTGGTAGATCGCGCTGCTGGTGTGCTGGTGCGCCTGGGTGTGCATCCGGGCCGGCAGCGCCTGGATGTACGCACCCATGGTCGGCATGATGGGTCCACCGCTGTTCGGGTTGGTGAACTCGAAGATGACGCCGTCGGTCGGCGAGCCGCTCCATTCGTCGAGTGCGGTCTTCAGCAGCTGCTCGGTCTGGCTCCACGGGTAGTTGATGACGGGCGAGTACGGCTTGTCCCACGTCTGCCAGGCCGGGTTGAGCCGGCTGGTGGCGTAGAGCCGTTCGGTCGAGTTCGCCGGGCGCAGCTCGTCCTGGGCGCGCTCCGGTCCGTTGACGAAGAAGTTCGCCTCCAGCTTCTTGATCAGCGGTAGGTCGAGCCCGTCCATCCACACCATCGGCTCGTCGCTGAAGTTGCCGTGGTCGTGCCAGGCCCAGGAGGGGGTCAGCACGATGTCGCCGGGCCGCATGTGGGCGCGCTCCCCGTCCACCGCGGTGTACGCCCCCGATCCCTCGATGACGAAGCGGAACGCCGCCGCCGCGTGCTTGTGCATCGGGGCGATCTCACCCGGCAGGACCAGTTGGATGCCGGCGTAGAGGTTGTTGGCGGTCTCCACCTCGGGCGCCAGACCGGGGTTGATCAGCATCAGGACGCGCCGTTCCGCTTCCTCGGCGCTGATCAGCCGTCCCGCGGTCATCAGTTGGGCGCGGACCTCCTGGTACCGCCAGACGTGCGGCACCGCACGGCTCTTGGGCTCGGCGGGCAGCAGCCGCGGGTCGGTGTTGCGCCACAGCGGCTCGACGTTGAACGAGTCGAGACCGGCGTAGTACTGCTCGGCGTCGATCGCGGCCGCGGGGCCGGGCGCGATGCCGTCGATGCTGGTTCGGGGCATGTGTTCTCCAGGGGCTCGTGCTGTTCGGGCGTCGACGGCGGGGTGGTTCACCAACCGCGCTTCACCACGGGCAGGGTCAGCTCGCCCAGCCCGTCGATCTCGGCGCGCACCACGTCGCCCACCTCGATGGGGCCGACGCCTTCCGGGGTGCCGGTCGCGTAGACGTCGCCGGGCCGCAGCGTCACGACACGGCTCGCCTGCTCGATCAGCTCGCCGATGCCGACGATGAGGTCGCGGGTGTTGGCCTGCTGGCGAAGCTCGCCGTTGACCCACAGCTTCAGGTCGAGGGCGTTCGGGTCGGGCACCTCGTCGGCGGTGACGAGGAACGGGCCGATCGGGGTGAAGGTCTCGAACGACTTGCGCATGGTGCGCTCCTCCTGCTGCTCGCCCTCGGTGCGCAGGGTCAGGTCGAGCAGGACGAGGTAGCCGAAGATGTGGTCCGCGGCCCGCTCCGCGGGGACCCCGCGGGCGGGCTTGCCGATGACGATCCCCAGTTCCACCTCGTGGTGGAAGGCGCGGTCCGGCATCGGGGGCAGTTCGATGGGGTCGGCGGGACCCGAGATCGATCCGGAGCTCTTGACGAAGAAGCCTGCCCGGCTCGGTGACTGGAGCGCCTGCTGATTGGTCGGCCGGTACCGGGAGTCGGTCATCTCGGCGACGTGCGCGTGGTAGTTGGCGGGTGCCGCGAGCACCTGCCCGGGACGCGGGACGGGCGGCAGCAGGTGCACGTCGGCCAGTGGGCGCTCCTCGGCAGCGGCCAGCGTCGCCCGGAGCGGCGCTTCGAGCTCGTCGAAGTGCTCGATGAGTTCGTTGATCACGTATGGAGTGCCGTGCCACCGGCTGTCGACGACGTCGGTGACGTCACGCACCGACGTTCCGTCGACGATGCCGATGCGGTACTGGTCGAAGAGTGCGATACGCATGGGGAGGGAGTTCCTTCGTGGGTGGAAGCGGGGAGGGGGGCGGTGACCGTCCGGGCGCCCGTGGTTGACGTCGTGGGCGCGCGGCGGACGGTCAGTGATCGCCCTCGGGAGCCCGGGGCGGTTCCGGGGCCCAGCCGGGTTCGACACCGGCCGCTTCGAGCAGTGCGGCGGCGGCCCCGGTCGCCCGGCGGCTGAGGGCGGCCACGTCCACGCCGAGGAGTTCGCCGTCGCGTTTGACGGCCTTGCCGGCGACGAAGACGGTGTCGACGGTCTGCCGGCTCGCGTGGTGCACGATCGAGGCCACCGGGTCGAGGACCGGGGTCATGGAGAGGTGGTCGGTGCGGATCATGACGATGTCGGCCTGCTTGCCGGGGGTCAGGCTTCCGGTGACGCTCTCCATGCCGAGGGCGCGGGCGCCCTCGATGGTCGCGAACTCCAGCACGTCACGGACGGAGACGTCCAGCTGCCACGGGTTGACCGACTCGTCCAGCGAGCGCTGGTTGGCCAGCCCGCGCGGTACCGCGAGTGCGAAGCGCATCGCCGTGAACGGGTCGCCGCCGACGGCCATGCAGGTGTCGATGCCGATGTTGGGTCTGATGCCCGCCCTGAGCAGTTGGGTGATCGGCGGCCATCCGTGTCCCATCGCGGACTCGTCCTCGGGGGTGACCGAGGCGGACACCCCCGCGTCCGCCATCAGCCGGAACTCCTCCTCGGTGAGGAGGTTGCAGTGCCCGAAGATCAGGTCGTCACCGAGTAGCCCCTCCTTGTGCAGCCGGGTCACGTTGGGGCGGCCCTCCGGGTCGAGGACCCCCATGCCGATGTGGGTGTTGATCCGCAGCCCGAGCTCGCGGGCGAGGGCGAAGTCGGCCCGTACCACGTCCATGGTCGAGCTGTCCGGGCCGCGGACGGCGAAGCCCATGGTGACCAGGCCCGAGTCTGCGGAGAAGTACCGGCTGCGCACCCGTCGGATCTCGGCCTCGTTGCTGGGGCTGGTACTGGTGAACGGCGGTGAGAGGATCTCCAGTTGCTCGGCCATCGAACCGCCGTAGCCGAAGACCGCGCGGATGCCGCTGTCCTTCAGGGCGCGCACCGACTCGTCGGTGTGCTCGGGCGAGGACTGGTTGTGCGAGTAGTCGTAGACGGCCGTGACCCCGGAGTCGAGGGCGTCGTAGGCCCCGAGCGTGGTGCCCAGGGACATGTGCTCCGCCGTCATGTGGGGACCGAGCATCCCGAACATCGTCGTGAAGTACTGGAACAGCGACCAGTCGGCGCCGATACCGCGCAGCAGCGCCTGGTAGAGGTGCCGGTGGGAGTCGATGAAGCCGGGGATCACGAGGTGCCGCGAGGCGTCGATGACCTCGACGTCGCCCTCCGCGACCTCCAGACGGGGGCCGACGGCGGCGATCCGACCGTCCTCGACGAGCACGTCACCGACCAGGTCGCCCACGGCCGGGTCCATCGACACGATCCGCCCGCCGCGCAACAGCGTGCGCGCCGCCGTCATGTCGTGACCGCCTTGTACCGATTCAGAGCAGAGTTCATCCCAGGACCCCTTCTACGGGCGGTGGGCCAGTCTGATAATGTTCTGCATAACAGAACAGGTAACCGTTACTCAGAACAATATGTTCGTGCCGTTGTGAAGCTGTCAAGGGTTCGGACCGCTGTACGGCACCGCGCAACTCACTCAACTCGCGTGACGCGCCCTAGACTCGGCGCCGCCCCTCTGGACGCCGGACGCGAGGAGGGGATCAGATGACCGAGCCAGCCAAGGAGACGGACACCTTGACCCCGAACTATCCGATCGGCTCAGTCGACAGGGCGCTGCGGCTGCTGTGCCTGCTCGCCGAGGAGCGGGCGATCCGGGTCGCCGACGCCGGCCGCAGGATCGGGGTCGCCCGCTCGACGGCGCACCGACTGCTGGAGATGCTGCAACTGCACGGCTTCGCCCAGCAGGACCCGCTGACCCGTGCGTACGTGCCCGGCCCGAGGTTGCTGGAGATCGGGGCGGGCGCACTGCAGAACCTCGACATCCGGGCGATCGCCAGGCCCGTGCTGGAGGACCTGGTGGAGGAGGTCCAGGAGTCGGCGCACCTGGTGATCCTCTCGGGTGCGGACATGCTCATCATCGATGCCGTGGAGAGCCCGCGGGCACTGCGGGTGAGTTCGCGCGTCGGGGTCCGGACGCCGGGGTACGCGGCAGCCGGTGGACGAGCGGTCCTGGCGGAACTGCCCGAGGAGCGCGTATTGTCGCTCCTCCCGTCCGAGGAACTGGACGCGGTCACCCCCGACACCGTCACCAGCCGGGCCACACTCATCCGGCTGCTGGCCGAGGTGCGCGAGCGCGGCTTCGCCGTCTGCGTCGGGGAGGTGGAACCCGATGTGGCGACCGTGGGCGCGATGATCCCCAACGGCGACCGCGTCACTCCCGCGGCGATCACGGTCTCGGTACCCCGATTCCGGTTCTCCGAGGGTGATCTCGCACGGCTGGGTCACGCCGCGGTGGCGGCGGCGCGACGCTGCGCGGCCAAGGGCTGAGCCGACGGCGCGGGCGCGTTCCGCCGGGCGTCGCGCACCCGGAACGGCACCTGCCGCGGCGACGCCACCCCCGTACCGCCCACCCTGCCGGGCCGTCGCGGGTGCCCACCCGTGGCCGAGGACGGTGACGGGTGTCGAGGGGTGATCGAGGCCCGCTCCGTCGCCGGGTTCGGTCGGCCAAGTAGCCGGCTGACACGTGTGATTGAGCCAACTGTCCCGAAGGGCGCCGGCGCCTTGTCGAGTCGCCGGGCGGGGTGTCTACTCGCTGAACATAAGCAGGCAATCCAACGCAAGGTGTACGTAGGTACGGAGGTGGTTGGGCATGATCGTGAATGC
>NZ_JBEOWM010000003.1:6251-239587 GCF_040296045.1 Streptomyces sp. NPDC002490 | reverse complement strand
CGGACTGTCCGTCACCTCCGGCTCCCCTCCCGGCTCCGGCTCGGTCCGCGCGGCCGGGGGCACCGGCTCCGCCGCGCCGTCGTCTTCGGATTCCCGTGCCCGGTCCGGGCATTGGGGGTAGCCGCAGACGCACGGCGGGAACGTCAGCGCGGCAGCGGGAGGCAGAACCTCTCCCTCGTCATTGAGGAACATCGGTCGTCTCACCTGTCTCGTGGCCCGGTTGGGGGTGCCCGGTTCGTCGGAATGAGAACCACATGGCTCACCCGTTGGGGGGCTGGTCGTGTCTCTGCGTAGCCAGACCACACGTCGGCCTACGCTGGCGCTGCTTAACGACGGTTGCTCAAGTCCCGCACGTGAGACGGCACTCGTCTGAAACCCCGATATGCGAGGTCAGAGGCATGGACAACGGCGGCCCCAACGATGGTTTGAATCCGTTGCAGCGGTTCGGGTTAGAGGTCCGGGAGGTTCGGGTCGGCCGCAAGATCACACAGACTCAACTGGGCAAAGCCACCGGGTACTCCGGCGCCTATGTGAGCAAGGTGGAGGCGGGGCTGATCATGCCGAGCTTGAAGTTCGCCAACGGATGCGATCTGGCCTTCGGGACGTACGGCCTGTTCAATCGTCTGCTGAGGAGAGTCGAAGAGGGCGACCATCCCTCGTGGTTCGCGCCCTATCTCGAACTCGAACGCCAAGCGCTGCGCGTTCTGGACTTCTCAGCCATCAGCATCATGGGCCTCCTCCAGACGCCTGAATACGCACACGCGATCTTCCGAGCAGGCCACCCGACTGCGCCGGAGGACCTCATCAAGGGCAGAGTGGCGGGGCGACTACGCCGCCAAGCGGTTCTCGCCAAGGAGCAGCCCCCGATCCTGTGGGGGGGTGCTGACCGAGGCGTGCCTGCGTACGGTAGTTGGTGGATATGCAGCCATGGCAGGCCAGTTGGAGTACCTGCTGAGGGAGATGGGCAGCCCGCATGTGACCCTTCAGGTGCTTCCCTTCGGCTCGGGAGCGGCCTCGGCACACACGTTGCCGTTCACCTTGTTGACACTCCCGGACGGGTCGACTGTGCTGTACGCGGACGATGTGCCCCACGGTGGACGGCTGTACCGCTCGCCGACATCGGTCACCCCCTCAGTCGAGATCTACGATCGTCTCCGGGCCAGCGCCCTGGCTCCAAGCGATTCGGCCGACTTGATCAGAACCATCCACAGGGAGTACAGCGGTGAACGTGAATCCGGACCTCAACTCGTCATGGGTCAGGTCGTCGTACAGCGGATCGTCCGGGGGCCAGTGCGTCGAGTGGGCCCCCGAGTTCGCTTCGGCACACGGCGTCGTCCTGGTGCGGGACAGTAAGGCCGGCAACGGTCCGGTGTTGCGGATGAGCCCCCGGATCTGGGCAGGACTCATAGCGCTGGCGCGTGGGTCGAGCCGGTGATTCACGCGGCATGACGGACACGGACAGCGTCCAACAGCTGTCTGCGGTGCCCCTCGACACACCCCGGGAGGCGACGACGTGGACCGACGGGAGTTCTTCGCGGCGTCCGCCGCCTTCGGTCTGGCCGCGCTCCACCTTCCCGATGCAGAGGCCGTCCCCGCCGTGCGAACGGAGCGGGTCCCGTCCGGGTGGGCGCTGGTGAAGTGACTGCCCTACGCACGATGACGACCACGCTCGGGAACGCCGCCGCCGAACTCGGTGGCGGTCACGCCAGCACCTGGCCGTGCGGTCTGACCGACCTCGCCGCACGCCCGTCGTCCGTGCCCGCCACCGCGCTGGCAGCAGAACTGGAAGAGCGGGTGACCAGCCGCGTACGGGCGAATCGGGCGTGAGGGTCCGTCCCGGGGTATCGGGAGGACTGCCGGGTACGCCAGCGGTCAGGACGGGAGGCCTCGCTCGGTCCTCGCCCGATCGACCCGTTCCTCCTGGTCGTCGGGCTCCAGCGCCTCCAGCAGGGGCACCGACCACGGGATCGGGCAGGGCGGGGCGTGGACGCGTTGCCGCCGAGGGCTTTCGACGCCGTGTCCGGCCGTCAACCCCGCTGCGGAGGAACGTCTTTCGGGCGACTTCGGGGAACCCCGGACCGTCCTCCCCCGCCGGGGGAGACGATGGGGCGACGGGTCAGCCGGTGCGCCCCGCGCCACCGGCTGACGCCCCCACCCGGAAGGCGACGGAGCGGACCGATGCGCATCGTCCTGGTGTCCTACGCGGCGAACGGCTTCGCCGTCCTCCACCGCACCTGCGAACGGGCCGGCCACACCCCGGTGGCCTATCTGCACGCCCGGTCCCTGCGTCCGCGCGGACCCGCACGGGGCGGGGCGGGCGAGACCGTGGCGGGCATCGTCGACGCCCTCCCGGACGGGGTGGACCTGCTGCTGCCCGGCCGGACCGGCGCCCTGGCGGCCGGCCTGCGCGCCCAGGACGCCGACCTGATGGTCTGTTACGGCTTCCCCTGGCGCTTCCCGGCCGCCGCGCTCGCGGCGACCCGGCTCGGCGCGCTCAACGTGCACACCTCGCTGCTGCCCCGGTACCGGGGGCCGCTGCCGATCCACTGGGCCGTCCGCAACGGCGACCCGGAGACGGGGGTCACCGTGCACCGGATGGACGAGCGGTTCGACACCGGGAACGTCCTGGTGCAGGAGGGCGGCGTGCGGCTGCCCGACGACGTGGTGCCGGCGGTGCTGTTCGAGGAGGTGGACCGGGTGATCGGTCGGCTGCTGCCCACAGCGTTGGAGCGGGCCGCGGCCGGGGACCCCGGCGAGCCGCAGGACTCCGCCGGGGCCTCCTACGCCGGGTGGTGGGAGCCCTCGTTCTCCACCGTGGACTGGGGGTGGCCGGCCCGGCGGATCCACGACCAGGTGCGGGCGCTGCGGTTCGGGAGCTCGGGCCGCTCGGGGCCGCGGGCCCGGCTGGACGGCGCCCGGGTCACGGTGCTGCGGACCTCCCTGGTGCCGGCGCCCGGGGTGGAGGTGGCCTGCGGCGACGGTCCGCTGTGGGTCACGGAGTTCACGTCCGACGCGGAACCGGACGGGCATCGCCTTGCGTAACGATCCCCATCCGATCGTTGACGGAGAGTGATGATGTGATGTACGCTACACACCGCTACCCCTGTCGTGAGTTCACCTGGGAAGGAACCGACATGGAGCGCGCGTGGGAAGCCGACCCGTCGGCCGTGATGACCCGCCGACTGGGCCGCTCACCAGCAGAATTGGGGACGACGGGAGGGGAGACGGGGTGCCCCGACGTCTGGGAGCTGGACAACGGCGACATCGTGGTGATCGGGCGGGACCTGACCGACTCCTACGCCCCGCGCCTGCCCGCCGGGGTGACCCTCGCCCCGGACGAACGACTCGTGGTCATCCCCCGAATCACCGCCGCCGCAGCGAAGGCCGACCTCCCCGATGCATGACCTCCTGAACCGTTCGACCGGCACCCCGCTCGAACTCGACGACTACCTCGGCGACTTCGCCGCCCGTTTCTGGAACACCGATCCCTCCGGCTCGTGGAAGCTCGAACGCCAGCAGAGCTTCCGGGAACCCGGGGTCGCCAGTTGGGAGGCGTTCGCCCGGGGCGACTGGGACCGGTCGCTGCACCTGCTCGCCGAGCAGCGCGGCCACTACGAGGAGTACCTGGGGAAGATCGCGGACCACGGCTTCGCCCTGCACCGGGTCCGCGTCGTCGAGGAACCCCTCGACCCCTACCTCCAGTGGGAACTGCACCTGCTGCGGCTGAAGGAGGAGTGCGGCGAGGTCACCCGGGTCGTGGGCCCGGAGCGGGTACGGGCGTGGGAGGCGGCCGGGCCGCTGCCCGAGGTCATCGTCCTCGGGGACGCCGTGCTCTACGACATCCGCTACGACGCGCGCGGCGTCCTCGCCGGGGCGGTACGGCACACCGACGCCCCCACCGTCACGGCGGCCCGACGCTTCATCCAGGAGTTGCACGGCGACGGCGAGCCCCTCGCCGGGTACTTCCGCCACCACGTCGCCGAACTGCCGCCGCCGGCGGTCGTCCCGGACCGCCCGCCCGTCCCGTCCTCCGCCCGCACCTGACCGACCGGCGCCGCAGCCGGCAACGGGCCCGGGCCGCAGCAGGTCCGGTGGCCCGGGAGGGTCCAGCTCCGCGTCCGATTTCCCGACCGCACCTAGACCGTAGAGGGCCGATACCACGCATGGGGGTTCCCGAAGAGCGCGCGCAGGACGACGGGACGGTTCGGGGCCCAGGGAGTTCGCACGCGGACTTCTCGGGCTCCGCCCGGGGCGTCGTCCAGGCGCGCAGCGTCCACGGCGGCGTGCACTTCCACCGCTCGGCACCGAACGCCGAGCCCGCCCCACAGCAACTCCCCGGTGACGTAAGGGGGTTCACCAATCGGGTGCTGGACCTGGCGCATCTGGAGGAGTTGCTGGAGGGGGAGGGCGGCGAGGGCTCGGGGAGCGTGAACGTGGCGGTGATCGCGGGCACGGCGGGCGTCGGGAAGACCTCGCTGGCCGTGCACTGGTCCCACCGCATCCGCGACCGCTTCCCGGACGGGCAGCTGTACGTCAACCTGCGCGGCTACGATCCGGGGCCGCCGGTCGGCCCCGAACAGGCGCTGGACCGGTTCCTGCGCGCCCTCGACGTGCCGCCGACGCGCATCCCCGCCGACCTGGAGGACAAGGCCGCCCTCTACCGCTCCCGACTGGCCGGCCGGCGCTACCTCGTGCTCCTCGACAACGCCTCCGCCGTCTCCCAGGTCCGCCCGCTGCTGCCCGGCACCGCCGGCTGCCTGGTGGTCGTCACCAGTCGGCACCGGATGTCGGGGCTGGTGGCCCGGGACGGGGCCCGCCGGGTCACGATCGGCACCCTGAACGAACCGGAGGCCGTCGCCCTGCTGCGCCGGGCCACCCGCGGCTACCGCCACGACGACGACCCGGCCGAACTCGTCGAACTCGCCCGGCTGTGCGCCTACTTGCCGCTCGCCCTGCGGATCGCGGCCGAGCGCGCGGCCAGCCGTCCCCGGATGCCCCTGCGGGAACTGATCCGGGACCTGCGCGACGAGTCCGCGCTGTGGGACGCGCTGACCGCGGAGGAGGGCGAGGAGTCGGACGCGGTGCGCACCGTCTTCGCCTGGTCGTACCGGGCCCTGCCCGGGGACGCCGCCCGACTGTTCCGGCTGCTGGGCATGCACCCGGGTCCCGACTTCGGGGTGCCGCAGGCCGCCGCCCTGACCGGGGCCGGGCCGGTCGTCACCCGGCACCTGCTGGACGCCCTGACCGGAGCGCACCTGCTGGAACAGACGGTGCCCGCGCGGTACCAGTTCCACGACCTGCTGCGCGCCTACGCCGTGGACCAGGTCAACCAGGAGGAGACCGGCGAGGACCGCACGGCGGTGCTGCGCCGGTTGTTGACCTGGTACCTGCACACCGCGGACGCCGCCGCCCGCCACGAATCCGGGCTGCACCGGGTGGAACTGGCGCCGCCGGAGGCGGGGGTGGTCCCCTCGTCCTTCCGCGACGGGCACGAGGCGGTCGGCTGGCTCACGGCCGAGCAGGCCAATCTGACCGCCGCGGTGCGTGCCGCGGCCGACGCCGGGTTCGACCGGATCGCCTGGCAACTCCACGTGGTGCTACGGGCGTTCTACTCGCACCAGAACCTGTTCGCCGAGTGGCACACGACCGGTGCACTCGCCCTGGCCGCGGCCCGCCGCCAGGGCGACCGGCGCGGGGAGGCCGAGGTCCACCACAGCCTGGGCATGGCGCACACCCAGTCCCAGCAGCTCGACCGGGCGGCCGTGCACCACGCCGCGGCGCTCGCCGCGCGGCGGGAGGCCGGGGACCGGTGGGGGGAGCTGATGTCGTTGAACGGCATCGGGCTGCTGGAGTTGCGGCGCCGCCGGCTGGACGTCGCCCGGGCCGCGTTCGAGGAGAGCCTCGCGGTGGCCGAGGAACTCGGGGACCGGCACTGGCGTGCGGTGGTCCTGTCCAACCTGGGCGAGACCGACGGCGAGCGCGAGGAGTTCGAGCGGGCCCACGCGTTGCTGACCGAGGCCCTGGAGGTCTTCCGGGAGCTGGGCGCGGAGGGGAACGAGGGCAATGCGCTCCGCTGTCTGAGCGTCGCCCAGCGCGGGCTGGGGCGGACCGGGGACGCCCTGCGTTCCGCGGGCCGGGCGGTGGCCCTGGCGCAGGAGCACGGCAACCCGATGTGGGAGGGGTACTGGCTGCTGGAGCTGGGTCGCGTCCGCTTGGCCGGCGACCGCCCGGAGGAGGCGCTCACCGCGTACCAGAAGGCGGCGGCGCAGCAGCGTCGGCTGGGGGACCGCAGTCGGGAGGCGCGGGCCCTGGACGGTGCGGGCGAGGCGTACCAGCGGCTGGGGCGGCCGGCGGACGCCGTCGACTTCCACCGGCGGGCCGCCGCGGTGCACCGGGAACTGGGCGACCTGTGGCGGTGGAGCCGGGCGACGGCGTCCCTGGCCGACGCCGTGGAGGCCGCCGCGGACGAGGGGGACGGGGCCGAGGGCGCGCGGGAGGCGGCCCGCTTGCGGCGGGAGGTCCTCGCCGTTCCCCCGCAGCCGGGCGACCGGGCGGCGGCCCGACTGCACGAGCGGCTCCGGGCCGCCCGGGGCACGGGGTGACCGCGGCCCGGGCCCGCGGTCACGGCTGGAGGTCGCGCTCGATCCTCGCCTGCTCGACCAACTCCTCGTAGGCGTCGGGCTCCGCCTCCGACAAGGCCACCGACCACGGGATCGGACAGGGCGGCGCGTGGTCGGGGTCCGGGCACAGCAAGCCGGTGATCCGCTCCTTCACCTCCTCGGCCTGCGCCCGGGTCGCGTAGATCCCCAACCGCACCTCGTAGACACCCTCGTCCACGGTTCCGCCTTCGCCTTCGGGCACGCCTCTTCCTCCTGTCGGGGCCGCAGCGGGGGCGGGGAGCCCGCCCCCCTCGGCTCCCCGTTCTACCAAACGCGCTTGGTGTCGCAGTGGCGTTCGTGGCGGCCCGGCGGCGTGGGCGGCCCGCGCCCGGCCGGAACCCGCTGCCGCGTGCGCGGCGGTCCTGACGGCCGGGGCGGGCACCAGACGGATCTGAGTAGCGGTGCTCATGCGGGGCGAAGGGCCGGTTCGAACACTGGAGCCATGACCGCACACGCACCGTCGGACCTCCCGCACCGCACCGCCCGCCGTCCCCTGCGCCGCTCGCGGGTCGCGCTCGCCCTCACCGCCCTGGTCGCACTCGCCCTCACCGCCTGCGGAACCGCCGCCCCGCCCGCCTCGTCGGGGGCGGCGAAGGACGCCGACGCCCCGACGGCCCGGGCGCAGCCGGCCGCGGATCGGGACGGCGTTCCGGAGGAGGAGTCCGAGGAGGCGGGGGACTTCGTCCTCGTCCAGGGCGGGCTGATGGCAGCCTGCGACGGTCCCGCACCCGAGCCCGTGGCCGAGGAGGAGGCCGGGGTGGAACCGCCGACCTCGCCGCCGCCGCTGGTGCTGGCCGACGAGGGCGAGCCGCTGCCCACCCGCACACCCGACCAGCCGGAGGAGCCGGAGGAGCCGCGGCTGGACGCCTTCGACCGGTGTCTGGCCGAGCGGAACGCCGAGCACCTCACCCGGGCCCTCGACGAGCTCGACGACCCCGCCCCGGACCGGGTCCGCGCGGTGTTGAACCGGCTCGACTACCCGAACGACCGCATCCACGGGCTGAGGCGCACCGGCGCCACCACCCGGTTCCTCGTGGACCTGCGGATGTTCGAGGGCGTGCTGGCGCTGAAGGGCTCGGTGACCCGGACCGACGGCTCCACCGAGTCCACCTTCGAACCGGTCGCCGTCACCCCGGTGGAGCCGATCGACCCGCGCCTGGCCACCGGCTGACGTCCGGGCCCGGTCACAGCCCGCGCAGGAAGTCCCCCAGCACCGCCAGGAACGCCTCGGGGCGTTCCAGCGGGGCGTAGTGGGCGGCGTCGGGGATCACCCGGGAGCGCCCGTGCGGCACGGTGCGGGCGAGTTCCGCCCCCTCGGCGAGCAGGTCCGGGGAGTCCAGCGCGCCGTTGACGACGAGCACCGGCACCGTGACCCGCGCGATGCGGGCCCGGGTGTCGGTCACCGGGACCCGGTGGTCGGTTTCGCCGGGGGCGTGCTTGGCGAGGGTGTGTCGGGCCATCTCCCCGATCCGGTCCAGGAGTTCGGGGTCCACCTGGTCGAAGGTGCGGTGCGGGCCGGGTGCGAAGCGCAGGAACTCGGCGAGCCAGCGTTCGGCGTCCCCGGCGGCGAGCGCCCCGAGGAAGGCGGACTGGACGTCCACCGCCCAGGGGTCGGTGTAGGTGAACTGGCTGGTGACCGCTCCGCAGACGACCAGTGCGCGGACCAGGTCGGGGTGTTCCAGGGCGGTGTCGGTGGCGATGGCCCCGCCCATGGACACCCCGACCAGCACGGCAGGGCCGGTGTCCAGGTGGCGCAGCAGGGCGGCCAGGTCGTCGGCCCAGCGGAAGGGGCGGGTGCCGTTGGCGGAGCGGCCGTGGCCGCGGGCGTCGGGCGCGATCACCCGGTGGCCGGCGGCGGCCAGGGCCGGGAGGTGGCCGTCGTGGAAGCGGTGGTCGAGGAAGCCGGGGTGGAGCAGGACCACGGGGTCGCCGGAGCCGAGGTCGCGGTAGGCGAGTTCGCCGTCCCCGGAGGTGAAGGAGCGCAGTTCCCCATCGACTGTCATGACAACCAAGGTGTCATGATGGTGTCCATGACCGACGACACCCCCGAGCACCCCCTCGACCAGCCCCTACCCCCCGACGAGCTCGGCCGCCGGCTCACCGAGGTGTTCGCCCTGGTGGGCCCGTTGTACCGGCAGGCGCTGCGCAAGGTGGAACGCGCCGCGCCCACCGCCGGCGTCTCCGTCGGGGTCCGCGCGGTCCTCGACCTGTTGCGCGCCCAAGACCCCCTGACCGTGCCCCAGATGAGCCGACAGCAGGCCATCAGCCGGCAGTTCTTCCAGCGCATGGTCAACGACGCCCTCGCCCACGGCTGGGTCGAGACCGTGCCCAACCCGGCGCACCGCCGCTCCCCGCTGATCCGGCTGACCGACCCGGGACGGGCGACGATCACCGCCGTCCTGGACCGGGAGCACCAGTTGATGCGCCGGGTCGGCGGCGAGCTCACCGAGGCCGAGGTCCGCACCTGCCTACGGGTGCTCACCGAGATGCTGCACACCTTCGAGGACGGCGGCGACGCCCCCGCCTGAACCGCCCCTCCGGCACGTCGACCCGCCGGAGGCGTCCGGCGCCTCCCCGTTCCGCCCGACGCCCCGCGGCGACGCGCCCCCTGGGCCACCGGCCCCGTCCGCTCCTACAGTGGTGCCACCGACGGTCCCGTCAGGGGCCGTTGACGAGCGACAGGGGGAGCGGATGGACCCGATCTCGGCGACGGTACTCGTCGCACTGGCCACCGGAGTCGGTGGGGAGGCCGGCCGACAGGCGTGGCTGGGACTCGGCCGGCTGGTGGGCCGCCGGCGCGGGGAACCGGACCCTTCCGCCGCGCCCGCCGGGGAGGAGGGCACGGACCGGGCGGACGGCACCGGGGCCCCCGTCGAGGACGGGTCGGAGCTGCCCGGCCGAGGGGAGCTGGTCGCCCTGACCGAGGCGCCGGACGACGAGCGGCGGGCCGTGGATCTGGCCGATGCGCTCACCGCCCGGGCGGAGCACGACGCGGAGTTCCGGGACCTGCTGGCGCAGTGGTGGGACGAGGCGCGGGAGGCCGCCGGCGACGGCGGCCCGGTGCACAACTCGGTCAGCGGCGGCACCCAGCACGGCCCGGTCGTCCAGGGCCGGGACTTCTCCGCGATCACCTTCAACCTGTAGGCCCTGCGCGGGCGGTGACGTGGCGGGCCGGAGCTACGCCTCGAACGCGGCCTCGGTGACGTCCCGCACCACCTCGGCGCGGTGGAAGGCGTAGGTACTGATCCCGGAGACCCGCACGACCAGGCAGAACCGTTCCAGCGAGGCCAACCCGCCGGCGATCTCCTCGTGGTCGCGGCGCAGCAGGTGGATCGCGGCCAGGTTGGTCGTGGAGGTCTGCCCGGCCACCAGGAACACCGGGCGGTCCGACTCCTCGGGCGTGAACTTGGCGACGAGCACGTACTCCTCGTTGCCCTTGTCGTACGGGTACTTCTCGCCGTCGACCTCGATGGCCACCGAGTCCGGGTGCTCGGCGTCGTAGGGGTGCATCACCACGCCCGGGAGGTGGGCGGCCAGATGGCCGCCGGTGCGGAGGTTGGCACCGCCGGTCGGCCCGCCCACGCAGAACTCGGTGCGGTCCCCGTTGCCGCCTCGATAGGTGCCGGTCTCCATCTCGATCCGACAGCCCAACTCGCCTGCCAGGAGGGCGACTTCCATGGCGGCCCAGACGTCCCGGTAGGTCGCGGTGCCGGGCGCGTTCCACTTGTTGCCCAGCACCACCAGACAGGTCTGCCCCGGCCGGACCCCGAAGAACGCGGCCCGCCGGTTCACCGCCCGCCGCTGCTTGGTCCGCTCCCACGCCCAGACGATGGCACCGCCCAGCAGGCTGGTCACCAGCCCCACCGCGATGTTCCCCAGTACCGACTGAATCGTCGTCCCCTCCCCCGTGCGCCCCCCGTTGTGCGCCCCATCGTTCCACGGGGCGCGGTGGGGGGACCAGGGGCGTCCGGGAGCGGCCCCGCCCCACCGGGAACCCCCGCCCCGCCGGTTAACCTCGCGCATGACGCACCAGACGACGACACCGGACCTGGCCGGCCGCGCGGAGCGGCACCGCGGCGAACTGCGGGTGCACTGCTACCGGATGGTCGGCTCGTACGCGGACGCCGAGGACCTCGTCCAGGAAACGTTGATCCGGGCCTGGCGCAAGCGGGACACCCTCCAGGACCCGGAGCGGCTGCGGCCCTGGCTGTACCGGATCGCCACCCGGACCTGCCTCGACTTCCTGGGCGGGCCCGCCCGCTCCCGGGAGGTGGCCACCGCCGCCTCCGCGATCGCCGAGGTGCGGTGGCTGGAGCCGTACCCGGACGCCCTGTTGGACGGGGCCATCGCCCGGGAGACCATCGAACTGGCCTACCTCGCCGCCATCCAGCACCTGCCGCCGCGGCAGCGGGCGGTGCTGATCCTGCGGGACGTGCTCGGGTTCCCGGCGGAGGAGACCGCCGGCGTCCTGGAGGTGACCGTCGCCGCGGTGAAGAGCGCCCTCCAACGGGCCCGGGCCACCCTGCGCACCCACCTGCCGGCGCGGCGCGCCGACTGGGGGCCGGCGACCGAGCCCAGCGCAACGGAACGGGCGGTGCTCCGCCGCTACCTGGCCGCATCCCGGGACGGCGACCTGTCGGAGTTGACCGCGCTGCTGCGCGAGGACGCCCGGCAGACCATGCCCCCGGTGGCCCGGGTGTACGAGGGCCGGGCGGCGATCCTGGACCTGTGGCGACCGGTGTACGAGGGGCCCGACGCCTGGGGCGCGTGGCGGTCCGTGGAGACGGTGGTGAACCGGCAGCCCGCGGCGGTGAACTACGTCCGGGCGCCCGGGGACACCGCGTACCGGGCGGTCAACATCGACGTGCTGCGGATCGAGGACGGGCTGATCGCGGAGATCACCACCTTCGGGCCGGAACTCCTGCCCGCGCTGGGTCTGCCCGCCACGCTCTGACCCCTCGCCCGCGGCGCCCGCCATCACGGCCGGTACGGAGTGACGCAGGTCACTCCGTACCGGCCGATTCCTTCTCCGGTGCCACCCCCGTCACAGAGGTGTACGCACACAGCCGAGCGCGGCAACCCCGCCGCGCCGTCGACCACCGAAAGCGGGCGACCCACCATGTCCATGAAGAACTTCGGCCGTCTCGTCGGCACCTGGCACGTCACCGGCGGCGCCGAGGGCACCGTCACCTACCGCTGGCTGGCCGGCGAGCAGTTCCTGGTGCAGGACGTCGACCTCACCCAGTACGGACAGCCCGTCACCGGCATCGAGGTCATCGGCCGGCTGAAGCCGTTCGGCGCCAAGCAGCCCAGCGAACACGTCCACTCCCGGTACTACGACAGCCAGGGCAACACCTTCGACTACCTCTACGAGATCGACGGCGACACCCTGACCATCTGGGCCGGCGAGGTCGGCTCCCCCGCCCACTACCGGGGCGCCTTCAGCGCGGACGGCAACACCGTCGACGGCGCCTGGGTCTACCCGGGCGGCGGCGGCTACGCCTCCACGATGACCCGCACCGCCGGCTGACCCCCACGGGCCCGGGGGCGCGGCACCCGCCGCACCCCCGGGCCGGGACGGGCTCAGTCGCCCTCGGTGCCCCCCTCCAGCTCGCCCTCCGTCTCCAGGAACACCTGGCGCAGGGCCTCCAGCGTCTGCGGATCCGGCTTCGCCCACAGCCCCCGCGACTCCGCCTCCAGCAACCGCTCCGTGATGCCGTGCAGCGCCCACGGGTTGGCCTCCTGGAGGAACGCGCGGTTCTCCGGGTCCAGGACGTACGTCTGCGTGAGCTTGTCGTACATCCAGTCGGCGATCACGCCGGTGGTGGCGTCGTACCCGAAGAGGTAGTCCACCGTCGCCGCCAACTCGAAGGCCCCCTTGTAACCGTGGCGGCGCATCGCCTCGATCCACTTCGGGTTCACCACCCGGGCCCGGAACACCCGGGAGGTCTCCTCCACCAGGGTGCGGGTGCGCACCGTCTCCGGCCGGGTCGAGTCCCCGATGTACGCCTCCGGCGCGGAGCCGCGCAACGCCCGCACCGTGGCGACCATGCCGCCGTGGTACTGGAAGTAGTCGTCGGAGTCGGCGATGTCGTGCTCACGGGTGTCGGTGTTCTTCGCCGCCACCGCGATCCGCTTGTACGCGCTCTCCATCTCCTCGCGCGCCGGCCGCCCGTCCAACTCCCTGCCGTACGCGTAACCGCCCCACACCGTGTACACCTCGGCCAGGTCGGCGTCGGTGCGCCAGTCACGGGAGTCGATCAGCTGGAGCAGCCCCGCCCCGTAGGTGCCCGGGCGGGAACCGAAGATCCGGGTGGTGGCCCGACGGGCGTCCCCGTGCGCGGCCAGGTCCGCCCGGACGTGGGCGCGCACGTGGTTCACCGCGTCCGGCTCGTCCAACTCCGCGACCAGCCGCACCGCATCGTCCAACAAGCCGATGACGTGCGGGAACGCGTCCCGGAAGAAGCCCGAGATGCGGAGCGTCACATCCACCCGCGGGCGGCCCAGCTCCTCCGCCGGCACCGCCTCCACCCCGGTCACCCGGCGCGAGGCGTCGTCCCACACCGGCCGCACCCCGAGCAGCGCCAGCGCCTCCGCCACGTCGTCGCCCGCGGTGCGCATCGCGCTCGTCCCCCACAGGGACAGCCCGACCGACGAGGGCCACTCGCCGTTGTCGTCCCGGTAGCGGGTCAGCAGCGAGTCGGCGAGCGCCTGGCCCGTCTCCCAGGCCAGCCGGGACGGCACCGCCTTCGGGTCGACGGAGTAGAAGTTGCGGCCGGTCGGCAGCACGTTCACCAGCCCGCGCAGCGGCGAACCGGACGGGCCCGCCGGCACGAAGCCGCCGTTCAACGCGTGCACGCAGTGGTCGAGTTCCTGCACCGTGGCGGTCAACCGCGGCACCACCTCCGCGGCGGCGAAGTCCAGCACCCGGGCCACGTCCGGGCCGTGGTCGGCGGCCACCACCGCGACCGCCGCCGGGTCCCAGTCCGCCGCCTCCATCGCCTCCGCCAGCGTCCGCGCCGCGGCCTCCGCCTCGTCCGCGCCGGTACGGGTCGCCGCCGACTCGTCCAGGCCCAGCGCCTCCCGCAGCCCCGGCAGCGCCGTGGTGCCGCCCCAGATCTGACGGGCCCGCAGGATCGCCAGCACCAGGTTCACCCGGTCCCCGCCCGCCGGCGGCGCCCCCAGCACGTGCAGCCCGTCCCGGATCTGCGCGTCCTTCACCTCGCACAGCCAACCGTCGACGTGCAACAGGAAGTCGTCGAAGCCCTCGTCGTCGGGCCGCTCCTCCATGCCCAGGTCGTGGTCGAGCCGGGCCGCCTGGATCAGCGTCCAGATCTGCGCCCGGATCGCCGGCAGCTTCGCCGGGTCCATCGAGGAGATCTGCGCGTACTCGTCGAGGAGCTGCTCCAGCCGGGCGATGTCCCCGTAGCTGTCGGCCCGCGCCATCGGCGGCACCAGGTGGTCGATCAGGGTGGCGTGCACCCGCCGCTTGGCCTGGGTGCCCTCGCCCGGGTCGTTCACCAGGAACGGGTACACCAACGGCAGGTCGCCCAGCGCCGCGTCCGGCGCGCAGGCCGCGGACAGCCCGGCGTTCTTGCCGGGCAGCCACTCCAGGTTGCCGTGCTTGCCCAGGTGCACCATCGCGTCCGCCCCGAAACCGCCGTCCTCACGGGCGGCGGCGATCCACCGGTACGCGGCCAGGTAGTGGTGCGAGGGCGGCAGGTCCGGGTCGTGGTAGATCGCGATCGGGTTCTCCCCGAACCCGCGCGGCGGCTGGATGACGATCAGCAGGTTCCCGCGCCGCAGCGCCGCCAGCACGATGTCCCCGTCCGGGTTGTGCGTGCGGTCCACGAACATCTCGCCCGGCGGCGGCCCCCAGTGCTCCTCCACGTGCGCCCGCAACTCCTCGGGCAGGGTGGCGAACCAGCGCCGGTAGTCGGCGGCCGGGACGCGCACCGGGTTCGCCGCGAGCTGCTCCTCCGTCAACCAGTCCTGGTCGTGCCCGCCCGCGTCGATCAGCGCCCGGATCAGCTCGTCGCCGTCCCCGGACACCAGCCCCGGGATCTCCTCCGCCGGCCCGAAGTCGTACCCCTCCGCGATCAGCCGGCGCAGCAGCGCCACCGCACTGGCCGGGGTGTCCAGCCCGACCGCGTTGCCGATCCGGGCGTGCTTCGTCGGGTACGCCGACAGCACCAGCGCCAGGCGCTTCTCCGCGGCCGGCACGTGCCGCAACCGGGCGTGCCGCACCGCGATCCCGGCGACCCGCGCCGCCCGCTCCGGGTCCGCCGCGTACGCCGGCAACCCGTCCTCGTCGATCTCCTTGAACGAGAACGGCACGGTGATCAGCCGCCCGTCGAACTCCGGCACCGCGATCTGCGTCGCCGCGTCCAGCGGGGACACGCCCTCGTCGTTCTCCTCCCACGCCGCCCGCGAGGAGGTCAGGCAGAGCGCCTGGAGCACCGGCACGTCCAGCCCGGTCAACGCGCCCGCGTCCCAGGACTCGTCGTCGCCGCCCGCCGAGGCGTCCGCCGGGCGGGTGCCGCCCGCCGCGAGGACCGTCGTCACCACCGCGTCCGCCCCGCGCAGCTCCGCCAACAGCTCCGGCTCGGGGGTGCGCAGCGAGGCCACGAAGCGGGGCAGCGCCCGTGCGCCCGCCGCCTCGATCGCCTCGCACAGCGTCGCCACGAACGCCGTGTTGCCGCTCATGTGGTGCGCCCGGTAGTAGAGGACGGCGACGGTCGGAACGACCCGTCCGTCCTCCTGTGCCTGTGCCTGTGCTTGTGCCTGTGCCTGTGCTTGTGCCGGGGTGCGCTCGGCGCACTCCAGCGGCCCCCAGGACGGGGCGGGCGCCGGCGGCTCGAAGCCGTGCCCGGTGAGCAGCACCGTGTCGGAGAGGAACCGGGCCAGCTGCGCCAGGTTCGCCGGCCCGCCGTGCGCCAGGTACGCGTGCGCCTCGGCGGCGAGGCCCACCGGCACCGTGGACGCCGCCATCAACTGGGCGTCCGGCGCCTGCTCACCGGTGAGCACGACGACCGGCAACCCGGTGGCGATCACCTGGTCCAGCCCCTCCTGCCAGGCCCGCACCCCGCCGAGCAGCCGCACGACCACCAGCCCGACCCCGTCCAGCAACCCGGCCAGGTCCTCCAGCGGCAACCGCGAGGGGTTCGCGAAGCGGTACGGCACCGGGTTGGCGTCGGCCTGGTTCGCCGACCTGTTCGCCGACCTGTTCGCGGCCCGGGCGGAGAGCAGGTCGGTGTCGGAGGTGGAGAGGAGCAGGACGTAGGGGGCGGGGGGCGGTGCCTGGTCCCGTGCCCGGGTGGTTTCCTCGGCCCGGGTGGTTTCGTCGGCCTGGGTGGGCTGGTCGTCGGCCGGGGTGGTCGGGCCGGTCCCGTCGATCGGGTCGTTCACCGGCGTGCCGGCCGGTCGGGACTGGTCGTCGGAGCCGTTCTCCTGGCTGGGCTGCTGCATGCGACGTCGGCCTTCCTCGGGGTGTCCGCGCCCCGGGTGCTGTCGGACGGCGGGAGTTCCTGGCTCGTCCGGCCCGTTCGACGGGCCGGTGACACAGTGGCGGGACCGCGCCGGAGTCGCACCGGCTTCCTCCCCTGGTGCCGTCATGGCGATGGCGGGCCCGGTTGACCCGCCGGGACCATCGTATGCAGGTTCCCCACCCGGCTGAATGGCGCCCGACGTGCGGGTTTCGTGCGGGCGGGGGTGGTGGCCCTGGCTGGCTCCGTCTCGCTCTGGCTGTGGTCGCCCTGTCCGCGGTTCCCCCTGCCTCGCTTGCTCGCCTGGCCCTGTACGTGGTTCGCCTGGTGGGGGTGAGTGGGTGCGCTTGGCCGGCCCCCTTGGCTAGCCTCGTCCTTGCGCTGTGGCTCGCGTTTCGGGTTGCTGGGCGGGAAGGGGTGTTGGGCATCAGGAAGGCCCTTCCGCTGGACGTGCACGAGCTGAGGATCGATGCAAGGGATTTGAACCTTTTGCCGGACTTTCAAGTTCTAAAGGAAAACTGGGTGTTGGCCGGCTAACGTCGCAGGTCGGGAAGGGTGGTCCCCGCGCACGCGGGGGTGGTCCCCACTTGTTCGACAGGTACAGGTCGTACCCGTTGTGGTCCCCGCGCACGCGGGGGTGGTCCCTCTTCCAGCCGCCCCGCCCCCTTGCACTTCGGGTGGTCCCCGCGCACGCGGGGGTGGTCCCGGGAACGAAGTTAGGCGCCCAGACCACTCCTGGTGGTCCCCGCGCACGCGGGGGTGGTCCCAGTCGGTCGACTGAGAGGGCGCTGATGCTCTCGTGGTCCCCGCGCACGCGGGGGTGGTCCCACCCACATCAACCAGACCGCGGAGCGGCTGACGTGGTCCCCGCGCACGCGGGGGTGGTCCCGCCCGGACCGGTGAGGCCGCGGAGCTGATCGAGTGGTCCCCGCGCACGCGGGGGTGGTCCCCTCCACGGCCGGCGCGGTCGGCGCGGTCCGCGGTGGTCCCCGCGCACGCGGGGGTGGTCCTCCCAGGCCCTACACAGAGGAATGCATGATGCAGTGGTCCCCGCGCACGCGGGGGTGGTCCGCGCGGGAGTCGGGGGCGGGGGCGGGGCGAGGTGGTCCCCGCGCACGCGGGGGTGGTCCCCGGCCCGGCTTCCCGTCGTCCGCCCACCCGGGGTGGTCCCCGCGCACGCGGGGGTGGTCCCACGATGGTCTCGTTGCCGTGTTCGTCGACGACGTGGTCCCCGCGCACGCGGGGGTGGTCCCGTCTGCGGCGAGGTGGCGCCAGTGATGCCCGTGTGGTCCCCGCGCACGCGGGGGTGGTCCGTACCACGCCCGTGGCTTGCTCTCCGACATGCAGTGGTCCCCGCGCACGCGGGGGTGGTCCCTCCGCGCTCTTCAGGCCGCCGACGACTTCCTTGTGGTCCCCGCGCACGCGGGGGTGGTCCCTCGGGCCGTTCAATGCGAGACGCGATCAGCAGGTGGTCCCCGCGCACGCGGGGGTGGTCCCACGCCCTGGGGCCTCCTGCCCAGCGACCACGGGTGGTCCCCGCGCACGCGGGGGTGGTCCCACCATGCGCGGCACCATGGGCCCCGGGTTCATGTGGTCCCCGCGCACGCGGGGGTGGTCCATCCTGGGAGAAAAGAAGCACTATCGCGAAGTGGTGGTCCCCGCGCACGCGGGGGTGGTCCGCCCGAGGCTGGCCTGGACTGGACGACCGGGCGGTGGTCCCCGCGCACGCGGGGGTGGTCCCGATCCGGCCACGACGGGCGTCACTCGCGCTCCGTGGTCCCCGCGCACGCGGGGGTGGTCCCGGCGGTGAGTCGATGCGGGATGCGATCACCCGCGTGGTCCCCGCGCACGCGGGGGTGGTCCCGCGATCCAGCTCGTCTTCAACGGCCTCGACAAGTGGTCCCCGCGCACGCGGGGGTGGTCCTTCGGTGAACTCGCTCTTGCCTCAGAGCAGGGCGTGGTCCCCGCGCACGCGGGGGTGGTCCCAGGACGCCGCCGGCGTTCCTGAACAGGACCTGGTGGTCCCCGCGCACGCGGGGGTGGTCCCAGGACGCCGCCGGCGTTCCTGAACAGGACCTGGTGGTCCCCGCGCACGCGGGGGTGGTCCCATCGAGCTGCGGGCCGGAGTCCGGTACACGCTGTGGTCCCCGCGCACGCGGGGGTGGTCCCGCCAGCAGTCGCCGGCCGCCATCTCGTCGAGGGTGGTCCCCGCGCACGCGGGGGTGGTCCCGTCGCGTACCCCACGAAGATGTCCTCGGCGACGTGGTCCCCGCGCACGCGGGGGTGGTCCCACGCAGTCGACCTCTGGCACGAAGAGACCCCTGGTGGTCCCCGCGCACGCGGGGGTGGTCCCGGGCGCTGGATGCCCCTGCACTCGTAGGCGTCGTGGTCCCCGCGCACGCGGGGGTGGTCCCCTCGTACCGGTTCACCGGTGACCCGGACGGGCGTTCCCCGCGCACGGGGGGTCCGGCTCGCAGATGTTCGCCGAGATCCACGCCGGTTCGCCCGCTGCCCGGATCGACTTCCGACGTGACTACGACTCGCTGACCTACCGGCTCTGCCACGTGCCCGCGCACGTCGCGCGCCGCGTCCGCCGGCTGATGGAAGCCCTCGGACTGCGCTACGTGGCCCTGGACTTCCTCGTTGATCGGGACAACCGCGACTGGCACCTGATCGACGTCAACCCGGGCGGCCAGTTCGGGTTCGTCCCTGACCTTCGCGCGCCCATCACCCAGGCCCTCGCCGATGTTCTGGAAGGAAGGCAATGACCATCGTCTCCACCGCTTCGGAGGAAGCCCGCGCCCACCTGGTCCGGAGCATGACCGACACCGGGGCGTTGACCTCTCCCGGCTGGACGGACGCGTTCCGCGGCGTGCCCCGGGAAGCATTCGTGCCCAGCTTCCAGGTCCGTCACGGAGACCAGATCGACACCCTCACCGCTCAGGACCCCGGCTTCCACACGGCGGTCTACCAGGACACCTCGCTGATCACCCGGTGGGACGCCGGCGGCACCGCCATCAGCAGTTCCAGCGAACCGTCCCTGATGGCCCGGATGCTGGAGGCGTTCACCGTCACCGACACCGATCGGGTGCTGGAGGTCGGCACGGGCACCGGATACAACACCGCCCTGCTCTGCCACCGCCTCGGCGAGGACCAGGTCGTCAGCATCGACATCGACCCCGAGCTGACGACCACGGCTCGGCAGAGCCTGGCATCCGTCGGCTACGTGCCGGATCTCGTCGCCGGCGACGGTACACGCGGCGTCGGCGACCGCGCCCCGTACGGTGGAATCCTCGCCACCTGCGGAGTGCACCGCATCCCCGCGGAGTGGGTGCGCCAGGTGCGGCCCGGGGGAACCATCGTCACGAACATCGGGACCGGCATCGTGCGCCTGAGCGTCGGCGCGGAGTCCGCGACGGGCGGGTTCCTGCCCGACCCGGCCGCGTTCATGATCGCCCGGCCCACCCCCGAGCAAGTGGCGCACCGTGCGTCGTCGTACACCGCGCTCGTGATCAACGGCACCGGCCGGGAATGCCGGATCGACCTGCCGGACTCCCAGGACACGCGCGGCTTCTACCAGGACTTGATGGAGGGCTGTGCCCTCGAAGTCGCCATGGCCCAGTACGACGTGCTCTCCATCGCCCTCACCGCCGGCGACACGGACGTGTACGGGCTCGTGCATCCGGACACCGGCTCGTGGGCCCGCGTCATCCCGGCCGGGAAGTCCACGGCAGACGTCGTCGTGGGCGGCCCGCGGGACCTGTGGACCGAGCGGGCGACGCTGACGGCACGGTGGATCGCCGCCGGACGACCAGGGCCCGGCGCCTACACCCTCACCGTCGAACCCGATGGCGCGCACACCCTCCAGCGCGAAGAGCCCACCACCACCTCGTGGCGGCTCTGACCCCCACCACCACGGCCGGAGCCGAACGGGTCCCGCCTCGGTGACGGTGGTGCCGGGGTGGACGTGGGCGACGCCGGTCCGGGTCAACGTTGCGGCTCATGGCGGGGTGGGTGTCGGCTGGGAGGCCGTCGACCAGGGGGACTTGGGTGACCCGGTCCACGGTCGGAACCGGGCGGCGGGCCGTGGACCGGCACCAAATCAGTCAGACCGTGTCTTGAGACCGAGCAGACCGGGCAGCACCACCGCACCTTCCATCACCCAGAAGAAGGGAACACTTCATGAGCGAACCGATGAACGCCACCGTGAACACCGAGGACGAGCTGCTGCCGGTAGAGATCGGTGAGATCGCCGAACTGACCGAGGGCCAGGGCGGCACCGGGAGCGAGGACAAGCGGCGTATGTACAACTGACGCCCGCGAGGTGGTGCGGCCCTATCCAGGGGCCGCACCACCCCTTCCCGTTCGTGACTCCGTCCATGGAGGAAGACATGATCTTCGGAGGTTCCTGTACGGCCCGCTCCGGTGAACCCCGCCCGATGGGCGCGGAGCCCGTCGCCGCCGGATCGTCCGTCTGGCGGCTCGGCCCGGGGCCAGCACGGGTTTCCGCTACTCGCGGCGGCCGACGCCGGGTCACGGTCCTCGGTTGGTCCGGCGGATCGGACCAGGAAGTTGCTCGCCTGGCGGACACCCCGCTCCCGACCGACATCACGTGGCGATGGCCCGGCACGTACACCGTGGTGGACGAGAACGAAGAGCTGGTGGCGCTGTACACCGACCCGGCCGCCGCCCAGCCCATCTACCTGGCCCGGCACGAGAACGACTGGGTGTGGTGCAGCTCCGCCCGCGCCCTGGCCGCGCTCACCGGAGCCGGTATCGACACCCAGCGGCTGGCATGTGCCGTCTTCCTGCCCTCGGTCCCCGCACTCGCCGACGGGCGGACCTTCTTCGCCGGGGTGAAACATCTTCCGCCCGGCAGCCGGATCGAGCTGCCGAGAAACGGGAGTGCTCCGCGCCGTGCCACCGTGTGGCGGCCCACCTCCGAAGGCGCACCGGAGCAACGTCTTCGCCAGGCCCTGAACGCGGCCGTGGTCCTGCGTACAGCGTCCGATCCGAACCTCGCGTGTGACATGTCCGGCGGACTGGACTCCACGTCCCTCGCCGTTCTGGCGGCGCAGGCACTCCCGCCGGGCAGCGACCTGAACGCCGTCACCATCCACCCCGAGGGCGACGAGACCGGAGCCGACCTGCGGTACGCCCGTCTCACCGCTGCCGCGCACACGGACCGAATCGTCCATCACCTGCTGCCGCTGACCGCCGAGCACCGCCCGTACACCCGGATCACCACCGTCCCCGCGACGGACGAGCCCACGCCCTCGACCCTGACCCAGGCCCGCCTGACCGGACAATTCCGCTGGATGACGGAACGTCTGGGCACCCGTACCCATATGACCGGCGACGGAGGCGACAGCGTCCTGTTCCAGCCACCGATCCGACTCGCCGACCTCGTACGACACCGGAGCATCCGACGCGTGGTGGGCGAAGCCCTCGGTTGGGCCCGGCTACGGAGGAGGCCGGCGCTTCCCCTGTTGCGGGACGCCGTCACGGTCGCCAGGGCCGGTCGGCACGAGGCACTGGCCGATCTCGCCCGTACGGTGGGCACTCCCGGCCGCGACGATCACGGACTGGTGCGCTGGTTCCCCTTGATGCCCTTCCCCTCCTGGGCCGAACCGGCGGCCCGGAAGGAGTTGGTTGCCGCCGCACACGAGGCCGCATCAGCACCTGATCAGCTACCGGGGCTCGATTTCTCCGTACGGTCCCTGGTGGACGAGATCCGCGAGGTCGCCCGCACGGCGACCGCCGATGCAGCTCTGGCGCGAAGTTGCGGCATCGACCTCCACAACCCGTTCCTCGACGCGGTCGTGATGGACGCCGTGCTGCGGACACCGCTCGACCGCCGCCCGGCCGTCCACGAGTACAAGCCGCTGCTGCGAGGTGCCATGGCGGACCTCCTGCCCCCGGAGGTCGCGGCCCGCACGACCAAGGGCAGCTTCGAGGCAGACCACTACACGGGGATGCGCGCCAACCTCCCGGATCTCCTGCCCCTCGCGGACGGGCACCTCGCCTCCTTCGGTCTCCTTGCCCCTGACCGGTTCCGCCGGAGCCTGCGGGAGGCGTCAGCTGGCGTGCCGATGCCGCTGGCCACAGTGGAGCAGGCACTCATGGCCGAAGCCTGGCTCATCGCCCACCACCGCGAACCCGCCCCCGTCTGGACGTACGAGCCCGTGGGGAGCGCACATGGCTGACCTGCCCGAATTCGCCAGCGCACCCGGTTACGTCCGTTCCGTGGATTTCGAGCATGTCCTGGTGCTCCTGGACTACCGGACCGGACGGGTCCAGTGCCTGCTCCCCGCAGCCGCCGCACTGTGGCACGAGGCCGCCGCCACGGGACGCTTGGACGCCATGGAACCCACCCTCGCCACGCGACTCCTCGACGCCGGCCTTCTGGTGCCGACCACCGCTCCGACCCCATGGCCCCTGCCGGTGAGCGCCAGGGCGCCTCTCGCGAGCTGGGGCGGCACCGAGCACACCGCAGGCACGACCCGTCCGGGCGTGGCGTGCTCCCCCACAGCCGTGGCCGCCCTCGGAACCGTCCTCGGGATCAAACGCGCGGGCACCCGACACACCGCCATGCACCGCCTCACAACCGTGATCAAGCACGCCGCGACAGCCGTCCGACGACCCGCCACCCCCACCGAGGCAGCCCTGGCCGTCAACGCCGTACGCCGGGCTGGCTGGTATTCACCGACTCGGACCGCATGCCTGGAGGAATCAGCCGCCGCCGTGCTACTTCTGGCCTCCCGCCGTCTCTCGGTCACCTGGTGTCACGGCGTCGCACCCGACCCCGTCCGACTGCACGCCTGGATCCAGACCGAGGACGGAGCCCCGGCCGCCGAACCGCCCTCGACCCTGTCCTTCACCCCCGCCCTCACCATCGGAGCCCGTCATCAGCGCCAGCACTGACCCCATCCTGTGGGTCTCCAACGACACCTGCGCCCTCGGCCCCTACCGCGCCGATCTCGTCGAGACGTACTGGCGCTGGGAACAGGACCCCGCCCTCCTCGTCGGCTACGGCCGCCAGACCCCCGAATCCCTGGAAGCCCGCACCGAGGGCATGACCCACCAACTCCGCGGCGGCAACCCCCGCTTCACCGTCTACGACCTCACCAGCGGCGAGCCCGTCCCCGCCGGAGTCACCACCCTGCTCCCCGACGACTCCGTGCGCACCGCCGAATACGTCATCATGCTCGCCCCCGAAGCCCGCGGACGCGGCCTCGGCACCCAGGCCACCCGCCTCACCCTCGACTACGCCTTCCACATCACCAACCTCCGCATGGTCTGGCTCAAGGTCCTCGCCCCCAACAAACCCGGCATCCGCGCCTACGAGAAGGCCGGCTTCCACACCGTCGGCGCACTGCGCCAGGCCGGCTACTGGCTCGGCCAGGTCTGCGACGAGATCATCATGGACGCCATCGCCGACGACTTCACCGTCCCCTCCGTGATCTCCCCTCTGCTTGGCAAATAGAACGGAAGCGATACACCACAATTTCCACCAACCCTTCGAACGAATTGATCTCCACTTCAAGAGAAATCCTGGTAGCACCAAGGCAACCACCTTCCGCTTGACGCCTTCGCCGAATCGGCGAATATCCAACCTCGACCTGCGCACTCCTCCCCAACCACGCCATCGAATCAAAGACGTTGACCAGGGAGACTTGGATGACCAGGTCCACCGTCGGCGCCGGGCGGGGGCCGTGTACCGGCACCGGCTCAGTCAGACCGTGTCTTGAGCGAGTCCCCCTTCGCCGAACTCGTTGACTAGCTTCGTTCTTGCCGGTGCTCGTGCCTCGGCCGTTGGGGCACACAAGGGAGGCACTCCGCTGAGCGTTCACAACCTTGGGATTGACATGAGGCTTTTGGACTCTTTGCCGGACTTTCAAGTTCTCAATGAAAACCGGGTATTGGTCGGCTAACGTCGCAGGTCGGGAAGGGTGGTCCCCGCGCACGCGGGGGTGGTCCCTGATATCAGTGCGCCACAACTCGCTGCCTGTCGTGGTCCCCGCGCACGCGGGGGTGGTCCCGACAAGCAGACCGTCGTCGTCGCGCGCCCTTTGTGGTCCCCGCGCACGCGGGGGTGGTCCCGCACTACAGGCGTCCGCCGAGACGTACGGGCTGTGGTCCCCGCGCACGCGGGGGTGGTCCCCCCGACGACACCCGCTCCCTCCTCATCGTCGGGTGGTCCCCGCGCACGCGGGGGTGGTCCCTGCGTGGACGGTTCGACATCATCCTGATCGACGTGGTCCCCGCGCACGCGGGGGTGGTCCCGTTCGTCGTCCAGGTCGTTGGCGTACGCCTGCGTGGTCCCCGCGCACGCGGGGGTGGTCCCGACGTGCTCCGAGCGGAGAACGCTGCCCGTCGGTGGTCCCCGCGCACGCGGGGGTGGTCCCGTGCCATCCGGCGTCGTGCGCAGCGTGGGTGCGTGGTCCCCGCGCACGCGGGGGTGGTCCCGCTCCGGTGTCGCGCATCGCCCGGTAGAACGTGTGGTCCCCGTGCACGCGGGGTGGTCCATCAGCCCACCCCTCGCCCAACGACTGGCGCTCGCCAGACCACGCCTACTGGGATCGCTCAGCCCCAGTTTCATTCGCCCAAGATCCAACTCAACCCGTCAAGCTCGTCGAGCCAGACCCGTTGGCCTTCCCGAGTGATGGTGACGCCGTAGCGGTCAGAGGCGGGGCGCCCCGCGTCCTGGTAGGTCCGGTGGGCCTCTTCGAGGAGGGTCCAGAGCGGGCGGGGGCCTGCCTCGCCCACTGTGTTGTCGGGCTGAAGTTGGGCGATGGAGCCGTCAGAGTGCCAGACCCGGGCGCCGGTGATCCCACCGTCCTCGCCCAGGTCGTACTGCCAGGTGAGGCCAGGGACGGCGATGCCCGCGAGGAAGCGGAAGTGGTTGTCGGCGATGGTCGCCGCGGGGAGGGTGGAGGGACGACCCGGGCCGGCCGGCAGCGGCGGACGGCGCGTCGGGACACCGTCGCTCGCCGTATGGCGGAGCGGCATGAAGAAGGCACCGTGGGGGAGGAAGCGGCCGGTGGCGGTGCCGGGGCCCGTGGGGTGGACACGGGCGAGGGCATTGCCCAAGGGGGCGAGGAGGAAGCCGTCGTTGGTGAGTTGCTGGAGTAGGGCCGGGGGGACCGTGCTGAGGCCACAGGTGACGATGATCCGGTCGTAGGGGGCGCGGTCGGGGGCACCGAGGGAGCCGTCGCCGGTGATCACGGTCGGTTGGTATCCGGCGGTGGCCAGTCGTTCGCGGGCGGGTCCGGTGATGTCCTCGGCGAGGTCGACGGTGGTGACGTGGTCGTCGCCGAGGCGGTGGGCGAGGAGGGCCGCGTTGTAGCCGGTGCCGGCTCCGATCTCCAGAACCCTCGTCCCCTCCGCCACGGCGAGCGCTTCGAGCATGGTGGCCATGAGGGACGGTTGCGAGCTGGACGAGGTCGCCGCGCCGGCCGTGCGGTGGGTGACCAGGCTGCGGTCTTCGTGGACGGCGGTGAACCACCGGTCGTCGCCGGAGATCCGCTCCCCGGAAGGCGCGTAGAAGTACGGGACGAAGACGTGCCGGGGGACCTCCTCGAAGGCTCGGCGCCATTCGGGGTCGGTGAGGTCGCCCGCGCCCACCAGGGTTCGGGCGAGGGCGCGGCGGGCTTCGGCGGCCCGGGTCGGGAGGTCGTCCGTGGTCATGGGTGGGCAGTGCCTTTCTGAAGGAGGTCGGCGATGGCGTGGGTGATCGGTTCGCGGGTGGGTTCGATCCAGGCCCACTGGCCGCCCGCGTTGACGTCGACCAGGTGGTGCGCGCCCCGGGTGTCCACGATGAAGTCGAGGGCGGCGAAGACCAGTCCGAGGCAGCGCATCATCTCGCGCACCGCGTCCTCCATCGAGGCGGGCAGGTCGACGGCGGTGTGGGTGAAGGCGTCGGAGTCCTGTCTCCAGTCCGGCCCGGTGTGGCCCGCCGGGGCCTGGATCGCGGCGGCGAACAACCGCCCGGCGACAACGGCGACGCGGACCTCGTACGCCCGGTCGGTGATCTCCCGCTGGAAGAGGTGGGCGGTCAGCGCGATCCGGGGATCGGCCCACTGTTCCTCGGGGACCCGGCGGGTGTAGAGCTGACCCCGGGTTCCGCCCTCGGTGTGCACGATCCCGCCCAGCACCTTCGTGACGATGCGCCCACCGCACCGCCGGGCGAAGGACGGAACGGCGGCCGGTTCATTGGTGATCAGTGTCTCCGGCACCTGGAGCCCGCTCGCGAGGGCGGCGGCCAAATGCACCGGCTTCGTGCAGTCGACGTTCGCCTGCGGCCGGTTCACCCACAGCACTCCGGGCAGCGACCCGAGTACCGTGAGGGCCCGCTTGGCCTGCCCGACGGCGAACCGCCGCTCCGGGCCGCTCATCGACTCGGGCAGCTCGTGGACGGTGGGCTTGCGCCACCACACCGCCCGCAGGCCCGACAAGTCGATGCCCCGGGCGTGGTCGTGCAGGGAGCCGGTCCAGCGGCCGTCCGCTCCCAGCTCCGTGCGCAGCGTCGTACGGGTGGGGAAGTCTGCGAGGTCGGTCCGCCAGAACGGGACCCCGCGTTCGTTCAGTTCCCGCAGGACGAAGTCCGCGGTGGGGTCCAAGGCATGGGTGACGACGAGCACGCGCGGCGGGAGTCCGCCGCGCGTGCCCTGGCCGACGCGGAACGTCATCAGTCGTCGTACTCGTCGTCGTTCTGGTCCGTGTCGACGGCGATGGCGTCCTTGCCGTCCGACTCGGTGTTGCAGGAGGTCTTGCTCATGGTCGGGTGGGCGTTGGCCGGGAGGCCGTCGACCAGGGAGAGCTGGGTGACCGGGTCGACGGTAAGCACCGGGCGGTGACCGTGGACCGGTACCGGGTCAGTCAGGCTGTCCAAACCGAACGGGCGGGTCTCGACCGGTCCGGCGGGCTCGGTCGCGATCTCGTGGGAGAGCGACGGGACGCGCTCCAACAGCAGGGACATGGGTTCCCTTTCGTCGTGGTGATGCTGCTCGGCCCTTCCCGGGCCGGGTGGACCGGGGATGCCCGCGCCCCGGGCAGGGCGTAACGGCATCCGTGCAGGCCGGCCGACACTCCGGCTTCGCCCCTTTCACGGGGTCGCGGACGGCCGGCTGTTCCAGGGAACCGCCGGACCCGGCGGACGGCCAGGAAGCCCGGCGGCCACAGGGCGGCCATTCACCGGCCACTTCGAACAGACGGACCGATCTTCCGTAACGCCGCTCATGGGTGTCTCAGTTGAACGTTACGTTGGAGAGGTCAAGCACGAGGGGGTACACGGTGGGGACCAACGGCAGGTTGCGGGCGGCGCGGCTCGACCGTGGGTGGTTGTCCCAGGAGAAGGCGGCCGAGGAGATCAGCGTGGCGGGTCGGCGCGCGCTCGGAGATCCGTACTTCACCGTCGGCGTGCGCACCTACCGCCGCTGGGAGTCGGACCGGCCGGGCTGGCCCCGGCCCGACACCGCCGCCGCCCTGCGGGCGAGCTTCGGCCTCAGTCCCGAACACCTCGGCTTCACTCCCCCACCTGGGCACCCGGCCCGTCTGCGCCGCGCGGAGGAGGGATCTTCCATGGAACGCCGCAGCCTTCTGGCCACCGGATCGGTGGCCTCGCTCGGCATGGTGAGCCCTGCCGATCTCAGGCCCCGGGACATCGACCCGGCTCTGGTCGGCTACTTCTACCAACAGCTCGGCGGCCACTACACCGCCGACATGATGCTCGGCCCCCGTGATCTCATCGGGACCGTCACCGAGCAGTACCGGCTGATCAGCGACCTCACCCGGGCTGCCAACGGCAGCGTGCGGGAGGAGCTGATCCAGGTCGGTGTCACCTACGCCGCGCTGGCGGGATGGCTCCACCAGGACGCGGGTCTGTGGGACTCCACCGCGTACTGGCACGGCATCGCACAGATGGATGCCCAGATGCTCGGGAACACCGATCTGAACGCGTACGTCCTCTCCAACATGGCCCGCCTCCGATCTGACCTGGGGGACGGCCGGGCCGCCGTCGACCTGTGTCGCCGAGGACTGGGCGAGCGAAGCCGGCTCTCGAACCGCATCCGCGTCAACCTCATGCACCAACAAGCACACGGCCACTCGCTCCTCGGCGAGCGGACCGCCGTGGACCGGCTCTTGGACGAGGCGTCAGCAGTGGTCGAAGCGGCGGACCCCGCCGTGCCCTGGGGCGGAGTCCACCACAACGCGTACTTCTTCGAGGTCCAGCGCGCCACCTGTTACGGCCGCATGGGCCTGTACGAGGAGGCCCAGCGGATCTGGGGCCGGATCAACGCCCACATGCCCCCGGCCGCCCGCCGCGACACCGGCGTCTACCTCGCCCGCCAGGCCGTCGCGCATGCCGCCACCGGCGAACCCGAACACGCCGTGACGCTGGCCGCCGAGTCCGCCGAGATCGCCTCCCAGACCCGCTCCGCCCGCCATCGCAAAGAGCTGGAAGCCCTCCGCGAGAGCATGAGCCGTTGGCAGAACGACCCCATCGGGGACCGTCTTGTCAAGGCCCTCAAGCCACTCGCAACTTGAAACCGTTGAACGAAGGAGATCGCCGTGCCCTCCACCCCGCTGACCAGCGCCGAGCTTGCCCAGGCCCTCGCCCACCTCCCCGGCTGGACCGTGGAGGACGGAAAGCTGACCGCCACCTTCGAGGCCGACCGCTCCGCCATCCCCTCCCTCTACGCGGCCGCGGCGGCGGCCGAGGACGCGGCCAACCACCATGCCGAGGTCCGGATCCTCTACGGGACGATCGGCTTCGCCCTCAACACCCACGACGCCGGAGGCGTCATCACCGCACTCGACACCGCCATGGCAACCCGCCTCACCACCCTCGCGAGCGAACACGGCGCCCGCCCCGCGTAGGGCTGACGCACGGCGGGCCCGACACCGCGGGCCCCGACACCCGCGCCCGTGCCCCCACCCGCACGCACGCACCACCGACGCGACGAGCACGGCGAACGACCGGGCCGGCCCTGGCAGGGCAAGGCCGGGGCCGGCCCGTCCCGGGCGAAGGGGCAAGGGCGTGAGCCCGGGGGCGAGCGCTGTTCATGTGCGACAAGGCATCGGCACATGGCGGATTCGGTCATGGAACGCGGCGGCGGGCGGGACTAGCGTCGATGACGTCCAGTCCACCGCACCCGACCGGGGAGAGCACCAGCGATGAGTCAGGCCACCGCCACCGAGGACGCCGGGACCTTCGAGAGCTACGTGGAAGCCGTCCTCGACGTGTTGGCCGCCGCGCCGGACCGGCCGGTCGTCACCACGGGCGAGGGCGTGGTGGTCCGGGCGGCGGACTTACACCACCGGGTGCTGCGACTCGCCGGGGAACTCGAGGCGGACGGGATCGGGCCGGGCTGCACGGTCACGCTGCTCACCGGCAACACCGTCGAGGCGGTCGTCGCCCGCTACGCGGCCAACCTGACCGGCGCCCGGGTGGTCAGCTTGTACGAGGGCATGAGCCCGGCGACGATGGCGCACATCATGGCGAGCGTCGACAGTTCACTCCTCCTGGTGGACGGTCAACGCCAGCGCACTGCACGGGAGTTGCAGGAACTTGCCGATGTGCCCCGGATGCTCTCGCTGGGTCCGGGCGACTTCGCCGAGGACGTGCTCGCCAGGGCCGCGCACCGCCCCGCGCGGCCGATGCGCGGCCGGGTCGGCCCGGACGACCACTGCCGCATCGGGCACACCGGCGGCACCACGGGAATCCCCAAGGGCATCCCCGCGACCCACGGCCCCCTCCGGCGCGGCCTGGACTTCCGGTTCGAGAACGCCGGCGTCCCGCCCCGGCTGCTGGTCTGCACCTCGCTCTCCCACATCGCCGGGTTCCTGGTCGACCAGGCGCTCTACCAGAACGGTTCGGTGGTGCTGCGGCACGCGTTCGAGCCGGGGGAGGTGCTGGCCGCCGTCGAGCGGGAACGCGTCACACACACCTGGCTGTTGCCGCCGCTGATCTACCAGCTGCTGGACCACCCGGACCTGGCCACCACCGACCTGTCCAGCCTGACCCGGATCACCTACGGCGGCACTGCCGCCTCGCCGACCAGGATGCGGCGGGCGGCCGAGGTCCTGGGGCCCGTGCTCTACGGGATCTACGGGCAGTCCGAGGCCCAGCTGATCACCACGGTGTCGCCCGCGGAACTCCTGCGCACCGGCCCGGGCGGGCGGCTCACGGTGGGACGGGCGGCACCCGGCGTGGAGGTCGTCATCCGCGGCGCCGACGGCACCGACCTGCCGCCCGGGGAACCCGGCGAGATCGTGGTGCGCTCGCCCGCGGCGATGCCCGGCTACTGGAAGCAGCCCGAACTCACCGCCCAGGTGCTGCGGGACGGCTGGGTGCACACCGGTGACGTGGGCTGCCTCGACGAGGACGGCTACCTCTACATCGTGGACCGGATCAAGGAGATGATCGTGGTGGTCGGGGGCCATGTGTACCCGTCCGAACTGGAGGACCTGCTGTTGGGCCACCCCACCGTCGCCCAGTGCACGGTCTTCGGCACCCGGGACGAGGACGCCGTCGAACGCGTCCACGCCGCCGTCGTGCCCGTCCCCGGCCAGCGTCCCTCCCTGCCCGAGATCCGTGACTACGTCACCACCCGCAAGGGCCGCCTCTACGCCCCCGACGCCCTGCACCTGGTGGACGCACTCCCGCTCACGGCGGTGGGCAAGCCCGACCGGCGGCACCTGGCCGACCGCTTCCCCGGCTGAGGAGCCGGACGGCGGCGCCCGCGGGCGCCCACCACACACGGGCCCCGCCCGAGCGAGGACCGGGCGGGGCCGCGGTGACGGGGCGTTGGTCGTGGCTGAGGTCGCCGAGCGGATCAGTAGCCGGGGGGCACCGCGCTCCAGTACTGGGCGAAGGTCCCGTGGTAGATCTCGACGGAGACGCCGCCGCCGAACTCCCCGCTCCCGGTGAGGTACAGGGCGTGGTGGGGGGCGAGCACCAGGGTGAACCGGCCCTCACCCCAGTACTCCGCCCTCCACTGCTGGTTCACGTTGGTGGGGTCGCAGGTCTGGAGCGTGACGGAGCCCTGGGAGCCGCCGCCCGGTGCGGTGAGGCACGTGCCCGTCGCCTTGTTCTTCAGGAGCTGCTGGCCTTCGGCGCCGCTGAGGCCCCAGAGCTGACGGTCGCTGTTCGGCGCGCGGTCGACCATGACGAGCCGGCCGCCGCTGTCGACGTCCATGGTGCGCGTGTTGGAGTTCGGCGGGGTGACCTCGTAGCGGACCCAGGTCTCGTTCTGCTGGGACGGCGGTGACGTCTGCGGAGCGGCCGCCACGGCCAGGCCGGGGGCACCGCCCATCAGGGCGGCGATGACGGCCGCGGTCGCGATGCGCTGGGCAGGAGACATGGTTGACCTCTCATGTCTTGGGGATGTTCGAGAGGCGTGCGAGCCCGTCCGCGAACGGCGTCGGACGCCCCGCGGTCCGTGGAACACGCCTGGGGCCGCCCGAGAGGGCGGATCGTTCACCGCCCTGGCTGCTGCGCCTCGAAGACCCGATGGGCACGCAGATGAATCGTGCTCACCCGACCAGGCTAGCCATATGTCCGGCCACCCGCAGCTCAGCGGGAACCTGCTGGTCACAGCCGTGCACGCGGCCCGCCGGGGCCGGCCGCCGCGCGACCGTCACCCCACGGTCCGGACGAACCAGTGCTGGTCGAGCACGTCCACGTAGGGCTGGAGGACGACTCCGCTGCCGAGCTGCTCGCCCCCGGTGAGGGCGAGATCGAGGTTGTTCGAGGGGGCGATCTGGGCCTGGCCGGGCTTCACGTAGTGCAGTCCCACTTCTGGTGCACGTCGTTCTTGTCGCAGGCCCGGACGGTGACGGAGCCCTGGGCGCCGCTGGGCGCGGTGAGGCAGGTGCCCGTCGCCCGGTTCTTGACGAAGAGCTTCCCGCCGGTGCCGCTCAGGCTCCACTGCTGGCGTTCGCCCTTGGCATCCGGAACACCCACGACAACCGTGCCACTGCCGTTGACGTCCAGCTGCCTGGCCGGTGCGGCGGACTCCGGATAGATCCGGAACTGGTACCAGGTCTCGTTCCGCTGGGACGGCGGCGGTGCCTCCGGGCTGGCCGCCACGGCCAGCCCGGAGGCACCGCCCAACAGCGCGGCCATGACGGCCGCGGTCGCGATGCGCTGGGCAGGAGACATGGTCGACCTCCCATGTCGTGGGGGATGTCCGGGAGAAGCGTGCGGGCTCCTCCCCGAACGGCGTCGGAAGCGGAGCGAGCGTGGCACCGCGCCGATGGCCGCCCGAGGCGGCCGGTCCGACCACGGTCCCGGTTGCTGCTGCCGGGCCGCCAAGGCCCGGTGGGCACGGTGGGCGGGGGCGAGGTGGTGCTGCGTACCCGCTCGACCAGGCTAGCCAGCGGCCCGGCCGGTCGCAGCCCAGCGGGGACCGGCCGGCTGCGGGTGCGGGTGCGGTGGGAGGACGCGGACGAGGAACGAGGAGCGCCACGTGAACGGCATACTCGACATCGGGACGATGTTCCATGGCCGGTTGGAGGGAACCGACTGACGAACAACGCGGACAGCCTCCACGCTTCCACGTTCAGGGACTTGAGGATGAGATGGGATGGTTGAACCTTTTGCCGGACTTTCAAGTTCTCATGAAAAACCGGGTGTTGGCCGACTAACGTCGCAGGTCGGGAAGGGTGTTCCCCGCGCACGCGGGGGTGGTCCCTTCCCGCAGCGACATGCGCGGGCGGCCGGCGGGTGTTCCCCGCGCACGCGGGGGTGGTCCCATGCAGCCGATGGCCACCACGGAGACGGCGGAGTGTTCCCCGCGCACGCGGGGGTGGTCCCGGCGGCGCGGCCGGCGTCGGCTGGACGCTCGGGGTGTTCCCCGCGCACGCGGGGGTGGTCCCAGGGACCTGAAGCCGCTGATCCCCTTCGGGCAGTGTTCCCCGCGCACGCGGGGGTGGTCCTCCGCGCGACGAACACCGTCTCCGCCCCCTCCCGTGTTCCCCGCGCCCGCGGGGGTGGTCCCGTGTTGTCCTCCTGCCGCCGCCACGCCCGTTGGTGTTCCTCGCGCACGCGGCGGTGGTCCGGTGTCATTTCTGGCCAGATAACCCGCGGGCCTGTGGTCCCCGCGCACGCGGGGGTGGTCCGGCCCGGGCGAAGAAGAAGGCAGCCGCCTCCGGATGTTCCCCGCACACGCGGGAGTGGTCCCGCCCTGGCGGACATCGAGATCGCCGAGGCCCGGTGTTCCCCGCGCACCCGGAGGTGGTCCCGACGAGTTCGGCGAGATGCTGGCCGACGCCGGGTGTTCCCCTCGTACGCGGGGGTGGTCCCGTGGTGCGGCCCGGGCGTCACCGCCGATGTCGGTGTGCCCCGCGCACGCGGGGCATAAAGTAGCCCCCACCGCGCCTGGCCCGGGGCGGAGGGGGCTCGCTCACGGTTAGGTTCCTCGCGAGTCACGCCGACACTCAGACGGTGCCGAAGTCGCCACCCTTCACGCCGGAGACGAAGGACGAGAACGCCGTAGTCGGGAAGCTCAGCACGGGACCAGTCAGGTCCTTCGAGTCCCGGACAGGGACTGTCCCCGTAACGACCGCGTCGGGAGCCCACTCGACGCAGGACCCACCGTTGGCGGTGCTGTAGGACGACTTGATCCACCGCAGCGGGGAAGAGTCAGTCTTGGCCATCACGAAATTTCCTTTCGTAGCTGTGCGATCACGGCGACGGACTCCGCCTGAGATGCGGCACCAATCTGGAGCTGATGGTAGTCCCTCATCAGGGGCAGTACGGAGGTTAGTTCCCTGTCTAGTTGCCCCTGAGTCTCCGACTCCACGTACGACATGACGGACCGGTCAGCCATCGTCAGAAGGTGCACCAGTCGGCTAAACGGACGGTGCTCCCCCATGGAGTACGGCGCGATCTGAAGGCCAGAGTTGGGCATCTCTGCGAACTCAAGCAGCCGCACCAGCTGCGCATCCATCACACCCGGGCCGCCGATGGGCCTACGGATGCAGCTTTCGTCCAACACCACGGAGATCAATGGTGGTGTCGCCCGGAAGAGCGCCGCCTGCCGCTCTATCAGGAAATCAACCCGCTCAGAAGCTTGTTCGGGCGTGATGACGCCCCTCTGAACTGCACTGTTGGCGAATGCGCGCGCGTAGTCGCGTGTCTGGAGCGGACCGGGGATGGCGCCCGTCTCGAAGATCCGCACCTCTGCCGCGCGCCCCTCGTAGGTCGCGTACTCGGGGTACCCCTCCAGCAGACTTCCGTGCTGCATCTCGCGCCACTGGCGCTCGAAGGTGACGTCCGTTCCGGTCAGGCCGAACGCCTTGTCAGCTGCTTTCGCGAAGCGCAACGAAGGTGTTTTCCGGGTAGTTTCAACCCCTGAAATATGCCCCCCGGAAATGCCCATGTGTGTGGACAGCTCCGCCTGCGTCCACCCACGCGCCTCGCGTGAGCTGCGTAGACGCGCTCCGAACGCTGCTTGAGGCGATGCCTCCGGGTTCAGGTCCTTGCGGTTCATCCTTCACCACCCCTGGTTGATCTTTCTCGTCAGCCACGTTGATTGAGTCAGGACCGTGGGCCAATCTGAGCCTCCCAGTAGCAGTGTCGCTACGGAGAGGAGTGACCCCATGTGGGGAGAGAACGTAGCGGAACATCACCAACTCCGCGTCGGAGACCTCGCATACGACACCGTCAAGGGTGTACTCGGCGTGGTCATGGACACGAGTACGGAGGCGGGGCTGATCTACCTCCGCCCCCAGGGCGGCGGGGTCGAGTGGACCGTGCAGCGCGATCACGTCCGACTCGCCACTGCCACGGATCAGTTGAGGCCGACCCTGGCCGCGGTGAACGCGCAGAGCCTGCGCCGGGCGTCATGGGGGTGAACCGACGCTTCCGCCACGTCGAGTGGACCCTGAAGGCCCTGACGTTCCGCGAGGTGCAAGCGCACGTCCAGTGCGTCTCGGGGGTTCCGCAGTGCGGGGCGGTGCCGCCGCGGAGGCCCGAGCACCTGTCCCCGGACGGCGTCCTCACCTGGGCCGAGGAGCACTTCCGTGCGACGGGCCACCGGCGTTACGACCGGGTGGTGTTCGACACCGTGCAGTGGGACCCGCCCCAGGGCGTCGACCCGCGCGGCCTCCCCGGGGTGACGACGTGAGGCGGGCGCGGGCCCACGCCCGCCGCGTGCGCACCTACGCCCCCACGCCGGCGGCCGGCCCGGTACCCCTGCACCTTCCCGAGCCGCCCGAGGTCGAACGTCTGTACTTGGCCCGGGTGTTCGCCGAAGGACAAGTCGCCGGCACCGGCCTCCCCGCACGGTTCGTCCTCGGCACGTTCGCCAGCCCGTCCCCGCGCCGGGTGCTGCGGTGGCTGCGACGGCAGGCGTTGCGGATCGCGGACGGACTCGACCCCGACCCGTCCGCCTTCCCCTCCGCCTCCCCCGCGGCCCTCCGGCGGGACCCGGCCGGACGACGTTTCGGGGACGTGCCCACCGCCCTACGGGTCTGGGCACGCGACGACGGCCCCTGGTCCGCCGCACACCACCGGCTCGCCGCCGGCGAGCCCTTCCACCTCGTCGAGGTCGACCACACCGGCCGGTACGCGCTCACCGCCTGGTCCGTCGACGTACCCACCCCCGTCGTCCCCTCTCGGCAACCCTCACCCCTTGGCAGGACGCATGACGTACCGATCCGCTCGGCTTGACGAACTACGCAGCGCACTTGACGTGTTGGGCGAGTGGCCGGGTGTAGGTCACTGGGAGGACGTGCGGCTCGTCGCCGGTCGCGTCGCCCCGCTGGTGTGGGAGGAGTTGCGGGAGAGGGAGGTGTGGCACCGGATGGAGGCGGCCGACCGCGCCGCCGTGTACTGGGCCCTGCACACCGGCCACCGCATCAGCCTCGGTTGGGACCCTGCCATCAGCAACTGGAAGCCCTTCGTCACCGAACTCCGCCGTGAGTGCGCCCACTTCGCCGCCCAGTGCGAGTCCAGGAACGGCCACCGCTGGCCGGAGGCGGAAGGCCGTGCCGACGAACACACCGAGGCCGTGCAGGCCCTCCTGTGGTACCGCTCCTTCCACCCCGCCTGGCGTCCCGAGGTGTTCCGCACCCTGAACCACGCCCACCTCACCGAACGCGACCCCGAGAACCATCCGCCCACCGCCTGGGACGCCCTCCACCACGTCCAACAACGCACCCTGGAAGGCGGCGACAAACCGCGTGCCGCCACGGGCCACCGGGCCACGGGGGACGGCATCGACGTGGCCGAACTCTTCGACGCGCTCCCGGAAGGCTGGCAGATCGAGGCCATCCGCCGCATGTCCACCGGCTACACCCCCGGCCACGCCGTCACCACGGCGGCGGAAGCCATCAACGCACTCCCCCGCTTCGGCGTCCCGCTCCGCCCCGTACCCCCGCCCTGAACGCCGGGCCGACGCCCACCGTCGGGACGTCACCGGGTCGCACGCAGACGGGTGTTCCGTCCGCCGTGTACCGATGCTCTTCAGCCGAGTTGAACGGGCAGCCAACGCAGTGGAGTTGGAAGACGTCAAACACTCCGACGGGGCGGTGTGCCCGGGACGGACGGATGCCGCACGCGAGGTGGTGTGCGGTCGTCGGTCCCGAAGGGCTCGGGCACGGCGGGTACCCAGCCCTCCGCCCTGCCGCACACCCCCGGCCCGATCGCCGTCCACCCTTCGGAGAAGGAGCGGCGGCGGACGGGACGGGGTGCGGGTCCCGCCGCGGAGTCGCGAGGAGCGTTCCGCGACGGATGAGGGGCCGGCCGGCCTGGTGCACGGGCGGGTCGGCCCCGCCGCGCCCGGGCCCCTCACGGGGTCGGGGCGCGCGGTGACTACGCGCCGCCCCGGGAACCCGGGGCCGGCCCGCCCACCACGAAGGAGCCCTTGCCCCACTCGGTGTAGACGAGCCCGCGTTCGCGGAGTTCCCGCACGGCTCGGCGGGCGGTCATCTTGGCCACCCCGTACATCACGGCCAGCTCGGCCTCCGAGGGAATCGCAGCGCCGGGCCCGTAGACGCCGGCGGCGATGTCCGCCGCGAGCGCGTCTCTGACTCGCATGTACGGAGCGCGCGGGGTGTGCGGACTGATCTGGGGCTCAGACATGGACGAAGCGTAGACAACCAGTTGACGAGCAAGCGACTTGGAGGAGGCGTAACTGTTGGCCCCACACGCCGGTTAGAGCGGTAGTTCAACTCACCTGCATCACAGAGAAACGCCCCGACAGACCGCGGCAACGGTCCATCGGGGCTCACCGAACCAGCTTGACTAGGAGCTGATCGACGTATGTCCGATCGTATCGCCCATGCACTCGTTTGGGTGCTCGCCCACCTGCCGTTGACCCGCCGGACCCGGCCCGGCCGCCACACCGCGGAGCACTTCACCGCCCCGCCCGCCACCGCCCCCGAGCCCGCTCCGTCCAGCAGTGCTTGGCAGCGCCCCTGGCCCGGCCCGAGTTCCGCGGAGGCCCGCGCGATCTTCCACGCGGAGGAGGCCCGGCACCTGAGCCCCGAACGCCGCGAGCGCTACTACGCCACCGCCTGGGCCGAGCGGGGCTACGACTACCCGTACACCGCCCCCGGAGTCCACCAGGTCCGGACGGGCGCCGCCGCATGACCCGCGAGGCCCTCACCACCGCCCCGCCCACCGAATCGGGCACCCACTGCTGCCGCTGCGGCCGCTGGACCACCGCCCCCGTCGTGGTCGGCTACGGCAGCGGCAGCACCTCCGGCCCCGAGTTCATCACCCACCACGTCTGCCCCCAACACGTCACCGTCCCGGGGCCCTGCACCGCCGACCACGGTGCCGCTAAGTAGGCGGTTTGGTTGCGCAGTTGGCTGCCGAGTTGCTGTACCCCGCGAAGGACGCGCGGGGTGCAGGGCGCTGGGCGCAGGGCTGCCTGGCTCTCGGTGGGGGGAGGGATACTTGTTGCCGTTGCCCGGTCCCGTTCCTCCGCCTCGGGGTGGGGGGCTGGTCGGGAACGGTACGGGTACCTGCACGGTTGGCGTTGGGGGATTGGTATGCGGTTGGCAATTTTGGGGCTTTTGCCGGGCTTTCAAGTTCTGCATGAAAACCGGGTGTTGGTCGGCTAACGTCGCAGGTCGGGAAGGGTGGTCCCCGCGCACGCGGGGGTGGTCCCCGCGTGGGTAGTGGCCTTCGCTCCCAAGGACGGTGGTCCCCGCGCACGCGGGGGTGGTCCCTTCGCGGAGTGGATCTGGGACAACTGGGAGATGTGGTCCCCGCGCACGCGGGGGTGGTCCCGCACACCTACGTCAAGACGGGCACGCTCACCAGTGGTCCCCGCGCACGCGGGGGTGGTCCCGTCGCCCGGGCCGCGGTGTCGCCCCGGAGCAAGTGGTCCCCGCGCACGCGGGGGTGGTCCTTCTGGTCGGGATGATGACCGTCAGTGGGACTCCGTGGTCCCCGCGCACGCGGGGGTGGTCCCGGTGAACTCCTCGAACGGTTCGGCCTCGATGAGTGGTCCCCGCGCACGCGGGGGTGGTCCCGGCCTCCGCCGTAGCCCCATCAACTCGATTCCGTGGTCCCCGCGCACGCGGGGGTGGTCCCGCCCCGCGGGCGAGCTGCTCGATGCGCTCCCGGTGTTCCCCGCGCACGCGGGGTAGCAGCCCTCACCCCCGCACTCGCGGCTCCCGGTCCCGGCGGGCGATGGCCGTCGCCACCTGGTCGATGGCGGTCCGCAGCAGCGTGCCGTAGTCGTCCTGGGGGAGGTGTGGGGTGTGGTGGCGGGCGGCGTCGATGTGTTCGGTGGCGGCGGTGAAGGAGCCGAGGCGGCGGTAGTTGTCGGCGAGGTTGAGGTGGAGGGACGGGTAGAAGGCGGCGAGGTGGAGGCCGGCGTGGTGCTGGTCGAGGCGTTGGGCGGTGAGGGCGTCGGCAGCGTCCAGGGCTCGGACGTCCCAGGTCAGGGCCTGGGCTGGGTCCTCGTAGAGGTCGGCTAGGTGGTGGGCGAGGGTGCAGCGGTGCAGGGGGTCACCGGTGGGGCCGATGGCGGTCCAGAGGTCCAACAGGGCTCGGCGGGCGACGGCGGCCTCCCCGGTTCGCCCCTCGGCGACGGCCTGCCCGATGGCGTCCATCGTCGGATCGGAGGTAACGGCGGGCACGGAGGACTCGGGGTCGGTGGAAGCAGCAGGGGTGGTGGTCATCTGGGTGGGGTCCTCGTCGTTCATGTGGTGGGCCGGACGGGCATGGCCAGGGTGGTGAGGTCGCCGCGGTCGGCCGAGCGGAGGGTGACGGGCCGGTCGGGTCCGCGCAGGTCAAGCATCAGGTCCGGGCCGACCGCGGTGCTGACGGCCGGGTGCAGGGTGGTCAACTCGAAGGTGATCCGCAGGTCCCGGCCGGTTACGACGGCGGGAAGTGGGCCGGAGGGCCGGACCGGGGCCGAGCCGGGAGGAGAGGCGAGCGGCGAGGTCGGGGACGGATCGAGGGAAGGGACAGCGGCGGGGTCGTCCTCGTCCGCGTGGACGTGCACGCCGCGCCCGGGGGCGAAGTGCAGGGAGATCCTGCGTCCGGGGTTGGCCTCCAGGGCGCCGAGGAACAGGTTCTTGGGGACGGTGGCGCGGGTGGTGGGCTCGGGCAGTTCGGCGAGCATCCGCCGGTAGTCGGGGAACTCCTCGGGCAGCAGCCGACAGAGGTGTTCGTGCCCGTCCTCCCGGTCGGTGGGGCGCAGCCGGAGCCCGTGCGCGGTCACTTCGACCAGTACCGTCGCACTGCGGCGCAACTCCGGTACCGATGAACGGAGTTCGTCTCCGTCGATCGTGCCGGACCAAGGGGTGGGGGCGGGCCGGGCGGGGACCAGGGTGCGGGTGGCGAGGCGGTATCGGTCGGTCGCGGTGAGCGTGAACGCCTCCGGGGTGGCCTCGACGTGCAGGCCGCCGAGTACCGGCAGGCCGGGTTCGCGTGCGGTGGCGGTGAGGACCTGTTCGACCGCGGCGGCCAGGACCGGGCCGGCCAGGGCGGCGAGCGGTGGACCCGGTGCCTCGTCGGTCCGGGCCGCCTTGATCCGGGCGGCGGTGCGCCGGACGGCTTCCGCGTCCCCGAGGACCCTCGCGACGTGCGCGTCGATCAGTCGGACGGCCTCATCGGGTCCGGCGCCGAGGACCGCCTCGGCGTCGGCGAGCGGCATGGCGATCTCGCGGAGCCGGCGGAGTTCGACGGTCCGGGCCACCTGGTCGGGGTGGTAGTAGCGGTAGCCGGAGACCGGGTCGACCTCGGCAGGGGGCAGGAGCCCGCAGTCGGCGTAGAACCGCAGGGCGCTGGGGGTCACGCCGGTACGGCGGGCGAAGGGCCCGATGGGCATCAGCTCGGAGTTCGACACCTCGTCATCGTCGGGCTTCGACCAACCTGAAGGTCAAGACGGAGGTCCGCAGGAGGCTCACAGCATGCCGACCGCGCAGCCGCCCCACCCGCCGCCCATCACGTTCACCATGCCATGCGTCCCGGCACCGCCCCGCCAGCCGGGGTCGGGACGATGCACGACGCCTGCCCGGGTGCGCTGCTACTGCGGGTCGCCGCCGAAGGGTAGGGCGACGGCAAGCTGCGCCACGAGGGGGATACTTCTACTGAGGCCAGGACCACGGGGGGGTAAATGAACCTTTTGAACTCTTTGCCGGACTTTCAAGTTCTCAATGAAAACCGGGTGTTGGTCGACTAACGTCGCAGGTCGGGAAGGGGTGGTCCCCGCGCACGCGGGGGTGGTCCCGGTCCGCTGGCCGTGGTGGATGTCGAGGACGGGGTGGTCCCCGCGCACGCGGGGGTGGTCCCTCGTCCATGTTCAGGGTCACGGACTTGATGGCGTGGTCCCCGCGCACGCGGGGGTGGTCCCCCGGCGAGGTCGAGGAACTGGAGGGCGTCGCGGTGGTCCCCGCGCACGCGGGGGTGGTCCCTGGGTGCTGCTGCGCACCGGGTCTCGACCGTTGGTGGTCCCCGCGCACGCGGGGGTGGTCCCTCAGTACAAGGTGACTGAGACCGACCAAAACGGTGGTCCCCGCGCACCTGGCATGGCCCCGGGGCCGTCCTCGGGTACCGGGACCAGCTTTGGGGGTCCCGGCGTGCGCGTAGGCGGCGGCCCGGGACCCCGAACCCGGGCCGGTGCCGGGTCCCGGTGAAGGTGTCGGTACCGGCACAGGTACGCCACGGCGCCGACGGGGCTCCCGGACCAGCGGGCCTTCCGGGCCGCCGGGTTGGGGCTTCGCACCTCCCCCAACGGCCCGGCCCCGCGCGTCGCGCACGCCACAGCCAGCGCCCGGCCAACGGGGTGTTCGCAGAAGGGTCGGGGTCAGGACCTGTTGGCCTTGGAGGGGCCGAAGAATTCGAGTTCGGCGATGGCCAGCTGCTTGTCGGAGGCGGCCCCGTAGGCGGATTCGATGGTGAAGCGGACCTTGGTGACCACGCCGACGCGGAATGGGCGGGCCTGGGGGCTCGCGATCTTGTCCAGGGTGAGGTGGCGGGTCTTGGTCGAGCCGTCCTCCATCGTGATCGTCGCCTTGATGCGGTGCGGTACGGCCGATTTGTTGATCGTGTTGGCCCGTCCGGACTGACCCGAGGTGATCATCACGTCCAGCAGCCGGGTCGGCTCCGCGAAGGTGGCCTCGATCCACTCGCCCTTGCCGGACTGGGTGATGCCCGGCTCCCACCAGGTGTCGCTGACCTTGTCGATGAGCAGATCGGGCCGGTGGCCGGGGAAGAAGCGGGAGGCCGTGATGCCGTCGGGCGTGAGCGCGACCCGTTTGGCGAAGTGGTCGCGGGCGTACTGGAAGCCGTCGGGGACGTACACGAAGCCGAGCACGATCAGCGTGGCCACCACGGCGACGGTGATCCAGGTGCCGATGCGGTCGAAGACCCGGCGCAGACGCGGGCGGTCGCCCGCCCACGGGGTCTCCTGACGCCGTGGGCCGAAGAGCCGGCGCCACCACGGCGGGCGCACCGTGGGCTGGTCCTTGTCGCTCGCCGCCAGGGGCATGGCGCAGCGGGCGCAGTAGTGGCGGTCGGGGCGGTTGGGGGTGGAACACCAGGGGCAGGCAGGGCCGTTGGTGGCCTCGGACTGGTGGCCGGGGGCGCGGACCTGCGGGCGGGCGGCGTCGGGGCGGCCCGGCAGGACCGGGGCGCCGGCGGGGGGCGCCGTGGGCGCGGCGGGGTCGGAGACGGGGACCAGGAGGGAACGGGCCCGGTCCGACATGGTGTCCGTGAGTGCGTGGGGGTTGGGGGAAGGAGAGGCGGGCGGCGTTGCGGCTGGGGTGACTGGAGGTGCTGGAGCGGTTGGAGTGGTTGGAGGTGCTGTTGCGATCTGGGGGTGCGGGGCTCCGGGGTTCGGTCCGGCCGGGGTTGACGGTCCCGCGGTGGAGGCCGGGGGCGCGGGTGTGGCAGCAGCCGCACCCGCCGTGCCCACCGCGCCCGCCGCAGCAGCCGCACCAGCCGCGCCCACCGCACCAGCCGCAGCAGCCGGTTCGGGCACGGGGGACGACGGGTGGCGGGGCTGGGGGCGGTCGGTCTCGGCTCCGAGGGTGCCGTCCGGGGCGGCGGGAACGGCGGCGGGAACGGTGGCGGCGGGAGCGGTGCCGTCCGGGACGGAGGTAGCGGCGGAGGTAGTGGGGACGAAGGGAGCGGCGGCGGGGGCAGCAGGGTTGGCGTCCGCCCCGTTGGGGCTGCCCGGGGTGCGGGTCGGCGGGGCGCCCTCGGTGTTGAAGGCGGGGGGCACGATGCGGTGGGCGCGGGTCTGGTCCCAGCTGAGCACGGCGCCGCACGCGTCACAGAAGGACTGGCCCGGTTCCGCGGGGGTCCCGCACTCGGGGCAGTTCTGCGTGGTCATTTCTCCGGGTTCCTTTCCGAGGCGGTCACTTCGACCGTGTAGGGCATGTGGGCGGGGCGGGCCGCGGCGACCAGGGCGTCCAGCCGGTGGGCGTCGGAGGGTTTCGGGTCGGGCAGCCGTACGGCGACGTGCAGGAACGGGCGGGGCCGGCCCGGGAAGGGGCCGAGCGGGCGGGCGTTCCAGTCGGCGCCGCCGCTCTCGGTGATCTCCGGCTGCACGCCGAACGCCAGCCGGACGGCCTCCGCGAGCCCCTGCCGGGTGCCGCGGACCCGGTGCAGCCGGGCGGCGGCGGCGACCGCGGCGCGCAGCCGGGCCTCGGGCTCGGTGCCGTCGGTCTCCGCGCCGACCCAGGTGCCCAGCCAGCGGGCGAAGTCGGCCGGGGTGAGGGCCGGGTCGAAGTAGCTGTCGAGGCAGTCCAGGACGTTGAGGACGGGGGCGAGGACGTCGTCGAGGCCGCCGACGAAGCGCAACGCGAGGTCGTCGTCGGCGTAGACGGCCGGGAGCAGCGAGCCGATCGGCAGGGAGGAGCCCAGCCCGTCGACGGAGCCCCGGCGGGAGGTCGGAGCCGTGGTCACGCGGCGCCCCCGATCACGCGGACCCGGTGGTCGTAGGAGAAGACCAGGGCGGGCGCGTCCAGGTCGATGCGGTCGGTGGGGTCGCCGCGCTTGCCGGTGAGCGGGTCGGCGGGGTACAGCATGACCTTGTCGACGAGTTCCACGCCCGGCACGCGCTGGAGCACGGCGAACAGCTCGCCGGTCTGCACCGGGCGCCCGAACGGCCAGCCGGTGCGGTCGGCGCCGCCGGTGAGCGGGTCGAGGTGGCGGTAGAGCGCGTCGTGCGCCCGGCGGCGGACCCGGTCGGCGTCCACCTCGCGGAAGGCGTGGACGGTGGCGACGACGGTGACGCCCTGGTAGTAGGGCGGGCCGACGGCGAGCCGGGTGCCGATCAGACGGCGCTCGTCGAGGTGGCGGGTGATGCGGCCCAGGAGGGCGTCGCCGGGGACGAGTTGCTCGAAGCGGAGGCGTCCGCCGGGGTCGGCGACGGCCTGGGGGACGACCAGGACGCGGACGGCGTGGGCGCCGTACTCGTTCTCCTCGCCCTTCAGGCAGGTGATGCGGGCGGTCTCCGGGGCGGCGCGGCGGGCGAGTTCCTCGTAGTCGCGCAGGGTGACGGCGCGGTCCTGGGCGCGCAGGGTGATCGGCGCCCGCAGCTTGGCCTCCTCGACGGTCTCGCCGTCGACGCCGCCGCGGGCGGCCTCGCGGTTGACGACCTCGGAGACGTACGGGATGGAGGTGCGCAGCACCTGGAGGGCGCCGCGGGCGACGTTGCCGGACCTGCCGCCGCCGGTGCGGTAGCGGCGGGCGCGGATGACGGCGCCCTTGCGCGGGACGGCGCCGTACTGGCGCAGGGTGCCTTCGGCCTCGCGGACGGCGGGGCCGAAGGCGATCTCGCCGGTGGCGGCGTCGAGGGTGACGTGCGGGTCGCCCGGGCGGGTCCCGGCGAAGTGCGGGACGACCTGCCAGTCCTGCCAGCCGTCGTCGGCGGCGGCGGTCTGGAGCAGGACCGGCGGGTCGCCGGCGACGACGGGGGCGTGTTCCAGCCGGATCCGCTGGCCCGGGAGACCGGTGGACTCGCCGAGGGCCTCGTCGTGCACGGTCTCGGCGTGCACCGTGCCGGTGGTGCCGCCGATGGTGTACGCCTCGGCGGACCGGATCGTCGGCGAGGTGGTGTAGAAGGGCTGGCCGGGCAGGGGCGCGGTGACGCGGCAGCGGAGCCAGCCCGCCTCGTGGCCGCCGTTGCGGGAGAGCACGTGGCCGCCGGGGACGTGCAGGACGACGTCGCCGGGGCGGTTGAGGCCGCCGGTGCCGTCCCGGTCCACCTCGCAGGGCTGCCAGCCGTCCTCGGTCCACGCCTCCCAGACCAGCGGCGGTTGGCGGGGGTCGACGCCGACGCCGTCGACGCGGCTGTCGAGTTCGAGGGCGAGCGCGCAGTGCGGGACGGCGGCGGTCAGGCCGACGAGCATGCAGTCACCGGGTGCCGGGGCCTCGGCGAAGCACATCACGTCCTTCCGTTCGGCGAGGTCCGTGGTCCGGTCGTGGACGGCCTGCCCGTGGTGCTGCACCACCAGACGGCCCAGGGCGCACGGCACCACGGTGAGGTCGTCGACGGTGGCGAAGACGACCGCCTCGTCCCGCTCGGTGCGCAGCGTGGCGACCTCGGTGCCGGACGGGACCAGGACGGAGTCCTCCTGCGGCGCGGAGAGCCAGAAGGTGACCTCGGTGCGGGCCGCGGACGGCGGGAAGAGGGTGATGCCGACCAGGTCGAGGAAGGCGAGGTGGTTCTTCTCCGGGACCCGGTTGAGGCGGTACACGATCTGGTCGGCCATGTGGGCCAGCGTCTCGACGAGGGTGATGCCCGGGTCGGAGACGTTGTGGTCGGTCCACTCCGGGGCGCGCTGCTGGATGTAGCGCTTGGCGTCGTCGACGAACTGCTGGAAGCGGCGGTCGTCGAGGTTGGGGGAGGGCAGGGACATCAGCGATCGCTTTCGGGAGGGCCCGCCGGGCCCGCGGGGCCGGCCGGACCGTCGGGCAGGTCCGGCTCGTCGTGGGAGGGGATGACGTAGAAGGGGAAGACGAGGCTGCGCGGGTTGTTGGTGCCGCGGATGGCGTAGCGCACGTCGATGTGGAGGACGCTCTGGTCGGGACCGGCGGAGACGTCGACCTCGTGCACCTCGATGCGCGGCTCCCAGCGGTCCAGGCTGGTGTACACCTCGTGTTGGATGCGGCCCGCGGTCTGCTCGTTGACCGGGGCGAAGACCAGGTCGTGGATGGCGCAGCCGAACTCGGGGCGCATCGGGCGCTCGCCGGGCGCGGTGGCCAGCACGAGCCGCATCGCCTCCTCGATCTCCTGGTCCCCGCTGACCAGGGCGATGCCGCCGGTGGGCCCGATGCGCAGCGGGAACGACCAGCCGGAGCCGACGAACTGTTCGGCCATCAGGGGGCCGCCTTCCTTCCTCGGGAGCGGTTCATCCGGCACCGGGCACGGGGGGCGAGGCGAACGTGAACCGGGGGGTCATGACCGCGAAGGCCCCGCCCACCACCCGCGTCGTGGCGGAGCTGAGCTGGAGCGTGCCGCCGCCGGTGACGCTCGCGGCGCCGCCCGCCACCAGGTTCAGCGCGCCGCCCGCGGCCAGCCCGACCCGGCCCGCGCCGCGCAGGTTGACCACGGCGCCCTGGATGTTCAGCGGGCCGCCGCTCTTGATGGTCAGGGACCGTGCGGCGCTCAACGACAGGGTGGTCCCGGCCTCCACCGACACCGCGCGGCTGCCGGTGATGCTGACGGTGCCCTTGCTGTCGATGGTGATCTCGGTCTTGGTGCGGTCCAGGTTGATGGTCAGCCGGTCGTCGCCGCTGGCGACCCGGACGCCCTGCTTGCGCCGGCCGGTGCGCTGGCTGAGCAGGTCGACGCGGTTGCCCTGCCGGTCGGCGAGGGTGTGCCGGGCGGCCTTCTTCTTCAGCCCGTCGTGCAGCGGGACGTCGCTCCTGGTCGGCAGGTCCCGGCCGTTGTAGAGCCCGCCGATCACGAACGGACGGTCCAGGGCCCCCCGGTCGAAGGCGACCAGCACCTCGTCGCCGACGTCCAGCGGGAAGATGCCGCCGCCCGCCACCCCGCCCCACTGCACGGTGCGCGCCCAGTCGCTGACGTAGGCGTCGTCCAGCCACGGGAACTGGAGCTTGACCCTGCCCTGCGCGAGGGGGTCCTGCACATCGGTGACCAGGGCGTTGGCCACGCTGGGCAGCCGCATCGCGCTCGCCGGGTCGGCGGTCGCCCCGCCGCCGCCCGAGGCCAGCCCGTACAGCGAGCGCCACTGGCGTCCGCTGACCGTGATCAGGCACTCGTAGGTCCTGCCGTCGCCGAAGTGGTGGCGCACCGACGTCACGGTGTACTTGCCCTCGAAGGGCCGGCCCACGCCGCCGAGCGCCACCGGCACCCCGGGCCGCAGGTCCGGGCTGCCGTGGACGGCGACCTCCAGTTCGGCGAAGGACGAGGTGAGGTCGGCGGCGAGGGCCTTCGCGGCGTGCCGGACCTCGTCCTGCCTCTCGTGGGGGCGGGCCGTCTCGACGAGCTTGGCGGACGCGAACTTCCCGGCGGCCTGGCCCGGGGTGGAACCGATGCTGATGCCCGGGTCGGTCCGGGCCGGCGCGGTCTCCACGATCTTCTTCTTGGTGGTGACGTTCCAGCCCCGCGACTCGACCTCCCCGACCTGGTCGGCGGCGGTCACCGCGGCCCGCAGCCGCAGGATGTCGTGGCCGGCCCGGAGGACGAACGCGCTCCTGTCGCCGTCCGTCTTGGGGGACGGCGCCCCGGCCGACGGGGTCGGGGTGACGAACCGGAACTTTCCCTCGGCGTCCACGGACATCGCCATGTTGTTCTCGTCGGCGAGCCGGGCGAGGAAGTCCCAGTCGGTGACGTTGGACTGGCTGAGGAACGCGTACGTGCCCGCGGTCGGCTGGATCCGGCCGACGGAGACGCCGTCCGTGGCGGCGAGTTTGCGGGCGATGTCGGACGCCTTCTGGTTGCGGTACGCGGCCACGCGGCGCTGGCGCATCATCCGGTGCCCGAAGTCGTAGCCGCGGATCACGGTGAAGCTGCCGGTGCCGTCGTAGTCGGCCTCCATGGCGGTGACCTCGCCGGTCAGCACCGGTTTGCCGACGCCCTGGCCGTCGGCCACCGGCGTGATGACCACCCGGGTGCCGAACTGGACGTTCAGCTTGCCGAGGACCAGGTGGGCGGGGTCGCGGAAGGTCAGGCGGAAGGCCGCGGGCACGCCCATGCCCTGGTCGACCCAGCCCTCGACGAGCATCGGGGCGATGTCGTCCGGCAGCTTCGCGCCGCCGATCCTGACCTGGACGATGCTGGAGAACGCGGGACGCACCATCAGTGCGGCACCTCCTCGGCGGCCGGCAGGATCAGTTCCGTGCCGGTGGGCAGACGGGACGGGTCGTCGATGCCGTTGGCCTCGGCGATCGCCCGCCAGGCGCCGGCCCTGCCGTACTCCCGCCAGGCAAGCGAGGGGAGCGAGTCGCCGGCGACGACCCGGTGCACGCGCTGGGCGTTCAGGGCTCCGGAGGTCGGGTTCTGCCTGCGGGTCGGGCCGGGGATCTCCACCAGGTGCACCCGGCAGGTGGCGCGGATGGGCACCCCGCTGGTGCCGAAGAGCGTGTACGAGGCCTCCACGGAGGAGACGTACGCGGTGAACCGGGCGGTGGCGAAGGACCCCCACTCGAAGCGCACCCACGGCGGCGACGGCTGGTCGGAGGCGAGGCTCTTCTCGGTCACCTCGCAGCAGTCCAGCAGGGACTTGACCTTCTTCATCACGGTGTCGCCGTCCGGCTTCATGGAGGAGTCCAGGAAGATCTCCAGCGTCATCTCCCGCGGCTCGGCCCCCATGAACTGCGGCTTGGCGGCCTCCCGCACCGCCGCCGTCGGGGTGGCCTTCCACTGGGTCCGCTGGTTCAGGGACAACTGCGCCGGGTTGAACTCGAAGGTGAAGGTCCGCATCAGCCCGCCGGGGGTGGTGCTCGTGCCGGTCGGCGGCTCGTGGATGGCGAGGCTGGCCCGGGTGAGGCTCTTGCCGGCGCCCTTGCTGCTGCTCATGGGTGTTCCTCTCTGCGTCCCTGCGGCGCCGTCACTCGGTGAACCCGTGGTGGGCGATCTCCAGGACCTCGGTGGCCACCGAGAGGCTTCCGGGGTCGAGGCTGGGCCCCTGCCAGCTGACCGGCAGCACCTCCAACAGCCCCCAGCGGGCGACCAGCGAACCATCCGCGCGCAGGGCGGAGATGTGCGCGGTGGGCCGCTTGATGCCCGTCTGCACGGACGAGATCCACTTGGCGACCTTCGTGGTGTCCGGGGTGAGGGGACGGGTGAGCCGGATGTTGGAGAAGGTGACCCGGGTGGGCAGTTGCCACACGAAGCCGTTGTTGCCGCCCTCCTGGCGCCGCTCCACCTCGACCTGGGTCGACAGCCCCTCGCACCCGTTGAAGTAGCCGAGGCTCTCGCCGTCGATGGCGAGCTTGAACCAGATGGAGGAACCGGGGTCCTCGCGGGTCATCGGGGCGGCCTTTCCGTCGGGGACGAGGGGGGAGGGAGGGCGGGCGGAGCGCGGGTGGAGGGCGGGAGGAGGGGCGGAGCGCGGGAGGGGCGGCGGGTCGGTGCGGACGGGTTCGGGCGGGGTGGTCCGGGTGGGGTGGTTCGGGTGGTCAGCGGGGGTCGCGCAGTCGGCCGATCCGTTCCCGGTCCATCCGCAGTTCGGTGCGGACGAGCCGGGTGACGCGGCCGATGATCCGGTGCACCAGCTCGTCGAGTTGGAAGTCGGTCAGCTGGCCCGGGTCCAGCCCCCCGGCCGCAACCGGCGCGAACCCCGGCGGCTCCTCGTCCCGCCCGGCGGTGGCCGCGCCGGAGCCGGCCGACTGCCACGGCCTTCCGCCGGGCGGGGCGGAGCCGCGCGACGGGGGTGCCGGGGGCGGGGCCCCCGGGTCGGCGGTGGTGTCGGCCACGGGGGCCGGGGCGTGGGGGGCCGGGGCGCTGGTGGCCCGGCCGGACCGGCCGCCTCCCCGGCCTTGGACCCCGACCCGCTGGACCGGGAGCGGGGTGGCGCCGCCGGGGGCGGGGGAGGTCGGGGGCAGCGGGGCGGTGGCCGGGGCCGGGGCCTCGACCCGGGTCGTCGGGGGTGTCGGCGTCAGTGGTGCTGCCGGCGGTGGTGCCGGCGGTGGTGCCGCCTCCGCGCCGACGGGCAGCGCCGGTCGGGACGCCGGTGCCGAGGGCGGCCTGAGCGGTGCCACCGGGAGGGGCGCCCGGGAGACGGCGGTCGGCCCGGACCTGCGCAGGGGCACGGCCCTGCCGGGGGCGCGCTGCACGGCGGTGCCGCTCCCGGGGGCCGGGCGCGGGGGCTTCAGCGCGGCGACCGGGAGGGGGGAGCCGCCGGTCAGGGGCGGGGACGGCGGTGCGACCGCGACGGAGGGCGGGCCGGCCGGGCCGGTGAACGGGGCCGGGGGCGGGGGCGGGGTGTCGGTGAACGGTCGGACGGGCGCCGCGAAGGGTGGTACCGCCGGGCTCGGGGCGGGCGTTACGGGTGGGGCGCCGGGGGCGGTGGCCCGCTGGACGGGCGGGACCGAACGGTACCCGGGGGCGGCGGCCGGGCCGGGGGGCACCGCAGGGGGGCGGACTGCCGACGAGACGGTGTCGGCCGGGGGCCGGGGGGCGTCGAAGGCGGCGGAGCGCTGCACGGGCCGGGTTGCCGGTGGGGTCGCCGGGGTGGTTCCGCCGGCGGGTGCGGACGGCGTCGAGGCCGTAGGAGGCGTGACGGGAGCGGGAGTTGGAGTAGGGCGTAGAGCGTCGACCGGACCGGACGAGAGGGGGGCGCCCAGCCCCGGACGCTGTGGCCCCGTACGGCCTTGCACGGGGCGGGCGGGGGCGGCGGCCGGCGGCCGGTCGGTGTGCGAGGGGAACGGAACGGCCTTTTCCTCAGCCGGAGTTGGGCGGGGCGCAGGGCCGGGGCCCTGGGCCACCGCCCGCTGGACGGTGGGCGTGGTGGGCGTGGTGGGCACATCGGGGCGCGGCGGTGCGGGGGCCGGGGCGGAGGTGGCGGGCCGGTCGGCCGGCGGCTGCGGGGCGCGCTGGACCGGGTGCGCCGGGGTGGCGGTCCCGGGCGTGCCGGGAGGAGGGGTCGGCTCCGCCCCCGGCGCGGCGGTGGCTGCCCGGTGCCGGACCGTCGGTGATGCGTCGGCCGGGCCGGTGGGGAGGTCGACGGCACCGGGGACCGGCGGCGGGACGACCCGGGCCGCCGCCCGCCGCACCGGTGCCGGCTCGTGGGGCGTGCCGCCGCCGGGGGCGTGCCCCGTGGCGGCCGGGGGCAACGGGGGTCCTGATGCGGTGCGTTGCGCCGTGCGGCCGGTGGCCGGGGCGTCCCCCTCGGCGGGCACGGGGCGCGGCGTCGCCCGCTGCACCGAGGGCTCGGGTGCCGCGCTGCCGGGAGCCGGGGCCCCACGGCGGCCGGCCGGGGGCGTCCGAGGGGTGGCCGGGGATGACGGGGCGCTTCCGGGCCCGGGGGCGTCCGTCGACTGCGCCCGTCGCACCGGGGGTTCGCCCGGAGTGGGGTCGGGCCGCGGCACCGCGCGCCGGACCGGAGCGGGGGTTCGGGGCGCCGGGTCCGCGCCGGACCGGGAGACGGGCGCCCCGAGTCCCGGCCTGGGCCGCCGGGGCTGCGGCGCCGCCGACCGTTGCACGGGCGGGGCGGACGGAACGGATGGGGCGGACGGAACCGATGGGGCGGGCTGAACGGATGGGGTGGACGGGGCGGGGGCGGACGGGGCACCGGTGGCGCGTTCCGCGGGCGGGCCGGGCTCGGAAACGGCGCGCTGGACGGGCGTGCCGGACGACGAAGCGCCGCCGCCCCGGGAGGGCGCGGCGGTGGGCCGGGCGGGAGTGCTGCCGGGCGCGGGGTCCCGTCCGGAGGGCGCGGCCGTGGGGTCGCCGTCGTCGGGCTGGCCCCCGGCGCGTTGTACCGGTGGGCCGGGCGGCGGAGGCGGGGCGTCCCGGGAGGGCGCTGCGGCGGGCCGGGCCGGGGTGTTCTCGGGCACGGGGCGCCGTAGCGGCGGTGGGGTCACCGCCGGGCCGCCGCCGCGCGGTGCGCCTGCGGCACGCCGGACCGCCCGGCTGGGCGGCGGTGTACCGCCGCCCCCGGCCGGGGGCGCGGGGTCGAGGTCGGGCACCCGCCGGGCTTGCCGTACCGGGGAGTTGGCGGGGGCGGCACCGCCCTGCCGGGCCGGAGTGCCCTCGGCCGCGGGATGCCGTATCGGAGGCGTGGCCGGGGGCCCCTCCCCCGGGTCACGATTGGCGCGCTGCACCGGGGAGTTGGCAGGGGCGGCACCACCCTGCCGGGCCGGAGGCGTGGCCGGGGCCGGAGGCGTGGCCGGGGCCGGAGGCGTGGCCGGGGCCGCTGCCGTGGGCAACGGGGCCTGGGCCCCGCCGTGTCGTGCCGGGGGCCCGCCGGGCTCGTGCGGGGCGGGAGGACGTACCGGCGCAGGTGGGCGGGACGGCGCGGTGTCGTCCCGTACGGGTCCGGCGGCGGGCGGCACCGGAGTGCCGGGGCCGCCGGCCCGGTCACCGTCCGCCGCTGCGGGGGCCGGCGCTGCGGGGGCCGGCGCGGCGGAGGCAGCCGGGGTGGGGCCGGTGGTCGTCCGGCGGCGGGCCGGGAGGGAACGGCGCTGTAGGGGCGGTGTCGCGGACGCGGCCTCGGTCAGCCGGGTCGGTCGGGGGCGTGGCGCGGCCGGCGGCACCGGTGTCACCCGCACCCCGCGCGCCGGCCGGGCCGGTGCCGCGGCGGACGCCCCGGACGGCGGGACCGCCCCCGCCGAACGCGCCGAAGGCGTCGAAGGCGCCGGAGCCGTCGACCGGGGAGCCGGGGCCGCCGCGCGCCGGGCCGCGCCCGGTCCGCCGGCCGCACCGGACCGCGGCGCGCGCTGGACCGACTGGGGTGCCGGGGACGGCGCCGCGCCGCGGCCCCTCGGAGGCGCGCCGGACCTACGGGACGCACCGGCCCGTGCGCCGGGGGCGGACGAGGCGGACGTGCGCACCCCGGCCGCTGCCGCCCTGCCCGTGGCGGGGGCGGGGGCGGAGCCCTGGGCGTCGGAGGTCTCCGCCGGGATCGCCCGCAGGGGCGCGACCGGCATCCGCTGCACGGGCGGCACGCCGGGCGGCGTGGCCAGGGGCGTGGCCAACCAGGAACGGTCCCCGGACGGGGCGAACGCGCCCAACAACAGGCCCTCGCTCGCCGCCGGATCCAGCACCGCCGGGGACAGCGCGGCCGTGAACGACGGGTTCTGCCAGGTCAGGAGCCGCCCGCCGAAACCGGCGTCCGCGACCCCCGTGCGGGGGGTTGCGCCCGTGGCCCGCTGGATCGGCGGCAGCCCGGTCCACTCGGCGACGACCGTCCGCGGGGCACCGGTCGTGGGCGCGGTCGCGCCGTCGCCGTCGCCGTCGCCGTCGCCGCCGCTCCCGCCGGTACGCGCACCGCCCGAGCCCGACTCCGCAGCCGTGCCCGCAGCCGTGCCCATGACCCCGCCCGAGGGCGGAGCCGTTGACGGCACGACGGCGCCGCTCCCGGCGCCCCCGCCGCCGTGGCCATCGGCGCCGTGGCCATGGGTGCGGCGGCCCCGCAGCCGGTCCAGGAATCCCACCGATCAGCCCTCCGCCATGCCCCGCGTCACGAGGGACGCGATCTGATCCGTGTACCGGCGGCGGTCCTGGTGCTCCAGGTCGAGGATCGCCTCCAGGCTCCAGTGGAAGTGGTAGGCCACGTACGCGATCTCCTCGTGCAGCCGGTCGCTCGCGTACGTCACGATTCCCCCAGGCGGCTCCCGCCGAGTTCCACCTCGAAGGGCTCCGCGCAGTGCGGGCACTCGACGGCGGCGCGGGTGTGGCCCTCCGCGTTGATCTGGCGGTAGAAGTCCTGGAGGAACGCCAGGTCGGAGGCGAACATGTGCTCCACGACGCCGTCGTGCACCATCGGCAGCGTGCCCAGCCGGGTGATGACCCGGCCGAGCAGCACCACCGACAGGTACGCCGGGTTCTCCTGCACCCGCACGTCGCGCAGCGGGATCAGCTCGTCCCGCGCCGTCGACAGGCGCATCACGCCGTCCCGGTGCACCGTGCCCGAGTCGTCGACGTAGCCGCGCGGCAGCTCGAAGGGGAACTCGGTCCGCAGTTCCTGCCGCGGCGCGGCCTCGACGGGCGGCACGGCCGGTGCCTCCGGCGGAGCGGCGGCGGGAGCGGAACGGGGGTGATCCGCTCCCGCCGCCGCGGTCCGGGGCACCGCGGCGGGTGCCCTGGCGGGCGTGCGCCGCATCACTCGATGACCAGTTCTTCGAACACGATGGTGACGGTCTCGGTCAGCGCGGAGGCCTCGCCGGCCTTCACCGGGCTCATGTCGAGCTTGCTGCACCAGGCGTTGCGCAGGTTGTAGCGCTTGACCGGGTTGTCCTCGTAGTCCATCACGATGATCGAGGCGTTCTTGCGCGCGGAGGACATGCGGCCCTCCAGCGAGTCGTTGATCCACTGGGTGAACGCGGAGGACTGGGTCATGCCGCGGACGACGGTGCAGGACCCGTCCTTGGCGGCGCCCGGCATCAGCGCGATCTCCAGTTTGCCGGTCGCGCCGTTGTTCTGCGGGTACTTGATGACGTCCTGCTCCAGGGAGAGACCTTCGACCCCGGAGAGGTACTCGATCATCACGCCGTCGATCTGGAGGCCGAAATTGTGTGATGTGAGGGAGTCGCCCGGGTTCAGACTCATGTGTTCTCAGTCCTTCTGAGGGTCGCGACGATGGTGTCGGGGCGGGGGCGGGGGCGGTGGGCGCGGTCGACCGCTACTCCTCCAACTCCCCGCTGCCGCTGGAGAACTGGGCCAGCCGGAAGATCACGAACTCGGCGGGCTTGACCGGCGCGATGCCGATCTCGCACACGACCCGGCCGACGTCGACCGACTCCGGCGGGTTGGTCTCCTCGTCACACTTGACGTAGTACGCCTCGGCCGGGCTCTGGCCGAACAGGGCGCCGCTGCGCCACTCGTTGACCAGGAAGGCGGAGATGTTGCGGCGGATGCGGGCCCAGAGGTTGTGGTCGTTCGGCTCGAAGACCACCCACTGGGTGCCGATCAGGATCGACTCCTCCAGGTAGTTGAAGTACCGGCGGATGTTCAGGTAGCGCCAGGCCGGGTCGGAGGAGAGGGTGCGCGCGCCCCAGACGCGGATGCCGCGGCCGGGGAAGGAGCGGATGCAGTTGACGCCGATCGGGTTCAACAGGTCCTGCTCGCCGCGGGTGATCTGGAGCTCCAGGTCGACGGCGCCGCGCACGACCTCGTTGGCGGGGGCCTTGTGCACCCCGCGCTCGGCGTCGTTGCGCGCCCAGATGCCGGCGACGTGGCCGCTCGGCGGGACCAGGCGGGACTGGCCGGTGGCCGGGTCGAAGGACTTGATCCACGGGTAGTACAGGGCCGCGTACTTGGAGTCGTAGCCGGCCGTCTCCTGGCGCCAGACGCGGATCTGGCGGGCGTTCAGGGCAGGCGGCGGGTCGATGATGGCGACGCGGTCGCCCATCAGCTCGCAGTGTGCGATCAGACCGAGTTGGACGGCCTTGACGGCCTCCAGGTCGATGGCGCCGCGCTGGTGGGCGGCCATCAGGTCGGGCACCGCGACCATGGAGATCTCGTCGATCGCCTCCAGGCCGCCGAAGCCGGTGCGGTCCGCGGAGTCGCCGATGTACTGGGTGGGGCCGGGGTGCGCGTCCTCGCCCCGACCGGCGGGGACGGCGGGCGCCGCGGACGGCGGCGCGGGCAGCGTCACGGTCTGGTTCTCCGGCCGGGCCAGCTGCGCGGCCGGGGCCGCCTCGGTCACGGCGATGAGCTTGGAGCGCTCCTTGACCTGGGTGACGACGTAGGAGCGGTTGCCCCGCTTGGCGCTCACGTCGAAGGTCTCGACGGGCGTGTCGCCGTCCTTGACGATCAGTTTGAAGCGCTCGGCGGGGCCCTCGCCCTCGGGGTCGGCGACCTCGACGGTCAGCGGGCCGCTCCGGCCGGCGGCGGTGGCCGTCACGGTGAAGGTGCCGAGCTGCCGGGGCTCGGCGGCGGGCAGCGCGGCCGGCGCGGCGCCCCCGGGGACCGCGGCCGGGGCGGCGGCGCCGTCGTCGGCTGCCTCACCGCCCGAACCGCCGACGCGGACGACGTACGCGGCGGAGCCGCCGTTGTTGAAGAACCCGTAGACGGCGTGCGCGAGGTAGTGCCCGCCGGTGAAGTCGCCGAAGGCCGCCACGTACTGGGACCAGTTGGTCACCAACGTGGGCTCGTTCAGCGGGCCGGTCGGGGCGAGGCCGACGAAGGCCGCCACCGAGGTCCCCACCCCCTCGATCGGGCGGGAGCCGCTGGCCACCTCCTCGACGTAGACGCCGGGCGACAGGTAGGACGGCATGCTCTGCTCTCCTCGGAGTACGAGACAGGACGCCCCTCAGCCTCACGCGCGCGTCGCCGTCGCCGAAACGTCCCGGGGTGCCGGGCCCGGGGCACCGCCCTTGCCCCCGTTCGTGCCCGTTGGGGCAGCCCCCGTGCCGGAGCGCTTCCGCCCGCGTCCCCAGGGACCGCGCCGGTGCCGTCGGCCCCCTGGCAGCCGGCCGTGCCCACCTGCGCCGTCCCCTCGGCCCGCCGGGCCCGCAGGACGCGTCCGGTGCCGGTCGTGCGGTGGCGCGCACGGGGCCGCGCGCAACGAACGGGGGCCGTGCGCACGGGACTTTCGGGCAACGGGGTCTGCCCCGGCGCGACCTGACGTCGTGGCGCGTGCGGTCCTAGCCTCGCGGTGTGAGCCTATGGACTTCTCTGGAGCCCGCGTCCGCGACGGTGGACCCCGGTGGCAGTGCGTGTGTGCGCCTGCGGGTGCGCAACACGGGTGATGTGGTGGACGAGTACCGGTTCGAACCGGTGGGGGACGTGGCTCCCTGGACGCGGGTGGAGCCGCAGACCCTGCGCCTGTATCCGGGGACGACGGGGACGGTGGAGCTGACGTTCGCCCCGCCGCGGAGCCCCGATGCGGTGGCGGGGCCGAACCCGTACGCGGTGCGGATCGTGCCGACCGAGCACCCGGACGCGGTGACGGTGCCGGAGGGCAACCTGACGATCACCTCGTTCACCGAGGTGCGTGCGGAGTTGGTGCCGCCGACGGTGAAGGGACGTTTCCGGGGTCGGCCGCGGCTGGCGGTCGACAACCTCGGCAACACCAAGGTGACGGCGTCGGTCGCCGGGAGCGACCACGGTGATCACCTGACGTACGAGGTGCGGCCGGGGAGCGTGCAGATCGAGCCGGGGCGGGCGGCGTTCGTCGAGGCGACCTTGCGTCCGCGGCAGGTGATCTGGTTCGGGGCGAAGGAGGAGCGGCCCTTCACGTTGGCGGTGCGCCGGTCGGGGGTGGAGCCGACCGAGGTGGAGGGGACGTACGTCCAGCGGGGGTTCCTGCCGCAGTGGCTGGCGACGTTCCTGGGGATCTTCCTGGCCCTGGTGGTGGCGTTCGTGACGATCTGGATCATGAAGGAGCCGAAGCTGGCGACCGCCGCGAAGCCGCAGACCGAGCAGGCGGGGGCGACGGTCCCGCCGAGCCCGTCCGCCGCTCCGAAGGCCCCGCCGAGCCCCGCCGAGTCCGCGCCCGCCGAACCGCCGCCGCCGGCCGCCGAACCGCCGGAGGCCGAGGAACCGGCCGCCGAACCGCCCGAACCCGAGAACGACGGCGGCCTGGGCGGCACCAACGGCAACAGCGACGGCGACAGCGGCGGCAGCGACGGCGAGGAGGAGCCCGAAGCACCGGCCGAGGAGACGGTGGTGCCCGCCGAGAACGTGATGCTGCGCAACACCGTCACCGACATGTGCGCCGAGCTGCCCGGCCGGGGGCGGGGCGAACTGGACGGCCGCGTGCAGCAGTCGGACTGCGTTCCGATCGGCGACAACCAGCTCTGGGACCTTGAGGTGAAGTACCCGGACGCCGGGCCCGGCGGGGTGCCGCTCTTCCAGATCGTCAACGTCGCGGACGGGTACTGCATGGACCTTCCGGACCGGGGAGCCGCGCCCATCAGGACCGACATCACCCAGTTCACCTGCGACGGCACCACCGACGACAACCAGCTCTGGTGGGCCGAAAAGCAGGAGAGCGGCGCCTACTGGATCCGCAACTACGCCAGCAACAACAAGTGCCTGAACGTCAACGGCTGGAGCGACGGCAAGGCCGGGGAGAAGCTGACCCTCTTCGACTGCCTCAAGAACGACGACCAGGAGTGGGAGATCGCGGTCATGACGACGCTCTGACCACCGGGCCCCGTGGCCCTCACCAGCCGCCTTCCCCGGGGACCAGCCTCCCGGCCTTGCGGTACTCGCGGCGGGCGCCCTCCAGGAGGTCGCCCGCCGTCACCGTGCCGTCCCGCCCGGCCGCGAGGTACGCCGCGGTGACCACGGCGCTGCGGATGGACCCCCCGGCCAGCTCGAAGTCCCGGGCCAGCGACGCCGGGTCGATGCCCTCGGCGGCCGGCACGTGCGACAGCCCGTGCCGCCACAGCGCCAGCCGCTGCCCGGCGTCCGGGAACGGGAAGTCGACCACCAGGTCCAGGCGCCGGGTGAACGCCTCGTCGATGTTGGCCCGCAGATTGGTGGTGAGCAGGGCGATGCCGTCGAAGGACTCCAGCCGCTGGAGCAGGTAGGCGCTCTCCATGTTGGCGTACTTGTCGTGCGCGTCCCTGACCTCGGAGCGCTTGCCGAAGACGGCGTCGGCCTCGTCGAAGAGGAGCACGGCGTCGGTGCGGTCGGCCTCCGTGAAGATCCGCTCCAGGTTCTTCTCGGTCTCGCCGACGTACTTGTCCACCACCGACGAGAGCTGGACCACGTACAGGTCGAGGCCCAGGTCGGCCGCGACCACCTCGGCGGACAGGGTCTTGCCGGTGCCGGACTCGCCCGCGAACAGACCGAGGACGCCCCGGCCGCGCCCGCCGCCCGTGCTGAGCCGCCAGTCGCCCAGGACCCGGTCCCGGTGGCGGGCCCGCAGGGCCAGTTCGCGGAGCTGGCCCAGGGGCCGGTCGGGCAGCACCAGGTCCCGCCAGTCCACGGCCGGCCGGATGCGCCGCGCGTGCCGTTCCAGCCCGGAGGCGGACTGACGGCGGGCGGCGAGCCGCACGTGGTCCGCGGTGACCGGGGTGCCCTCGAAGGCGGCCAGCGCCCGCGCGGCGTGCGCGGCCCGCTGGACGCGCTCGCCGCCGAGCCGGTACGGGGCGACGGCCAGGGCCAGGTCGAAGCCCTCGGCGTCGGCGCCCAGCGCGGCCCGCCAGGCGTCGGCGCCCCCGGCCCGGCGGCCCGGCGCGTCCAGGACCAGCGGATCGGCGGGCGACCAGTGCGGATCGTAGGGGCGGGTGTCGGTCAGCAGGACGGTGACCCCCCGCGCCGCGGTCAGCGCCCGCACCAGCGGGCCCGGCTGCTCCGGCAGGCCCGTCACCACCAGCGCCCGGCCGCCGAGCCGGGCCTCGCGCAGCAGCTCCGGCGCCCGCTCCGCGCAGGGCGCGGCGCAGCGCAGCGCGTCGATGCCGGCGGCGTCCAGGGCGGGGGCGAGGACGGCCAGGCCGTCGCCCTCGCGCGGCTCGCGCAGATAGGCGGTGAGGGGACCCTCGCCCAGCCGCGCGGCGAGGTGCCGGACGAAGGCGTCGGCGGTGTCGTCGGCGGGCGGCGCCGGCGGGCCCGGCATCGGGAGCAGCAGCCCGGCGAGCGCGGCGTCCGGGGTGTCGTCGCCGAGCAGGTGTCCGACGAGCCGGTCCGGGACGCGCAGCGGACGGGTCAGGAAGGGGCGTTCGGTCTCCTCCACCTCCAGCAGGCCCAGGGCGGGCAGCGGAGCCGAGGCGTGGAACCGGTTCCGGGCCGCCGCCCGGTGCGCGGGCATCCCGCACAGGTCGAGGGCCAGGCCCACGGTGGCGCGGCGGCGGCTCACGTCGTCGTTGAGGTAGCCGTAGAGCGGTTCGAAGGTGCGGTCCACGTCGGGGGCGAGCGCGATGAGCAGGGCGGCGGTGTCCAGCTCGGTGAGCCCGGCCCGCGCCCCCAGCCGCGCCAGCCGGTCCCCGGGCCCCGCCGGGGCGCCGACGGGGAGCGGCGCCGCGCCCTCGGGGGCCCCGTCGGCGGGCGGGCGGGGGCGCAGCAGGTGCCGCACCGCCCCCTCGGACAGGTACAGCCCGCGCAACGGGTCCTCGGAGGTGGGGTCGGCGGCGGAGCGGTGTTCGACCAGCGCGGCCACCCGCTCCCGCAGGGCGTCGAGCCGGGCCAGCAGAGCACCGGCCGCGTCGGCGGGCGCGTCGACGGGGACGCCGGCGGCGGAGGGCGGTGTCGTGGTGGTCACGGCCGCCCCGTCCGCGCGCCCGCCGCCGTCCCGTCCGTGCCGCCCCGGCCCCCGGCGCGGGCGGCGCGGGCGGCGGCCACCTGGTGCGGCCGGTGCGAGCGCCCCCCGGACACCGGCGGCCGGCCGTCCAGGGCGCCGACCCGGACCGTGGCGCCCTCGGTGACCGGGGGCCCGGCGTCGTACTCCGGGAAGGCCGGGAAGGGCGCGGTCACCACCAGGTCCAGGGACGGCTTCAGCTCGCCGCCGAGCGCCGACCAGATCTCGGCGAGGGACCGGGCCTCCGTCTGGACCCCGGCCACCGACAGCGGCACCGACAGCCCCAGGGCGCCCAGCGAACCCGGGAGTTCGGACGGTGGCAGCAGCTCGCGCGGCAGCAGCGTCGCCAATACGGCGGACAGCAAGCGGTGTTCGTCCTGCGGGGTCTTGGTCCAGGCCGTCAGCAGGTACGAGAGCCGGAACCAGCGCGGCGGTTGGCGCCGCTTGACCACGACGTCGTCCGCGTCGCGCACCGCCACCTGCCCGCGCTGACGGCGGTCGACGTCCTCCCGGATGTCGTACAAGTAGGCGTTGACCACCGGGGCGTTGCGCCGGGCCGCCCAGTCACGGGTGGGTGCCTCGAAGGCCACCTCGATGCCCGATTCGCTCAACGCACCGCCCCGGAGGAGGGCCTTGAGGACCTCGTCCACCTCGTGGATCACTTGCGCTCCTGCCCGTACCGCGGCCGCGGGCGCCCGGCCCGCGAGCGCCGCCGGAGCCCCGCGCCGATGCCGTCGCCCTGCCGTTCACCGATGCCGGTCCCGGCATCCTCCGCCGATCGTGCCCCGGGCGCCCGCCGCCCGCACGCGCCGCGGGGACGACGGGCGGGCAGGATGCCGTGCCCGCGCGGTCCGAAGAGGCCCACCCGGCTTGCCCGTTCGGTCAGATGTAGCCCTCCCGGAGGGCATAAGCTACGGCATGGGCGCGGTTGCGCAGATGCAGCCGCGTGGTGAGGCCATGCATCACGTTCTTGACGGTGCGTTCGGAGTAGGACAACCTGCCCGCGATCTCTCCCGTGTCGAGGCCCTCGGCGACCAGCCGCAGGACGTCCACCTCTCGGGGTGCGAGGCCCAGCGCCGGGGCGCCGGGGCGACCCGCCGCGCCGCGGTGCAGGGTGCCGACCTGGCTGATGAGGCGGCCCAGCAGGTCCGCCGGCAGGTCCCCGTCGCCGCGCGAGGCGGCCAGCACGGCCTGCACCAACCGGTGGGCGGTGGCCTCGTGCCGCCAGACGATGGCGCCGACGCCGCACTCCACCACGTCCAGCAGCTCGCTCTCGCGGATCGCGCCGATCACCAGCACCGCCCGCGCGCCCTCGCTGCGCACGATCCGGCGCAGCCGGGTCAACGCCGCCTCGTCGAGCGCGTCCTCGACGAGCAGGGCCACCGTGCCGGGGCCCGACTCCTCCCGCAGGTCGATCTCCGGGTGGCGGCGCAACTGGCTGACCGCGCCCTCGCGGCTGATCGGGTCCGGCGCGGACACCGCCACCGGGACCCGCCGCCCGAGGACGCCGACGGCTCTGCCCGAACCGCGGGCCGACGTGGTGGCCGACGTGGACGTGTCGCTGCTCCAGGGTGAGTCGAGCATCCGTTGCCCCCCTCTTCACGTGCCCGCGCCGGTCAGCGCGGGCCGGTGACGGATGTGCGTCCTCCACATTCGTGCGGCCGGCGGGGCCTGGCAATCGTGGAGCACCACGAGGAGCACCACGAGATGGGGCCGGAGTCCCGCCGGGACGAAGGGCATGCGCCCGGCGCAAGGGGCGCGCGGAAACGGCGCGTCACCGTGACCCGCGCCACTCCACACCACCCTTCGCCGCGCCCGCCCCTCTCAGACAGCGGGGGAGCACCAGCCACCACAGGAGGCACCGATGAACGGACCGCTCCGTGAACGTGACGCCACCGAGGCCCTGTTGGCCGCCGAGATCGAACGCGCACGGTCCGGCACCGGCCGTCTCGTGCTGCTGCGCGGCGCCACCGGCACCGGCCGCACCACCGCCCTGGAGACCGCCGCCCGGCACGCCGCCGACCGCGGCCTGCGGGTGCTGCGGGTGCACTGCTCGCCCGAGGACACCACGGTGCCCTTCGCCATGGTCCACCACCTCCTGGACCCCTTCCCCGAGTTCACCGACACCGCCCCCGCCGGCGACGACCGGGGCGGCGCCGCCCGGCTGTGGCGGCTGCTGCGCTCCCACGCGGCCGAGGGCCCGGTGCTGGTCGCCGTCGACGACGTCCACCTCGCCGACGCCCCCTCGCGCCGCTGGCTGACGGAGGCGGCCCGGCACGTCGACCGGTTACCGGTCCTGCTCGTCGCCACCGAACGCAGCCAGTACGACATCGACCCGCCGCCCCCCGGACTCGCCCGGGCGCTGTCGCCGTCGCTGGTGCGCACCCACGCCCTGGCCCCGCTCGGCGACCCGGCGGCGGCCGAACTGGTCCGCGGGGCGTTCCCCCAGGCACCCCCGCGCTGGACCCGGGAGTGCGTACGGGCCGGTGCGGGCAGCCCGCTGCTCCTGCACGCCCTGCTGGACGACCTCGCCGGCACCCCGCACCCCGACGGCATCCCGCCCCTGCCGGAGAGCTGCGCCGCGCTGTACCCCGGGTCCTACCCGGCGGCCGTCTCCTGGTGGCTCGGGAGCGCCGGCCCCGCCACCGCCGAGGTCGCCCGCTGCCTCGCCGCCCTGGAACAGGCACGGCCCGCGAGCCCCCCACCGCGCCCCGGCACACCGGAGGGCGCCCGCCCCGGCCCGTGGACGAACCCGTCTCCGGCCGGCCCGACCCACCGGCACGCCCACGAGACCCCGACGGCGACGCCGCACGCCGCCCGCCCGTCCCGGCGCCGCGCGGAGCACCGGGACGACGCCCTCCCCGGGCACCTCCGCCACCGGCACCCCGCCGAACCCGCCGACGGAACGCCGCACCACCCCTCGCACGGGCCCCGGGGGGCGTACGCGCCCTTCGCGCCGGACCCGTCCCACCCGGCCCACGCCCCCCACGACGCGGCGCCGGGAATCCGCTCCGGCGCCGCCGCCTACGGCCGTACCGACCCGCCCGCGCCCGCGCCGCACCGTTCGAGCCCGTGGTGCACCCCTCCCCCACCGCCCGAGCGGAGCCCGGCCGAGGACCTGGCCGCCGTGCTCGCCGAGGCGGCCGGAGCCGACCCCGTACGCATCGAGGGCTGGCTCACCGCCATGACCCGGCTCGGCCTGCTGCGCCCCGACCCGGACGGCCTCCCCCGCTACGCCCACCCGCTGCTGCGCGACGCCGTGCTCAGCGGCTGGCCCCGGGCCCGGCGCGAGGCCGCGCACCTGGCCGCGGCCGAGGCCATGCTGCGCCGCGGCGACCGGGTCGAGGCGGTCGCCCGGCACCTGCTGCGCGCCCCCGCCGTCGGCAGGCCCTGGACGCTGCGCGTGCTCCGCGACGCCGTCACGGTCGCCGTGCACGACGCCCGCCCCGCCGACGCCGTCGGCTACCTGCGCCGGGCACTGGACGAGCCGCTGACCGACGGCCTGCGGCAGCGGCTGCTGACCGAACTGGGCTCCCTGGAGTACGCATCGGCCGGCGCCCCCTCCGCCATCGCCCGGCTCGCCGAGGCCCAACACCTGCCCGCCGACCCCCGCAACCGGGTCCGCACCGCCGTCGCCCTGGGCACCGCCCTGGCCGGAAGCGGCGAGATCCGCACGGCGATGGAGGTGCTGCGCCACACCGAAGGGCGGCTCTCCGGCCACCCGGACCTGGCCCGCACCGTGCAGACCGCCACCGCCCTGCTGTCCGACCAGGACCTGGTGACCCGCCAGGAGGTGTACCGCTGGCTGTGCGACACCGGCAGCCAGTCACCCGAACTGGTCGGTCCCGCCGGGCAGATGCTGCTGGTGCGGTACGCGGCGACGGCCGCCCTGATCTCCGCCGACGAGGCGATGTCCCGGGTGCGGTACCTGCTCGCCCAGCCCACCGACCCGCTCGCCGAACCCTTCCTGCTGGGCACCGCCGCCGCGGTCGCCCAGTGGGCCGACGAACTCGACGCGGCCGAACGGCTCGTGGAACGCGGCCTGGCCGGACAGCACCCCGCCCTGCTCCACCCGATGCTGGGGGCACTGGTCAACACCCGGGTCGACATCGTCGCCGCGCGCGGCGACCTCGCCCGGCTGCTCGCCCTCACCGCCACCCCCGGCGCGGGCCACGGCCCCGGCCCGGGCCCCGACCCCACCAACGGGGACGCCCACACCCTGATGGCCCTGGTCCACACCGGCCGCACCGACGCGGCGCTGGACCACGCCGACCGCTTCGACCTGCGCGAAGTACCGGAGAGCTGGGAACTGAACCGCTACCTGTACGCGCGGGGCGTGCTGCGCGCCGCCACCGGCGACCCGGCCGGCGCCCTGCACGACTTCCTGGAATCCGGCCGCCGCCAGGCCGCCCGCGAGGTGATCAGCCCCGTCGTCACCCCGTGGCGGACCGCCGTCGCCCAGTGCCGGCTGGCGCTGGGCGCCGTCCCCGAGGCACTGGCCCTGGCGACGGAGGAACTGCGGCTGGCCCGGGTGTGGAACACCCCGCGCACCGTCGGCCGCGCCCTGAGCGTGCTGGGCACCGCGACCGGCGGACGGCGCGGGCTCGAACTGGCCGAGGAATCCGTACGGACCCTGCGGGAGGCGCCCGTCGACACCGACATGGAGCTGATCCCCGCGCTGCTCGCCCAGGGCCGCCAACTCCTCGCCGCCGGCGAACGCGGCCGGGCCCGCGCCCGGCTGCGCGAGGCCGCCGGGCTGTCCGAGGCCAAGGGCGCCCTGCGCTGGCTCGCCCTGGCCGAACAGGCCCTGCGCGAAGGCGGCGCCCGCGACCCCGCGGCCGTCCGCACCGGCACCGACGCACTGACCGGCAGCGAACGCCGGATAGCCGAACTGGCCGCCGACGGCCGCACCAACACCGAGATCGCCACCCTGCTGCACCTCGCCCGACGCACCGTGGAGACCCATCTGACCAGCACCTACCGCAAGTTGCGGATCCGACGCCGAACGGAACTGCCGAGCGCCCTGGAACGTGCCGTGCGCTCCCCCCAGGAACCGGACCCGATCCCCTGACGCTGCCTGGGGTCCGGGGCCGGTCCTGGGTCCCGGTCCTGGGGCCCGGTCCTGGGGCCCGGTCCTGGGGCCCGGTCCTGGGGCCCGGACGCCGGGTGGCGGGTGCCGGGTGGCGGGCGCCGGGGGCGCTCCGCGACGCCTACTCCCACGAGCTTGCCCGAGCCGTAGGGGCGCCCCCGTTCAGCCCGTAGGTGCGGGCGGCCTGACCCGTGGTCCAGCCCGGCTCGCGGTCGGGAGGAGGCATACTCGTTGCCCGGCCCCGTTCTTCCGCCTCGGCGCGGGGAGGGGGCGGGGGCGATACGGGTACCTGCACGCTCGAACTCGGGGGCACGGGGATGAGATTGTTGGTTTTGGGGCTTTTGCCGGACTTTCAAGTTCTCAAGGAAAACCGGGTGTTGCCCGACTAACGTTGCAGGTCAGGAAGGGTGGTCCCCGCGCACGCGGGGGTGGTCCCGACCGGGAAGCGAAGGAGGTCGCGTGAGCCGCTGTGGTCCCCGCGCACGCGGGGGTGGTCCTCCCGGTACGCGTCCCTGGGGTCCGCCGATTCGGTGGTCCCCGCGCACGCGGGGGTGGTCCCACGGCTACCGCCCTTGCAGGGTCTTGGTGATGGTGGTCCCCGCGCACGCGGGGGTGGTCCCCCCGACGTGAGCGACGCTCCCCGCCCACAGCCGTGGTCCCCGCGCACGCGGGGGTGGTCCTTTCACGTCCCATGTTTTCTTACGTAGACAGCAGTGGTCCCCGCACCCGCGGGGTGACGTGGCAGGCGGCCTCGATGCGTTCGGCGGCGGCGGGCTGAAGGAACCGGGGCGGCGGTAGTCGTCGGCAGGGTCAAGCTGGACGGACGGGGAGAAGGCGGCGAGGGCGGAGGCGCCGGCCGGGCACGGGGAGGTGACCGGTCGGTGTCGGTCGCCGACGGGCCGGGCGAAGGGCCTCGGTACGCTCGCAGGATGCCGACCGCGCAGCCGCGCCCACCCGCCGCCCCTCGGACCGACCACCAGGCCGACCACCAGGCCGTTCGCCCGGCCGTCTGTCCGGGCACCGCCCCCCCGCCCGCCGGGGGCCGGGACGACGCCTGCCCGGGTGCGCTGCGACTGCACTCCGCCGACGACGGGGCACTCGCCCGGGTACGGATGCCCGGCGGGGTGCTGACCGTCGCCCAGGCGGAGGGGCTGGGGGCCGCCGCGGAGCGGTGGGGCGACGGCGAGCTGCACCTCACCTCGCGGGGCAACGTCCAACTGCGGGGGTTGGACGAGGGCTGCGGGGCGGGGCTGGCGGCAGCCCTGGACGCGGCGGGGCTGTTGCCCTCCGCGGCGCACGAACGGGTGCGGAACGTCGTCGCCTCGCCGCTGTCCGGGCTGGACGGTCTCGGGCACCGGGCCGTCGGGGCGTGGCTGCGCGAGCTGGACGATCTGGTGTGCGCGAGCGGGCGGACGCCCGCGCTGTCGGGACGGTTCCTGTTCGCGGTGGACGACGGGCGGGGCGACACCGAGGCGCTGGAACCGGACATCGCCCTGGTCGCCGGAGCGGAAGGCACCGCGACCGTCCGCATCGGCGCGGGCCCGGACCGTACCGTCCTGGCCGTGCCCGCGGAGGCGGCGCCCCGGGTCGCCGTGCACGCCGCGGAGGCGTTCCTCGTCGCGGCCGAGGCCGCCCGGGCCGGGGGTGCCGAGCGGGTGTGGCGGGTCGGTGAACTGCCCGGTGGGGCCGGGGCCGTCCGGGCGCTCGCGCTCGACACCGTCCGCCGGGCCGGGGTCGGCGACCTCGTCGACGTCACCGAACTCGCCGACTCGTCCGCCGCCTCCGGAGAGATCGCCGCGCGCGGGCGGGTTCCGGTCGCCGGGGTGCTGCCCGGGGGGCTCAGCGTGCTCGTCCCGTTGGGGCGGCTCGCCCCGCACCAGTGGTCGGCGCTGCTGGAGGCCGCGGCCGGGTCCGGGGGCGAGCTGCGGCTGACGCCGTGGCGCGGGGTGGTGGTGCCCGGTGCGGGGGCCGTCGAGTCGGCCGCCCTCGCCGCGACCGGGCTGGTCACCGCGCCGGACGGGCCCTGGGAAGGGGTCACCGCCTGCGTCGGGCGGCCCGGCTGCGCCAAGTCGTTGGCGGACGTCCGGGCCGACGCCGCCGCCACCGTGCGCACCGTCCCGGACGCCGCCCTGCCGGCGCACGGGGCAAACGCCCTGCCGGTGCACTGGTCGGGGTGCGACCGCCGGTGCGGGCGGCCCCGCGGCGACCGGGTCGACGTGGTCGCCACCGGCACCGGATACCAGGTCAGCGCGGTGCGCGGGGGGACGGTGCGGGGCACCTCGGTGACGGAAGCCGCAGCGCTCGCGACTACCGTTGCGGCGGCACGGGCAGGACGATGAGGCACCGGGGACCCGGAGGACGGGTCCCGCACCCGCCGGGGAACGGACCGGACCGGTGCCCGCCGGGAAGGTGCCGGTCGGCCCTGCCGGGAGGGGGGCCGGTGCCGTGCCCGCCGGGCAACGGGCCCCGCGCCCGCCGAGTGACCAGTGATGGACGAGCGAGCCGAGAGGGCCGACAGAGCAGTGTTCGACTACGAGAAGGACGGGGCGGAGATCTACCGCCAGTCCTTTGCCACCATCCGCGCCGAGGCGGACCTGTCCGGGCTGCCGGCCGACGTCGCCCGGGTCGCGGTCCGGATGATCCACGCCTGCGGCATGGTCGACCTGGTCCGTGACCTGGCCCACTCCCCCGGTGTGGTGGCCCGCGCCCGTGCGGCGCTGCTCGCCGGGGCGCCGATCCTGTGCGACGCCAACATGGTCGCCAGCGGGGTGACCCGCAAGCGGCTGCCCGCCGACAACGAGGTGCTGTGCACCCTGTCCGACCCGGCGGTGCCCAAGTTGGCCGCCGAGCTGGGCACCACCCGCAGCGCCGCCGCGCTGGAGCTGTGGCGGGACAAGTTGGAAGGTTCCGTGGTCGCGGTGGGCAACGCGCCGACCGCGCTGTTCCGGTTGCTGGAGATGGTCCGCGAGGGCGCTCCGCGCCCGGCGGCGGTGATCGGGGCGCCGGTCGGCTTCATCGGCGCCGCCGAGTCGAAGGACGCCCTGGCCGCCGACCCGTCCGGGTTGGAGTACCTGGTGGTGCGGGGGCGGCGGGGCGGCAGCGCCATGGCCGCCGCCGCGCTGAACGCCATCGCGAGCGAGGAAGAGTGAGCATGGACAGCGGCACGGGCACGGGCACGGACAGCGGCACCGGCAGCGACACCGGCGCGAGCACCGACACGGCGACCGGACGGCTGTACGGGGTGGGGCTGGGGCCCGGGGACCCGTCGCTGATGACGGTGCGGGCCGTCGAGGTGATCGCCGCGGCGGACGTGGTGGCGTACCACAGCGCCCGGCACGGGCGGTCGATCGCCCGCTCGATCGCGGCCCGGCATCTGCGCGAGGACCACATCGAGGAACGTCTGGTCTACCCGCTGACCGTCGAGACCACCGACCATCCCGGCGGCTACCGCGGGGCGATGGACGAGTTCTACGAGGAGGCCGCGGCCCGACTCGCCGCGCACCTGGACGCGGGGCGGGACGTCGCCGTCCTCGCCGAGGGCGATCCGCTGTTCTACGGCTCCTACCAGCACATGCACAAGCGGTTGGCGCACCGCTACCCGACCGAGGTGGTGCCCGGGGTGACCTCGGTCAGCGCCGCGGCGGCCCGCCTGGGCACCCCGCTGGTGGAGGCCGAGGAGGTGCTGACGATCCTGCCGGGCACGCTGCCCGAGGAAGAGTTGACGGCACGGCTCGCCGCCACCGACTCGGCGGTGGTGATGAAGCTGGGCCGCACCTTCGGCAAGGTGCGCCGCGCCCTGGACGCCTCCGGCCGGCTGGCCGAGGCCCGCTACGTGGAGCGGGCCACCATGGCGGGCGAGCGCACCGCGGAACTCGCGGAGGTCGCCGAGGACTCCGTCCCCTACTTCTCGGTGGCCGTGCTGCCGAGCCGGATCGACGCCGAACGGCCGGCGCGGGAGCGCGGCGAGGTCGTGGTGGTGGGCACCGGCCCGGCCGGCCCTCGGTGGCTGACGCCCGAGTCGCGGGGCGCCCTCGCCGACGCCGACGACCTCGTCGGCTACACCACCTACCTGGCGCGGGTGCCGCACCGCCCCGGCCAGGTGCGGCACGGCTCCGACAACCGGGTCGAGTCCGAGCGCGCCGAGTTCGCGCTGCAACTCGCCGCCCGCGGGCGGAAGGTCGCCGTGGTCTCCGGCGGCGACCCGGGGGTGTTCGCCATGGCCACCGCCGTGCTGGAGGTGGCCTGCGAGGACGCCTACCGGGACGTGCCGGTGCGGGTGCTGCCCGGGGTGACGGCCGCCAACGCGGCGGCGGCCCGGGCCGGCGCCCCGCTCGGCCACGACTACGCCACCGTCTCGCTGTCCGACCGGCTGAAGCCGTGGGAGGTCATCGCCGAGCGGCTGCACGCGGCGGCCCGCGCGGACCTGGTCCTCGCCCTCTACAACCCGGGCTCCCGCGCCCGCACCTGGCAGGTCGGCAAGGCCCGGGAACTGCTGCTGGAGCACCGCGCCCCGGACACCCCGGTGGTGGTCGCCCGGGACGTGGGCGGCGAGGGCGAACGGGTGCGGATCGTCAGCCTCGCCGACCTCGACCCGGCCGAGGTCGACATGCGCACCCTGCTGCTCGTCGGCTCCTCGCAGACCCGGCGGGTGCGGCGCGGTGACGGCGCCGGGGGCGAGACCGTGGTGTGGACGCCCCGCCGCTACCCCGAGGCGTGAGGGCGTGACCGGTACGGGGCCGGGCCCGCGGCCGGCCGCGGTTCAGCGCCGTCCGCGCACCCAGCGGGCGGCCTCCTCCGGCCCCGTCACCAGCGGCACGCCCGCGGGCACCGGCGGGCGGCGCACGATCACCACGGGCACCCCCGCCTCGCGGGCCGCGGTCAGCTTGGGCGCGGTGGCGGGCCCGCCGCTGTCCTTGGTGACCAGGACGTCGACGCGGTGCGCGGCGAGGAGTCCGCGCTCCCCGTCCAGGGTGAACGGGCCCCGGTCCAGCAGCACCTCGCAGCGCGGCGGAACGGGCGGCTCGGGCGGGTCGACCGAGCGCACCAGGAACCAGAGCCGGTCCAGTTCCGGGGTGCCCGTGAACGCGGCCAGGCCCATCCGGCCGGTGGTGAGGAACACCCGCTCGCCGAGGCCGGGCAGCAGGGCTGCGGCCGCGGCCAGCGAGTCGACGGGGTGCCAGTCGTCGCCGGGCACCGGCCGCCACCCGCCTCGGCGCAGCGCCACCAGCGGCACCCCGGTCGCGGCGGCCGCCGCGGCGGCGTGGAAGCTCATCCGCCCGGCGAACGGGTGCGTGGCGTCCACCAGCACGTCCACCCGCTCGGCGCGCAGCCACTCGGCGAGCCCCTCCGCACCGCCGAAGCCGCCGATCCGCACCCGCCCGGGCGGCAGCCGGGGCGCGGCGACCCGTCCGGCCAGCGAGGATGTGACCAGGAGCCCGTCCGCGCTCCGGTCCTCCCCGGTGAGCAGGGCGGCGAGGCGGCGGGCCTCCGCCGTCCCGCCCAGGATCAACACGTGCACGGAACCGGACTCCCCTCATGACCACTGACCACCCGGACACGGGCACCGCGGGCGAAGGCGTCGCCGGCGGGCGCGGAGCCCAACTCAAGCACACCGGTCTGCGCCCCGGCTGGACGACCGGCGCCTGCGCCACGGCCGCCACGACCGCCGCGTACACGGCACTGCTCGGCGGCGACTTCCCCGACCCGGTGACGATCACCCTGCCCCGCGGCCAGACCCCGTCCTTCGCCCTGGCCGTGGAGGAGCGGGCCCCGGACGGCACGGCGACGGCCGGGGTGGTGAAGGACGCCGGCGACGACCCCGACGTCACCCACGGGGCGCTGGTGCGGTCCACGGTGCGGCTGCTGGAGCCGGGCGCCGGGGTGGTGTTCCGGGCGGGCCCCGGCGTCGGCACCGTCACCCGCCCCGGGCTGCCGCTGCCGGTCGGCGAACCCGCGGTCAACCCGGTCCCGCGGCAGATGATCCGCGAGCACGTGGCCCGGGTCGCCGAGCGGTACGGCGCCGGCGGCGACGTCGAGGTCACCCTCTCCGTCGACCACGGCGAGGAACTCGCCCGCTCCACCTGGAACCCGCGGCTCGGCATCCTCGGCGGCCTGTCCATCCTCGGCACCACCGGCATCGTCGTGCCCTACTCCTGCTCCGCCTGGATCGACTCCATCCGCCGCGGGATCGACGTGGCCCGGGCCGCCGGCCGTAGCCACGTCGCCGCCTGCACCGGCTCCACCTCCGAGCGCACCGTCACCGAGCTGTACGGACTCCCCGAGGACGCCCTGCTCGACATGGGCGACTTCGCCGGCGCGGTCCTCAAGTACCTCCGCCGTCACCCCGTCGACCGGCTCACCGTCTGCGGTGGCTTCGCCAAGTTGTCCAAACTGGCCGTGGGCCATCTGGACTTGCACTCGGCTCGCTCCCAGGTGGACAAGTCGTTCCTCGCCTCCCTCGCCGCCGAGACCGGCGCCGACCCCGCCCTCACCGAAGCGATCGCCACCGCCAACACCGGCCTCGGCGCCCTCCGCCTGGCCGAGGCCGCCGCGGTGCCGCTCGGCGACCTGGTCGCCGCCGCCGCCCGGGGCGAGGCCCTGACCGTGCTGCGCGGCGCCCCGGTCCGGGTCGACGTGGTCTGCATCGACCGGGCCGGGGCGGTCGTGGGACGGGCGGGGACGGCCCCGTGACCGTCGCCCCGCGGGCCGCGAGGGGCTGCTGAGCGCAGGGGGCCGGCGGGGACGGACCGGCTCAGATGCCGTGCGTCGCCAGGCAGAAGGGGTGACCCGCCGGGTCCAGGAGCACCCGCCACGCCTCGGGGTTCGGCTGGAAGTCAGGCAGGACGGCGCCCAGGGCGAGCATCCGCTCCTGAGCGGCGTCCAGATCCTCGACGCCCAACTCCAGGTGGGCCTGCTTGCTGTGGGCGGGGTCGGGCCAGACGGGAGGGCGGAAGCCGGACTGACGGAGGAAACCGAGCCCCGGGGCTCCCTCCCGCCCCAGCAGGACGTAGTCGTCACTACGGTGGATCACCGGCAGGTCCAGCGCACTGCCGTAGAAACGGGCCAGCTCGGCCGGGTCGGGACAGTCGAGGTCGAAGGACAGCAGACGGATCTTCGGGTTGCTCATGGCACCGGACCGTAGGCCCTGACCCTGACAGGAACGGTCCTGGTTGCCCGTCCGGCATACTGCGGAAACTGTGATCAGGACCTCTTCCCGTCTGCTGCGCCTGGTGTCGCTGCTGTCCGCGCGCCCCGAATGGACCTGCCGCGAACTGGCAGAACGCATGGACGTCACCGACCGGACCATCCGCCGGGACATCGCCCGGCTGCGGGAGCTGGGCTACGGGATCGACTCCGTGCCCGGCCCCTGGGGCGGCTACCGGCTCGGCCCCGGCGCCCGGACGCCACCCCTGGTCCTGGACGACGAGGAGGCCCTGGCCGTCGCCGTCGCCCTGCGGGAAGCCGCGCTCAACGGGGTCCTCGGGACCGGACAGGCCGCCCTCTCCGCGCTCCTCAAGCTCCGCCAGAGCCTGCCCGCACACCTGGCCGGGCAGTTGAACGCGCTGGACGGGACCCTCGAACACACCCCCCGCACCGGCGCACCGCAGATCGACCCGCTCCTGCTGCTGGAGCTGGCACGGGCCTGCCGCAGCACCCTGCGCGGCACCCTCTCCTACCGGGACCACGCCGGCCGCGCCTCCGTGCGGACCGTGGACCCCTACCGCCTGGTCCACACCGGCCTGCGCTGGTACCTGGTCGCCCGGGACGTCGCCAAACGGCAGTGGCGCACCTTCCGCGCCGACCGGGTGGTGAGCCTGCGCCTCACCGACGAACCGGCCGACCTGACCGATCCGCCCGACGCCGTGGCACTGGTCTCCCGGGGCATCGCGAGCGTCACCTACCCCGTGTACACCACGATCCGCCTCCCGCTCCCCCTGGAGCAGGCCCTGCGGGTGGTTCCCCCCACCATCGGCACCCACCGCCCCGACGGCCCCGAAGCCACCGTGGTCGAGATCGGCGGCAACAGCACCGCCTGCCTCACCACCTACCTCCTCGGCCTGGCCACCCCGCTCACCGTGCTGTCCCCGGACGAGGTGCGCCAGGCACTGAACCAGCACGCCCGCTCGCTCCTGGCGGCCAACCGCTGACGGCGCCGGCGGCCGGGGACGGCAGCGCGCCGGCGTGGTCCCCGGGCCGGGGGGTGACCCGGGGAGCCTCCGCCGTCATCGGGTCCGGTGGCGGGTCAGTGGTCCTCGGTGATGGTGGTGGCGATGCCGTTGCGGATGACGACCGTGGCGCCGAAGCCCTTCTTGGCGGCCTTCTCCAGTTCGGCTTCGTAGCACTGGGTGCCGCCCTGGCCGCCCTCCCCGGTGTTGCTGTCCCCGCAGACGATGCCGTAGCCCCAGATCATGGTCTCCTCGGAGAGGAGGAACTGCTGCTCGACGCCCTTCAGGTCGGAGACGGTGTACTTGCCGGGGGCCAGGTAGGAGACGTTGCCGAACCAGGTTCCGTTGACGCCCTTGCCCTTGTTGATCCCCTCGATCACGGTGTCCCGGGAGCCGGACCCGGAGGACGAGCCGGAACCGGAGGACGAGCCGGACCCGGAGCTGCCGGAGCCCGAGCTCCCGGTGGAGCCCGAGGTGCCGGAGCCAGGGGTGCCGGAGCCCGAAGAGGCCGAGCCCGGGGTGCCGGTGTCCTTCCGGGCGGGGCGCCGCTCGGTCACCAGGGTCGCGATGCCGTTCCGCATCTCCACGTCGGCGTTCACGGCGCCCTTCTTCGCGGCCGCTTCCAACTGGTCGAGCGTGCAGGGCGCGTCGACCCTGGAGCCGGCGTCCCCGCAGACGACTCCGGCGCCGTAGACCTCGGTGTCGTTCGACACCAGGAACTGCTGGTCGGTCCTGCCCGGGACGGCCACGAGGTACTTGCCCGGGGCGAGCAGGGTGACCCGGCCGTTCGTGAACGAACCGCTGACGCCCGTCCCCTTCTTGGCGTTCGCCGCGTTCTCCGCCGCGGGAGTGGCGGCGGGAGCCCCCGCGCCCCTGTCGGTGGACCCGTCGCCCGAGTCGTTCTGGCAGGCGGTCATCAGCAGCACGGTGCCGATCGCGGCGGCGGTGACGGCGGTACGGCGCAGACGGCGGTTCAGCACGGGGTTCCCCCAACGGTGTGTGTGCGGTGCGGACGGAGCGGGCCACCGGACCGTGCCGGCCCGTCGCCCCCTTCTGACCGTGAAGAGGGCGTCCGCAGCGGACCGGTCGCACCGGTGATTCCCTCAAGACACCGCTGTGGCACGCCCGTTACCGCGCAACAGCCGTGTTCCGGAGGCGGACCGGCCCCGTGTCCGCCTTGCGCACGGAGCGCCGGCCGGGCTCCGGCCGGTCGGCGGGTCGGCAGCCGGCGGGATCACGTGCCGAGGCGCGGATAGTCGGTGTAGCCGCGTTCGGTGCCGCCGTAGAAGGTGGTGCGGTCGGGCGTGTTGTAGGGGCCTCCGGCGGCGAACCTGGCGGGCAGGTCGGGGTTGGCGATGAAGAGGGCGCCGTAGGAGATCATGTCGGCGGCGCCGTCCTCGATCAGGGACAGCGCCTCGGGGCCGGTGGGGGCGGAGCCGGTGTGGGGGTTGAGGACGAACGTTCCGGGCCAGTCCTTGCGGAGCTCTCGGGTCAGTTCGGGGTCTTCGCCCTCGACGAGGTGGAGGTAGGCGAGTCCGAGGGTGCCGAGCCGGGCGGTAAGCGCCGGGTAGACGTCGTGAGGGGCGGCCTCGGCGATGTCGTTGAAGGTGTTGCCGGGGGACAGCCGGATGCCGACCCGGTGTGCTCCGACGGCGGAGGCCACCGCGGCGGCGACCTCGACGGCGAACCGGATCCGGGCGGTGCCCGGGCCACCCCATCCATCGGTGCGCAGGTTGGTGTTGTCGGCCAGGAACTGGTGGACGAGGTAGCCGTTGGCCCCGTGTATCTCGACACCGTCGAAGCCGGCCGCGATGGCGTTGCGGGCCGCGGAGGCGAAGTCCTGCACGGTCTCTCTTATCTGACTGTCCGTCATTTCTCTGGGAACCGGGAACGTCTGGGGTCCGGCGTGGGTGTGGAGCGTGCCCGGGGCGGCGACCGGGGAGGGTGCGAGCGGGGGCAACCCGTCCGGGCGCAGGCTCGGGTGGCCGATGCGGCCGGTGTGCATCAGCTGCGCGTAGACGGTGCCGCCGCGGCGGTGCACGGCGTCGGTGACCGGCTTCCACGCCTCGACCTGTTCCGGGGAGTGGAGGCCGGGGGTGTCCGGGTAGCCCTGGCCCGTGGCCGAGGGTTGGGCCCCCTCGGTGACGATCAGCCCGGCGGTGGCTCGCTGTGCGTAGTAGGTCGCCATGGCCGGCGTGGGGGTGGCGCCCGGGCCGTAGGCACGGCTGCGGGTCATGGGGGCCATGACGATGCGGTTGGCCAGGGGCCTTCCGCCGAGGTCGATGGGGTCGAACGCCGTGGTCATGGGCGCTTGTTCCTTTCGTTGAGGGCCGGTGGGCGCTGACGGTGGGCGAGGGGCCAGCGGAGGCCGGTGGATCGGGTGGGGGCCGGTCGGTGTCAACGGCCGGGGGCGACGGTCCCGAGGAAGTCCTCGACGAGGGAGAGGACCGTCAGGGGTGCCTCGTCGATCAGGTAGTGCCCGTGGTCGGAGAGGGTCTCCAGCCGTGCGTCGGTCAGGTGCCGCGACCAGGTGGCTTCCAGGTACTCCGGGGGCGCGGTGGTGTCGCGGCCACCGGCGATGGCCAGCGAGGGGGTGCTCAGTCCGGCGAGTTCGCCGTGGAAGTCACCGTCCGACCAGGCGGCGAGGTATCCGGCGTAGGCCTCGGGCGTCGAGCGCTCGACCGACCGCGCGGTCATGGCGTCGAGCCAGCGCCCGGACAGGGGACGTCCGGTGCCGCCCGCGATGATGGCCCGGCGGGCCCCGGGGTCGTGGGTGGAATCCGCCAGGAACCGGCGGGCGTCCGCCTCCAGGGGGACGGCGGAGGCGGCGATCGGCGCGATGCCGACCACGGCGCGGACCCGGTCGGGGGTGTCGGCGAGCGTGCGGAGCGCGGCCTTTCCGCCCATGGAGGCGCCGATCAGGGAGAAGGCGTCCCAGCCGAGGCGGTCCGCGACCGCCCGGACGTCCCGGGACACCTCGGCGAAGTCGTACTCCCCCGAGAGGTGTCGGGACGCGCCGAAGCCCCGGAGGTCGACGAAGGCGTAGGTGAACTCGTCCTCGTTCAGATGGGGCCACAGGGGAGACCACGAGGTGCGGTCCCCGAACCATCCGTGCAGTGCGATGACATGGTGTTCGCCGCTGCCCCGGACTTCGCACTCGATCATGTTGTCCTACCTCCGTCGGTACGCGTCCTCATCCGGTCGTTCGCGTGGTCGACGCACTCGTGGGCACCAGGCACACGACCGCCCCGCCACCGACCGTGGTACGCAATGCATCGTACTATGAGATTCTTCGTACTACGAGAGGCGTCGTATCATGGCGGGGAAGCGAGGGAGAGGAGCCGGACCGTGACCGACCGAGGTGCCCGTGCGCGAGCCATTGCGCATCCCGCACGCGAGGAACTCGTCCTCACCGGCGTCCTGCACGCGCTCGCCGACCCCATGCGGCTCCAGGTGGTGCGCCGTCTCGACCGCAGCGAACTCCCGATGGCCTGCGCGGCCCTCGAACTGCCCGTCTCCAAGGCGACCACCACCCACCACTTCCGGGTCCTGCGGGAGGCGGGCGTCATCAGACAGCGTTACGAGGGCACCGCGCGCCTCAGCGAACTCCGCGTCGACGACCTCGAAGCCCGCTTCCCCGGCCTCCTCGCCGCCGTCCTCCGGGCGGCGGACCGGACGCCGGCGGCACCGTCTCCCCGTGACACCGACGGCACGCCGGGATGAGCTTCCGACTGGCGGCGTACGCCGTGTGCATCGAGGACGGACGGGTGCTGCTCGTCCGGTGCGTGCAGCCGGGGGGCGGGAGCGTGTGGACCCTGCCGGGCGGCCGGGTCGAACACGGGGAGGACCCCTTCGACGCGGTGGTCCGGGAGGTGGCCGAGGAGACCGGCTGCACCGCGGCGGTGGAGCGACTGTTGGGCGTGGACTCGCGGCTGATCCCCGCGGCCGAGGCGAGGGCGGGGGCCCTGCACCAGAACGTCGGCGTCTTCTACCGGGTCCGCATCACCGGCGGCCGGTTCCGGCCGGAGCCGAACGGCGCTGTCACCGAAGCCGCGTGGACCCCGTTCTCCGAGGTCGCCGACGTGTGCCGGTCGTCGCTGGTCGACGTCGGCCTCGCCCTGGCGCGGACGCTGCCGACGACCGGCCACGTCCCGCCCGTCCCGGTCGGCGGCCTGGTCCAGCACTGATCCGGCCGACGGAGACCGGGGCCGGTCGACCGGATGCGTGCCCGTACCGGCGGGTCGACGCGCCCCGTCCGCTCCGCCCCGGGGAGCGGTACGGAGACGGCCGGCCCGTCGTCGCACGCGGCCCGCCCCGCTGACCACCCCCGAAGCCCCCGCGACCCGACGGATACAGTGCGGCGGTGACGTCCGAAGCCCCCCGCCCCCACCCCGTGGGACCCTCCGACCCCACCGCCCCCGTGCCCCCCACGTCCCCCGTGGCCCTGGTCGGCATCGGTGCGGACGGTTGGCCGGGCCTGCCCGAGGCGGCCCGGACGGTGCTGCGCGCCGCCGAGGTGGTCCTCGGTGCGCCGCGCCAGCTCGACCTGTTGCCGGCGGCCGAGTGCACGGGCGCGCGGGTGCCCTGGCCGTCCCCGTTGCGGCCCGCGGTGCCCGGGCTGCTCGCCGCCCACGCCGGGCGCCGCCTCGCGGTGCTGGCCAGCGGTGACCCCATGTTCCACGGCATCGGCCGGGCCCTCGTCGAGTCGGTCGGCCCGACCGGGCTGGACGTCCACCCGCATCCGTCCTCCGTCTCGCTGGCCTGCGCCCGGCTGGGCTGGCCGGTCGAGGACACCGACGTGGTCAGCGCGGTGGGGCGGCCCGTGGAGCGGCTCGCCGCGGTGCTGCACCCGGGGCGCCGGGTGCTGGTGCTGAGCGCCGGTGCGGACGGGCCGGCGGCCGTGGCCGCGCTGCTGCGGGACCGCGGCTTCGGGCCGAGCACGGTGCGGGTGCTGGAACGGCTCGGCGCCCCCGACGAGCACCTGACCGACGGGGAGCGGGCCGAGAGCTGGGCGCGACCGCCCGGCGCCGCACTGAACGTCGTGGCCGTGGAGTGCGAGCGGGCGCCGGACGCCGTGCCCTTGGGCACCGTGCCCGGGCTGCCCGACGACGCCTACGCGCACGACGGGCAACTCACCAAGCGCCACGTGCGGGCCGCGACCCTCGCCGTCCTCGCGCCCGAGCCCGGCGAACTGCTGTGGGACGTGGGCGGGGGGTCGGGGTCCCTGGCGATCGAGTGGCTGCGCGCCCACCCGGCCTGCCGGGCGGTGAGCGTGGAACGGGACCCGGAGCGTGCCGCACGCATCGCCCGCAACGCGCGGACCCTGGGCGTGCCCGGCCTGCGCGTGGTGACCGGCGCGGCACCCGCCGCACTGGACGGGCTGCCGGCGCCGGACGCGGTGTTCATCGGCGGCGGCCTCACCTCCGCCGGGCTGCTGGACCGCTGCTGGCAGGCGCTCGGGCCGGGCGGACGGCTGGTCGCCAACACGGTGACCCTGGAGTCCGAGGCGCTGCTCGTCGAGGCCCGCCAACGGTACGGCGGCGACCTCGTCCGGTTGGCCGTGGCGCACGCGGTGCCAGTGGGCCGGTTCACCGGCTGGCGTCAGGCGATGCCCGTCACCCAGTGGGCGGTGCGCAAACCCCCGGCCCGACAGACGCAGCAGGCACCACACGACAAGGGAGACGGCGCATGACCGTGTACTTCATCGGCGCGGGCCCCGGGGCCGCCGACCTGATCACCGTGCGGGGCGCCCGGCTGCTGGGCTCCTGCGGCGTGTGCCTGTACGCGGGCAGCCTGGTGCCCCGGGAACTGCTGGCCGAGTGCCCGCCGCAGGCCCGGCTGGTCGACACCGCCGACCTGACCCTGGACGAGATCACCGGGGAACTGGTGCGGGCGCACGCCGACGGCCGGGACGTGGCGCGGCTGCACTCCGGCGACCCGTCCGTGTTCAGCGCGGTCGCCGAGCAGATGCGGCGGCTGGACGCGGCGGGCGTGCCGTACGAGATGGTGCCGGGGGTGCCCGCGTTCGCCGCCGCCGCGGCGGCGCTGGGACGGGAGTTGACGGTGCCGACGGTGGGCCAGACCGTGGTGCTGACCCGCATCGCTCAGCGGGCCACCCCCATGCCGCCCGGCGAGGACCTGGCGACGCTCGGCCGCAGCGGTGCACTGCTGGTGGTGCACCTCGCGGCCCGGTACGCGGACCGGGTGGTCGCGGAACTCCTCCCCCACTACGGCGCGGACTGCCCCGCCGCGGTCGTGGCCTACGCCAGCCGCCCGGAGGAGGTGGTGCTGCGCGGGCCGCTGTCCGGCATCGCCGAGCAGGTCCGCGCGGCGGGCGTGCTGCGCACCGCGGTGATCATCGTGGGGCGCACCCTGGGCGCCGAGCAGTTCCCGGACAGCTACCTCTACTCCGCGGACCGGGACCGTTCGGCCTGCTGAGCCCGGCGGTGCGTCGGCGAGGTGACCCGCCCCCGGACGCGGCGCGTGGCGACGGGTCCGGCGGCGCCCCGCGGCCGTACGGTCGAACCCGCACCGAGGAGGGTTCCCCATGCGCGACGTGACCTATTCGATGAGCGTCTCCCTCGACGGCTACGTCGTCGGGCCGGACGGCGGCTTCCAGTGGACGGCGCCCGACGCCGAGGCCTTCCGCCTCGCCGTCGACGAGACCCGCGGGGTGGGCGTCCACCTGTTGGGTCGGCGGCTGTACGAGTCGATGCTGTACTGGGAGGACGACGACCGGGTGCACTCCTCGGACCCGACGGAGCGCGAGTGGACCGCGCTCTGGAACCCGCTGCCGAAGGTGGTGTTCTCCACCACGCTGCCGGCGGTGCGGGGCAACGCCCGGCTGGCCACCGGCAGCGTGGCGGAGGAGATCGAGCGGTTGCGGGCCGAACCCGGGGAGGGCGACATCGCGATCGGCGGCGCGACCCTCGCCGCCGCGGCCGCGGACCTGATCGACGAGTACCGGATCAGGGTCTACCCGGTGCTGGTCGGCGGAGGCACCCCGTTCTTCCCGCACGAGGAGCGTCGGGTGGACCTGGACCTCGTGGAGACCCGCGCCGTCGGTCCGCAGGTCGTCTACCTCCGCTACCGGGTGGCGCGCTGAGCGGCGCCCCTCCGGTCCGGGCGGGTTCCGGACCTCCCGCCGGGTCAGTCCGCGACGATCCCCGCCCGGCGCGCCGCGACCAACCACCGGGGGAACTCGGCCAACAGCCGGTCGTAGAGGTCCGCGTCGGAGAGGCTCTTCGGCGCCGGGCCGGCCGCGAAGAACCCCGCGTTGTCCACGATCCTGCGGGACGGCACGGGGAGTTCGTCGAGCCTGCGCAGGAACCGGAACTCGTCCTCGCCGAAGCCGACGAACTGCCAGAAGACCGGCAGCTTCGCGGAGGTGCACAGGACGTGCTCGGCCGCCGCCTTGGAGGACGGCGAGCCGTCCGTCTGGAAGACCACGAAGGCCGGGGCCCCCGCCCCCGAATCCCGGTGGTGGTCGATGACCGCCTGCATGGCGACGTGGTAGTTGGTGCGCCCCATGTGTCCCATCGAGGCGTGCAGGGGTGAGATCCGGTCCCGGTAGGCGTCGAGGCTGATCTCAGCCGTGCCGTCGACGTCCGTGGAGAAGAAGACCACCGGCACCACCCCGTCGTCGTCGAGGTTCGCCGCCAGGGCGAGGGTGCGCTCCGCCAGGTGCTGGACGGAACCGTCGCGGTAGAGCGGGCGCATGCTCCCCGAGCGGTCCAGCACCAGGTACACGGCGGCGCGCTGGCCACTGCCGACCCGGTTCTTGACCAGGGAGACCGCAGCCGTCTCGTAGACGCCGACCAGGGCGGGGGCCATGGTGGCGACCTTCTCCAGGCTGACCCCGGCGGTGCCCGCGGCCCCCTTCCGGTAGTCGATACGGGGGCGCTTGCGGTAATCGATGGCCATACGGCGGAATGGTTCACCAACAGGGCTTGTTCCGAAGGCCGTTTACCCAACCGTTGTCCCGTTCCCGGGGGACGGCCGCCCGGGCCGCCCGGCCGGGACGACCTCCCGGTCCGCGTCGACCGGGCCAACATCGTGCCCGTGCCACCGACCGTCGACACCCTCACCCGGCAAGATCGCCACCATGGTGTGAACCCTCCCCGGTACCACTCCCGCCGACGGGCTCCGGCTCCCTAGGGTGCCGCTTGACGTCGCCCTCCCGGCGAGCCGGCGAACCCGTACGAGGAGACAACTTCCATGCCCAACACCGTCGTTGACATCTGGGGACCGATCTCCCCCGGGGCCCCTGCCTCCTACCCCTCCGCGCCTGAGCCGCACGAGGAGTGGTCGCTCGCCGGTGGCACGGCCTGGGTCTTCTACAGCCCGCTCAACCGCCGGCAGCTCGTCCGGCCGGTCATCCTCTCCGACGGGTTCTCCGGCGGGTCGAGCAACCTCGACCAGCTCTGGAACGGCCTGGAGGAGAACGGGGAATTCCGCTTCATCTCCGAACTCCACGCGACCGGCCGGGACGTGATCGTCCTCGGCTACGACGACCGCACGGCGTCGATCACGGACAACGCCGACACCGTCATCGACTGCATCCGCCGCGCCCTGTCCGAGCGGGTGGGCCGGTCGAAGCTGGTGGTGGGCGGGTTCAGCATGGGCGGGCTGGTCACCCGCTACGCGCTGGCCAAGATGGAGCAGGACCCGGGCCTGCCCGACCACGAGACCTCCCTCCACCTCTCCTACGACACCCCGCACGAGGGCGCCTGGTTCCCCGTCTCCATCCAGGGCTTCGCCCACTTCGCGACGGACAAGTTCGGCGACGACCCCGTCGCGGGCCCCGTACTGCGCCAGTTCTCCGCCCTGCTCAACAGCCCCGCCGCGAAGCAGATGGCACGTTGGCACCTCCAGAAGGTCGACGACACCGCGGAGGCGGCGCCGGAGCGGGTGGCGTTCCTCCAGGCACTCGAAGAGCTCGGCGGATGGCCGCGCGCCGTCCGCAAGATCGGTGTCGCCAGCGGCGTGGACACCGGAACCGGCAACGGGGTCGCGCCCGGTGCGACCGCCGTCCGGGGCAACGGCCGGACCCTGCTGGACACCTGGCTCAAGACCCAGGCCCGGGGCGACCAGGAGGTCGCCCGGCTCCAGAAGGCCGGCGAGGAGCCCGTCCTCGTCCGGACCAACGGACTGCCCGAGGTCGACGGGGCCCCCGGCGGCCTGTTCAGCGCCCCCTCCCCGGAGGGCGACCCCGGCAACTTCGGCCTGGCCGCGCTCCTCATGACCCTCCTCGGCAACGAGGTGGACGCGGACCGCATCGCCACCTCCTGTTTCATCCCCAGCATCAGCGCCGTCGCCGCCGGTGACATCAACGGCCAGGAGGCGCTGTACCAGCCGATCGCGCCGGACCGGAGCGCGCTCGACGCCTTCCTGTGCGCCAGCCGCAACGAGGGCCACACCCGCATGACCGAGGAACTCGGCGCCTGGATCGTGAACGAGATCGTCAGCAGCAGCTGACGCCCGGTACGCCCGGGGCCGGACCACGGCCCCGGGCGCCCGTTCGGCCCGCCCGCCCCGGGCGCCCGCTCAGCCCACCTCGCCGTACTCCGCGACCTGCCGGAAGTGGACCAGCACGTCGAAGGTCCGCCCGAGGGCCACGTCCCGCAGCACGTCCGCCGGATCGCCCGAGTACCCGGAGGGCACCACGAACATGGGCCGGGCGGTGTCCAGCCAGGCGCCCGCGGCGCCGTCCCGCCGGACGCGGCGGAGGTCCACGTAGTAGTCGCGGTGGCGCACCCGGTCGAGCAGGTGCTCGTTGCTGCCGGGCGCGGCCGGGCCGGTGGAGAAGACGCCGAAGCGGAGGGCGTTCACGTCGAAGGCGCGGTAGCGGGCCTGGTGGACGGAGGTCGCCACGGCCAGGTACCGCTCGCCCACCGCCTCCCGCAGGAACTCGCCCTGGACGCGGGGGTGGGTGTCCCGGTACGGGGTGCGGTGGCCGAGGTGCGCGTTGTGCGCGGAGACCACGATCCGGTCGCCGGTCCACCGCTGCCACCACACCGTGTGTGCGGCCATCGCCCGGTCCCGGTGGAGATTGGCCCGGGCCTGCCGCGCCGGGTCGGGGTCGCCGGCACCCAGTGCGTACACCGTCGCCGTGTCCGCGATGACCCTCGCCTCCTGGAGGGTCCACGGGTCCGCCCCGGGTTCCCGTTCCAGCAGGGCGTGCGCGGCCCGGGCGTCCCGGGCGATCGTCTCCAGTGCGGTGACGGGCTTGGCGGCCAGGGCCTCGACCCGCTCGCCCATCCCCCGGGGCAGCGCCAGCAAGGATGCGTACAGTCGGCGCAACTCGACGCCCAGAGCCGGTCGTTGGGCATCCGCCCAGGCCAGCACCCGAGCGTACTGGGCGTGGTTGACGTCGTTCACGTCGTTGCCCACCACCCGGAGCCTGCGGTCCGGCGCCACGGTGCGGTTGTGGTCGCGCATCCAGGCGAAGAGGCGCAGGAACTCGGCGTTGTTCCAGTCCGCGTAGCTCCCCTGGAACTCCTCGCGCATGATCCGGCGCAGATCGCCCTCCCCGGTGCGCACGTAGCGGTCCAGGAGGACCCCCGAGGACCAGGAGGTCTCCAGGGCGAAGGCCCGGAACCCCCGGGCGGCGACCAGCTGCCGGAAGATCCGGTCCTTGAGCTGGAACAGTTCCTTCGACCCGTGGGTGGCCTCCCCGACCCCGACGATGTCGGCCTTGCCGACCATCCGCACCAGGTGCGCCAAGTCCCCTGCCAGGGCGTCGGGTTCGGCGGTCGTCAGCGGATGGGCGCGGCGCTCCAGGGCGGCGACCACCGCCCGTTCCTCGCCCGCTCCCGCGGCGATCGGGTGGGCGGCGGGGACGGGCTGCGCCCCGGTCGCGGCGACGACGGGGCCGGTCAGCACGCTCGACACGGTCGCGGCGGCGAGCAGGACGGCGGCGAGCCGGGGGAAGGACCGAACGGAATCCCCGCGTACGGGACGCATCGGGCGGACGGAGGGCGTACGGGTGCGCACGGCGGCATCTCCTCGTGGGTGGGTGTCGATTCGCTCGACGGGCGTCATCGGCCCGGCAGACGAAGGCAGTTGGACGGCTCGACCCCGGTGTCCCCTCGCTCCGGCGGCCGCCGCCCCCTCATCGTGACCGTCCGCCGTACCCGCGAAGAAGACGCACCCGCCTCAGCAACCGCTAAGTTCTGCTCATGCACGTGGTCACGGTCCTCCTCGCGGACGGCGTCCCGGGACACCAACTCGGCGTTCCCGGTGCCGTCTTCGGTGCCGCAACCCGCGCCGGGGGCCGAGCCCGCTACGAGGTGCGGGCCTGTTCCGCCACCGGCACCGTCACCACCGCCGACCCGACCCTCACCCTCACCACGCCCTGGGGCCCGTCGGCCCTGGCGGACGGGGCCGGCACCGTCCTCGTCACCAGCCCCGGCGACCACCTGGCGCCACCGCCGCCCCGGGTCACCGACGCCCTGCGGGCCGCCGCTGCCCGGGGCTGCCGCATGACGGCCGTCGGCACCGGCACCTTCACCCTGGCCGCCGCCGGCCTCCTCGACGGCCGCCGCGCCACCACCTCCTGGCCACACCTCGACGAGCTCGCCCGCCGCCATCCGCGCACCACCGTCGTACCGGTGGGCGACCCCACCGTCGCCGACCCGCCGTTCCACACCGCGCCCGGCCTGTTCGGCGGGATCGACCTGTGCGTGGAGCTGGTCACCGCGGACCACGGGGTGCGGATCGCCGCCCAGGCCATGCGCCAACTCGTCCTCCCCGTCAACGAACAGGTCATCGCGGACGAGACGGAACGGGAACGGGACCTCGCCCGGCACAGCGACCTCACCCCCACCCTGCGCTGGCTGGAGGCCAACCTCCACCGCCCGCTGGCCCTCGCCGACCTGGCCGCCCACGCCAAGATCAGCGTCAGCACCCTCACCCGCCGCTGCCGCGCCCAGACCGGCCTGCCCCCGCTGCGCTACCTGCTGCGCGCCCGCCTCCACCAGGCCCAACTCCTCCTGGAGAACACCAACACCCCCGTCGAGCAGATCGCCGCCCGCACCGGCTTCGGCTCCCCCGCCAACCTCCGCCACCACTTCCACCGCCTCACCGGCACCGGCCCCCGCGCCTACCGGGCCGCCTTCCGCCGGGCGGTCGCCACGGTCGTACCCCCGCCACCGGAGGAGCCCGACTGACCGTCTCCACCGGCAGATTGACGATCGCCGGCGCCAGAACCGCGAAGGCGGACCACTGGCGGCACGCCCCTTCACCAGCCGCGCCGGCCCGCCGCCCGCCGGCCCACCGCCCCCGGGCGACGCCCCAACGGGACGGGCGCCCGACCGGGACACACCCCGGCCGAGCGCCCGCCACCCCACCACGTCACGTCAACCGGTCGTGCGCCCCTCCCCCGCCGCGTACCCCACGAACGCCGCCCAGGTCCCCGCGCCGACCACCAGCGCGGGCCCCCGCTTGGCCTTCGAGTCCCGCACCCCCACCCGGGGGTGCACCACCGCCACCTCCACGCAGTTGTTGCCGGTGTCACCGGAGTGGGAGGACTTGAACCAGTTGCCCTCGGGGGCGAAGAGGGCGGCCACCTCCACACAACTGTTGCCGGTGCCGCCGGAGTAAGAGGACTTGAACCAGGCCGATTCAGGGGCCACCTCGGTGGCCGACAGATATGTAGTAATGGCTCCGCTACCTTCTCGCTAGTTCCTTGACGAAGGTGATGGTGTCCTCCACCCCGAGGGCGAGACCAACCATCGCGTCGAACCGCCGGGTGAAGCGTTCGATCTCACGAGGCTTGTCCGAGGAGGACATCGCGCCCCAGGCGTTGTCCGTCTGCACCCGGGTGGGCAGGCCACCGCCCAAGCGCAGGATCGCGAAGTCGTGGTGGGAGCGGTACCCGCGGCGGAAGGGCAGCACCTGGACTGAGACCTGGTCCAGCCCCGCGAGCTGGACGATCTCCTCGTACTGCTCGCGCATCACCTCGTCGTCCCCGACCGGAACGCGCAGCGCTGCCTCCCCCAGGATGACCCGGAGCCGGATCGGCTCCTCCCGCTCCAGCACGCGTCGCTTGCGCTCCATCCGGAGCTCGACGTTCCGCCGGACGAACTCGGCGGTGGTGTCCTCCACCGGGCGACCCGTCTCGTACAGCGCCTTGGCATAGGCCGGGGTCTGGAGAACGCTGTACACCACGGTCGGGTGGTACGCCGTGATGGCCACCGCCTCCGCCTCCAGACCGACGAAGTGCGGCATGCCGGGCGGCATGAAGCTGCGGTAGCCGGTCAGCCAGTCCTCGTTGGGGGTCTCGCGGTTCAGCTCGACCAGTTCGTCCACCAGGTCCTGGTCGGTGACCCCGTACCGCTTCAGGAGGGTACGGAGGTTGCCCACGTTGCGACGGAAGTTGAGTTCGCCCTTCTCGATCCGGGCGAGGGTCGCCTCGGACAGGTCGGGGAGCCCCCGGACCGCCTCGCGCCGGGTCATGCCCTTGGCGCCGACCCGTTCGACCCCCGGGCAGTTCTCCCTCAACTGCCTCAGCTGAATGCCCAATTCGAGACGTCGTCCGGACGCCCCTCGTTTGGCTCCCACCGTGCACCCTCCTGTGAGCTTCGTGCGGGTCCAGTATCGCCCCGCGACGGTCGATCGCACCCCTGCGCGGTCGGCCGGGTTCCCTGAGCACACGGGCGCATAGTCCATTTCGACACCCGTGCTGGTTAATCACCGGTGGCACGGTTGCGAACCAAACCAGCGGCACACCAGGCTAGTTGGTGGACGAGCGCAAAGCGTCCCGGTTGGGCCCTTCCACACCCGTGCGCCTGCCTCGCGCTCCCGCACGCCCACCCTCCGGAGGTTTCACGTGCCCGTCGTTCCCCCGCTCCCCTCCTCCCCGTCGACCCCGTCGACCGCCGGCCGCGCCCCGTCCGTCCACCCCCGCACCGCACCGGAGGAGACGGGCTTCGACGTGACGCTCTCCCGGGTCGGGGCGCGCACGGACGTGGACCGGATGTGGCCCGGGCTGCTGCGGCGGGTGGGGAACACCTGCCTGGACAGTTGGGGAATGGGCGGGGTCCGGGACGACTTCGGCCTGTTGCTCTCGGAGCTGGCCACCAACGGCTTCCGACACGGCGGCGGGCCCACCGTGCGGGTACGGGTGTGGCGGACCGGGCACCGGGTGGGGATCGAGGTGGGCGGCGGCACCCCCCGCCCGCCCTTCGCGGCCCCCGCCCCCGCCTCCCCCTTGGCCGAGGGCGGCCGGGGCCTGCACCTGGTGGGGGCCTTCGCCGACGCCTGGGGCGTCACCCCGGACGGCACCACCACCTGGTGCCTGCTCCCCGACCACCCGCAGGGCGGTGCCGACCGACCGTAGGAGAGGGGAGCGGGGCGGGCGGGGCCCCACCAGCACGACCGACACGCATCCGCGGGTCGCCGACCCGCGCCACCGCGTGACGGAACCCTGTCCTTGCCTGGAGCGGAAAGGCTCCCCGCAGATGCACCGACAGGGGCAGCAAATCCCCCCCCATCGACTGTTTCAGGCTGACAGTCGATGGGGCACCGAGCACCAACCAACGAAGGAGAGTGCACCGTGTCAGGAGCAAGTATGGTGCGTCCGGCCCCCGAGAGGGTGGCCGAGCGGGCGCGAGGGATCTTGGCCACCATCGAGGCCGACCCCGAGTTCGGGCGTCTTTGGGACACATGCGCCAAGTACTCGTCCGACTGGGATGACTTCTACGGCTACCCGGTCATCCCGGACTACGACGCGATCGGCGACGCTCCCGCCCTGTTCAAGGAGACCGTTCGGGGAATGGCCCTGAAGAGCGCCGTGTTCGCGCTCACGGACGGGGACGAGGAGGCTGCGGAACTACCCCTCCCCGTGCCGGTCGACGTGATGTCCCACGCGCTCATGGCGCAGTTCACGTTGCTGTGCCGCATGCAGGAACGCGGCGGGTTCCAGTTCGTGCACATGACGGACATGGAGGAAGGCCCCGGGGGCGGCGCGTGGGACCACGGCGACTACACCCACCAGTGCTACAAGAGCGCGTTCGGCGACGTGCACCCGCGCTTCTGGATCGGAAGCGCGGAGACCGAACGGCGCCGCGCCGTGCTGGACGAGGTGTACGCCCGCATCGGTGTCACCGACCGCGGGAAAAGGGTGTCCATCCCGCTAGGCGCCGCCACCAGCTAGGCACGACAACCGGCGCATCCTGTTCGGTCTCCACCGGGGCGGGCCCGAACCTGTCAGGTTCGAGTCCCACCTTGTGGGGGTGGACACATGCCGGGGTGCCATCGGGAGCGTAGCGGTAGCCGTCCTCGGAGTTGAACGGAGCTTCTCGGTTCGGACGGTCGTAGACCACGAACCCGGACCGGGGAAGCCGTTTCGACGGGCAGATACCGCACGCAGGGTCGTCGGCACCTGCGAAGGGTTCGTTCACAGACCCGGAGCTTAGTGCCGCATGACAGGCTCGGGGCCCGTTCCGGCCTTCCCACACGCGGAAGGCCGATGGGACGAATGGGTGTCCCACAGCGCGCGATGTGAGACACCCATGCCGCCCCAATCGCAGCGGGCGGGGCTACCCGCCCCCTTGGCCCTCGTCCCGGGCGCTCCGATCCGCGACGTACGTTCCACGCTGCGGAACGACGAACAGCATCCCCTCGGAGACCAGGACGGCGATCGCCCGACGCACTGTCGGACGGGACAACCCGAACTCATCGCAGAGACGAGTCTCTGACGAGATCGGACGACGGGGCTTCCAGTCACCGCGGGCGATACGCGCCCGCAGGATGCCGGCGAGCTGGTGAAACGGCGGCTCGGGGGCATCCCGCTCGATCTCGTCATCAGGGCCGTAGTCCATCCGACCAACGGTAACCGGGTCCATCCGACAGAGCACAGCAAGCCATGTCAAAGGCTCGACACCAACAGAGAGGTCTCCCCATGAATCCATGGATTCTGAGCGAGTGTGACCACCAGTACGAGATGTGGAGCGGTGCTGAGCGCTGCATCAAGTGCGGCCACACGCGACGCTAGTTGAGGGCGGGAGGGGCACCGGTCAGTCGGTACCCCTCCCCACAGAGTGGGGACCACATGAACGAGCGAATCGAATGGGAAGAGTTGCCGGAGAATCTCCGCCGTGTGGTGGAGGCGTGCACCGGCACCGTCGTGGCATCGAAGAGCGTGCCGAGCGGGTTCAACTGTTCCACGGCCCTGACGCTGCACACCCTCCGCAGCGGGCGCCTGTTCTTCAAAGGGGTACGGGCGGACGACGGCGACGGGGTAGCGGGATTGGTGCGCGAGGAGCGGGTGAACGGAGCCTTGGGCGGCATCTGTCCGGCGATCCGGCACCGCTTCGAGGTCGGCGGATGGACCTGTCTGGCGTTCGACCACATCGACGGGCGCCATGTCGACTACGGCCCCGACACGGGCGATCTTCCTGCCGTGGCTGACGCCCTACGGCGGATGAACCGCCTACCAGCACCCGGTCTTCCCCTCCCGCGACTCTCGGAACGCCTCGCCGACCATCTGCGTCCCGGTGAAGCGGACCACTTGGCCGGCACCCATCTCCTTCACACGGACACGAACCCCCACAACGTCCTCATCGACCGGGAGGGACACGCACACGTCATCGACTGGGCGATGCCCGTCCTTGGACCCGCATGGGTCGACGTCGCCTACACGGGCCGGTGGCTCATGCGCTTCGGACAAGGCCTGGACGACGTCGCCCGCTGGCTGAACGGGTTCACCAGTTGGCAGGAGGCCGACCCACGAGCGGTCGAGGCGTTCGTGAACGCGACCTGCCGCCAAGCAGCGGCACGCGTGGGCGAACGAGGGTCATCGGTCAGCAACGCACAGTTCCGAAACCTGGTCGATGCGCTCGGCACCCGCACGCCACGGCGCGCGTAGACCCGCCCACGGACCCCTTCGGGTGTCCGGACGGGGCTACTCCTCCGCCTCGTCCCCGTCCGAGGGCCGGACGAACGTCCCCAGACTCGGGACAGTCGTGATCAGCCCCGACTCACGTAGCGCCCTGGTCGCCTTGCGGATCGTGTCCCGGTTGACCCCGAACTCAGCCGCCAGCCTGACTTCCGAGAGCGGGAAGCGCTGCGGATACTCCCCGCGCTCGATCCTGCGGGATACCTCTTCGGCGATCTGCTGCCACTTGGGGCGCATGGGGTCGAACTCCACCCCCTGACGCTACCGAGGCGCTGACCACGACGCACTCCCATCCCGGTCCGCCGACAGGGGTGGACAGGGGGGTATAGGGTATCCGTCGTCGAAGACGAAAACACCCCGACAGACCGCGGGAACGGTCCATCGGGGCTCGCCGAACCAGCTTTAGGGAGCTGACCGACGTATGCGTGAGTTTATCGTCCGTGCACTCATGTGGGTGTCCGCCCACCTGACGTTGACCCGCCGGACCCGACCGGGGCGCCACACCGCCGAACACTTCGCCGCCCGCCCCGCCGGGCCGGCCTCCGGCACCGCCCCCGGGCGGGTGAGCGCATGGGCCCGCCCGTGGACCGGCCCGAGCGCCACCGAAGCCCGAGCGATCTTCCACGCGGAGGAAGCCCGCCGTCTGAGCCCAGAACAGCGCGAGCGCTACTACGCCACCGCCTGGGCCGAACGGGGCTACGACTACCCGTACACCGCCCCCGGAGTCCACCAGGTCCGGACAGGGGCGACCGCATGACCCGCGACGCGCTCACCAACGCCCCGCCCACCGAAGCAGGCACCCACTGCTGCCACTGCGGACGCTGGACCACCGCCCCCGTCGTCCTCGGGTACGGCAGCGTCAGCGGCACCGGGTTCATCACCCACCGCGTGTGTCCCCAACACGCCGGCGCATCCGGCCCCTGCACCGCCGACCACCACACCACCGACTGACAGACCCACCAACGGCGAAAGGGCCGTGCCCGGCCTGTTCGGCGGGATCGACCCGTGCGTGGAACTGGTCACCGCGGACCACGGGGTGCGGGTCGCCGCCCAGACCGTGCGCCAACTCGTCCTCCCCGGCTGGCTCCGCCGTCCGCCGTGCCGGTGGCGGGTCCGTCGCTGCGCGGGGTGCGGAGCGACGGACCCGCCGGTCGGGTCAGCGCCGGGCGATGCGCCGGCGCCGGACGGCGAGCAGCACGCCGATGCCGACCGCCGCGAGCACGCCGGCGATGCTCGCGGTCACCGCGATCCCGTTGCTGCCGGTCGCGGCCAGCGGGCCGCCGGCCGCGGGCGAGGTCGACGCACCCGTTCCGGCGGACGGTTCGGCGGCCCCGCCGGTGGTGGAACCCCCGGTGGTCACGGCGGTGCCGTCGTCCGGCTCCGTCCCGTCGTCCCCGCCGGTGGTTCCGGCCCCGCCGGCACCGCTGCTGGTGGTGCCGTTCCCGCCGGAGCCCTGGCCCCCGCCGGTGCCGTCGCTCCCACCGGTGGCTCCACCCCCGCCGGACGCACCGGCCCCGCCGTTCCCGCCGGTGCTCTCGCTTCCGCCGGTGCTCTCGCTTCCGCCGGTGCCGCCGGTGTCCTCGCCCTCGACGCCGCTCCACCGTGCGAGGGCCTCGGCGCTCGTGGTGGCTCCGCTCGGCGCCACGAGGACGATCGACTGGGCGTGGTCCGCCGCGGTGGGCGTGCCTCCGGGCGAGGTGGGCACCGAGACGATGCGGCCGTGGTGCGCGGAGCCCGGGGCGGTGGCCGTGATCGTGGCGGTCCCCGACCGGTTGGTGCCGCGGAGGTCCAGGTACAGGGCCTGACCGTCGACGACGGAGTTCGGGTCGAGCGCGACGCCGTTCTCGTCGGTCAGCGTCGCCCCGGGGGTGACCGAGACGCGCACGGTGGGGCGGTTGGTGCTCACGACGAAGGGGCCGACGATCGTTCCGGCCTCCTGCGCGGTGCTCGGCGCGGAGATCGAGATGCTGGTGGCGGCTCCGGTCGGCGGCGTTCCCGTGCTCGCGTTCGCACCGTTGATCAGGTAGTAGTACGCGGCCTCCGAGTCGCTGGTCTCCCACGCCCAGGCGGCGTCGAAGCCGAGGTCGGTGTACCGCCAGATCGCGTACTGCATCGCCTCGATGGCGTCGTTGCGCGCGATCCCGGGCACTCCCGCCGCGGCGCCGAACTCTTCGAGGCTCAGGGCCGGATAGCCGTGTTCGAGTACCCAGAGGACCTTGCCCTGGACTGCCGGATCGGTGAAGTGGTTGGACCCGAGGAAGTCCTCGGGCCCGCTCACCGTGCCGGTGATGTCCGTCAGCGCGGTCACGTCGTGCTCGATGCAGTAGGCCCAGAGGTCGGGCTCGCCCGGATCGTCGAGGTCCGCCGGCACGGGTGAGTGGACGGAGAAGAAGCCGGTGCCGCTGTATCCCTGCCGGTTCTCGATGTACACGGTGTCGCCGCTCTGCGGAGGGTCGGCCTCGGCCGCTGCCACGGCCGTTCCGGGCACGAAGAGCACGACGACCGCGAGGAGACCCGTCGTCACCACGCCCGCGCGTCGTGTCCATCGGCTCCGTGCCCTGCTGGCTATTTTCACGTCCGGTCCTTTCCTTGGAAGGAGAGCCGGTTGACACGAGTACGTGAACCCGCGCATCGCGCTCTGCACCGGACACGATATCCACCCATTCAGTCCATTTGGCATATCAGGCGTGTATCTGACGTCACATCTTGTAACTACTCATAACCTCTCCGATCACCTGTGTCCTACCGGAACTGACGATCCGTGACGTCCATCGAGCGGACCGGCCGCCCCCTCCGCGGACCGACCGTCTCCGCGTCACTCCGGGCATTGCGCACGCCACTCCTCTTCGAGGACGCTGAACGTCAGGGAGTCCCGCCAGCCGTCCCGTATCCACGCCGTGTGCCGGAGGTGGCCCTCGTACGTCATGCCGAGCTTGGCCAGCACGCGGGCGGAGGCCAGGTTGCGCGGGTCGCAGGTGGCGACGATGCGGTGGAGTCCCAACTCGCCGAAGCCGCGCGAGAGGAGCTGGTGCCCGATTCCCGTGCCGATGCCTTGCCCCCATGCCCGGGGGTGCACGACGTAGGAGATCTCGCCCTGGCGCCGCGTGTGGCTGCGGACCCGCAACTCCCCCACGCCGACCACCTCGTCCCCGAGACGCGCTCGGTAGACGAACCTCCGCCGGGGCGTGCTCGACCGGGCCTCGACCGCGGCCCTCACGAAATCGCGCGTCTGGTCCTCGTCGTTCGGCCCCCAGGGCTGGAAGCGGCAGGCCTCCGGGAGACGGGCCCAGGAGTGGACGGCCCGCCAGTCGTCGAACACGATCTCGTCCAGGGACACCGAGTGCTGGCTCATGAGTCGATCCTGTCAACCGGCGCCGGACCGGGCCACGGGTCCGCGAGCGCCCGCTCCCGGCGATCCCGCGACCGTCGCACACCGCCCGAGGACCTGGGGCAGCCGCGCGGGCCCCGCCCCCGCCCGGGTGACCCCGCACACGTCGTCCCCGCCCGGGCGCGGGTGGCACCCTTGCAGCATGAATGCATCCGCCCCGGCGCCCACCCCCGCGCCCGCGCCCCGTCGTGCCCGTGTCCGCGCCCCCGAGCTGGTCGGCGAGGGCGGCTGGCTGAACACCGGCGGCGAGGAGCTGACCCTCGCGGACCTGCGGGGCCGCATCGTCGTCCTGGACTTCTGGATTTCCTGAACCAATGTGAGCACTTCTCGCTAGCGTTGGGGACGTGCACCAACACACCACTGCTGACCTGTACTTGCGCCTGTCCCTGGACCGGGAGGGCAAGACGGCGATCGACCGCCAGGAAGCCGACTGCCGCGCATGGGCGGAGCGCAACGGACTCACTGTCCGCAAGGTCCACATCGACCGTGGACGTTCCGGTTACAAGAACGTCAGCCGCAAAGGTTTCGATGCAGCGATCACAGCAGCCACGGCCGGCGTCGTGGGCGTTCTGATCGTCTGGAAGCTCGACCGCCTGTCCCGCAAGGGCATCGGCGAGGTCGGCAAGGCACTGGACGACATAGGCCGGGTCGGCGGACGGCTGGTCTCCGTCATGGACGGCCTCGACACGAAGAACGACAGCGCCCGCGTCACCATCGCGATGCTGGCGGAACTGGCGCGCAACGAGTCCCGCAACCTTGGGATGCGCGTCGGCAACGCCAAGCGGTACCTACGGCAGCGGGGCCAGTGGGTCGGCGGACAGCCGCCTTACGGGCTGCTGGTGGACCCGGAGGCGAAGAAGCTCGTCCACGACCCCGAGACCGCCGTTTACGCCCGCCTGATCGCCGACGAAGCGCTGTCCGGGAAGGCGCTCGTCCACATCGCCCGGCTGCTGAACGAGCACGGGGTGGAGTCCGCCCGTGGAGGCGAGTGGAACTCGTCCAGCGTCATGCAACTCCTTCGTTCACCGGCCTTCGCCGGTCTCATGCCGCAGACCGAGTACGAGGAGCAGCCGGACGGGACACGCAAATACATGAACCGGGTCTCTCCCTACCGAGACCCGGAGACGCTGGAGACCGTGAGCATTGGTGAGGGGATCATCACGGTCGGGGAGCGCGAACTCATCCTCCGCCAGCTTGAAGCGCGCACGTTCCCGCTGGCGGGGAAGCGGCACAGTCACAAGCAAGGGAAGTCTCTGCTCACCGGGATAGCGCGTTGCGGGCTCTGCGGGGCTCGGATGAGCAAGGCCGGCACGTCGTACCAGTGCTCCAGCCACCGGATGGGGCGAGGATGCTCCGGCGTATCGGCTCGGGTCGAGAGCATCGACGACTACGTGACTCAGGCATTCCTCTCACGCCTGCCGTCCCTGGAGCCTCAGGACCCGCTCCTCGCCGTGATCGCCGATCGCTGGGTGCAGAGGGAGGACCCGGAGGTTTTCGCGAAGCGGGACGCGATCGAGGCGGAGATCGCGGACGAGGGGGCTCGTCTGTCGGACTTGGAGGAGGCCAGGTACGTCCGTGGCGAGTTCACCGGCGCAGACGCGATCGACCGGTACAACCGGCTCGCCGGACGACTTCGTACCCGGATCGAGGGGCTGCGCGCGGACCTACTGCGGATGCCGACCCCTTCGGTGGACATCTCTCCGCTCCTGGATGCGGGTCTGCTACGTGAAGCTTGGGAAGGCGACGATGCGGCCGGAAGACGTGAACGCCTTGGCCTCGCAATCGATCGAGTGGAAGTCCAGCGAGGCAGGGTGGGCGTGAGGTTCGACGGCGACGAGCGCTGCCGGATCGTCTGGGCGACGAGAGACGGTGCTGGGGAGGAGTCAGCGGGTGACGAAGTGACGGAATGACGGTCGAAGCCCATTACCTCTTTAAGAGATGTTCTGAGCTCTATAGACGGAGTAGAGCAAACCGTCATTCCGTCACTTCGTCACTGGGGCGGCCCGAGGGTCGGCGCGAAGTTGCGCTGTGGTCACCATCCCGACCCCGGCCTCAGCTCGGAACGTGCACGCTGGGTATGGCCCCGTTTTTCGGGCCCATCGTGGGCTCTGACCAGCGCATATCGACCGCCGAAGGCACGAGAGCGGCACAGTTAACGCCCTGCAAAGCCCGCCGAAGGCCCCACCCGTGGGGTCTTCGGCTCATCAAGTGCCCCGTCGGATGTCACTCCGGCGGCTGGCTGTACCTCTCCAGCGTCGCCTTGCTCGTGGACCGATCCACCAGCCGCAGTTCCCAGGGGCCGGTATTCACGTCGAAGTCCTTGCCGAAGCCGACCCACTTCCCGGCCATACGCCGCCCGGTCGGCTCGACCAGGAGTTGGATGGCCCCGTGGTAGCGGGCCCCGTTGTAGTAGCCGTCTGCGGCAGTCTGCTCGACCCACGTACCCGTGACCACGTTGCGATCAACGGTCAGATCCAGCGTGAGCGGGCTGTCCGGGTTGCTGCTCGCCCCAGGCAGACTCTGAACGGTCAGCCGGTTCCGATGCTGGACGATCACTACGTAGTGCTTATCCTCGTACGAGTCGCCCCGGCTCGAAGAGAAGAAGGCAACAAGCAGCTGAAACGGGCGTTCTTCCTGGCCGCGTTCGCCTCACTCGGCGACCCGGCCTCCCGCGCCTACTACGACAAGAAGATCGGCCAAGGGAAGCGGCATACCCAGGCACTTCTCTGTCTGGCCAGGCGCCGGGTCGACGTCCTGTTCGCCATGCTCCGCGACGGGACCTTCTACGAGTCCCGGCCAGCCGAAGCGGTCAGCTGAGCCGTGGTTCCGCCAGCAGCACCACGCGGTCGGCATCGGCATCGAACCCGAGAACGGGGCGGAGTGGATCGGACTCCGGAGTCAACGTCACCGGCTTACCGAGCCGGCGCCCGATCGCCCGCAGCAGACGGCACAGCAGGTTGACGCCGTCCTGGCCCCACAGCTCTCGCAGATCAACATCGAAGTCGATAGAGCTGGCCTCATACGCCCGAAAGATCACCAGGAATCCAGTAGCGGGCCAGACCCTCAACAACGCGTCGGCGCCCTCGCTGCGGGCCAGCATGTCCGCAGCTCGCGGCAGCCGAACCGGGACGCCGTCCTCGGAGTACTCGCACGACCACCCCTGCGACCGCACCAGATCAAGCACCGCCTGCCAGTCCTCGACCGAGGTATCTGCGACCCGCCCATCTGGCAGCGACCCCATCAGGCCAGGGTCGAAGAACTCCCTGACGTCGTCCCACAGCAGATCTGGCATCTCGCCATGCTGCCTGGCCACCCGCCCGAACGCAGCCCGATTTCCTTGACGAACCTCATAGAGGCACCCCCCGGTAGTCGGCGCACAGGAACCCTGTTCGTCCGGGGCGTCCAAGGAGGCTAGTCCGTGGTGGAGCGGATCCCGTAGCTGCGCAGGACAACGGCGTCGTACATCCGTGATCCGGTGTTCATGGGCCAATGGCAAGCTTGAAACATGAACGATGCTGCCTCGGCGCCCACTCCCGCGCCCCGTCGTGCCCGTGTCCGCGCCCCCGAGCTGATCGGCGAGGGCGGCTGGATCAACACCGGCGGGAAGGACCTGAAGCTCGCCGACTTCCGAGGTCGCACATTGATCCTGGACTTCTGGACCTTCTGCTGCGTGAACTGCCTGCACGTCCTGGACGAGCTGCGGGAGCTGGAGGAGAAGCACCGGGACACGGTGGTGATCGTCGGGGTGCACTCGCCGAAGTTCGTGCACGAGGCGGAGCACGCGGCGGTGGTGGACGCGGTGGAGCGGTACGGGGTGGAGCACCCGGTGCTGGACGATCCGCGACTGGCGACCTGGCGGCAGTACGCGGTGCGGGCCTGGCCGACGCTGGTGGTGATCGACCCGGAGGGGTACGTCGTCGCGCAGCACGCGGGCGAGGGGCACGCGCACGCGCTGGAGCGGTTGGTGGCGGAGCTGGAGGCCGAGCACGCGGCGAAGGGCACCCTGCGGCGCGGGGACGGCCCGTACGTGGCGCCGGAGCCGGCGGCGACGGAGCTGCGCTTCCCGGGCAAGGCGCTGCTGTTGCCGTCCGGGAACTTCCTGGTGTCGGACACCACCCGGCACCAGTTGGTGGAGCTGGCGCCGGACGGGGAGGAGGTGCTGCGGCGGTTCGGCTCGGGCGAGCGGGGCTTCGCGGACGCACCGGCGGGGCGGGGCGAGCGGGCGGCGTTCAGCGAGCCGCAGGGGCTGGCCGCGCTGCCGGACGGTTCGGTGGTGGTCGCGGACACGGTGAACCACGCGCTGCGCCGGCTGGACCCGGTGACGGGGGCGGTGACGACGCTGGCCGGCACCGGGCGCCAGTGGTGGCAGGGCTCGCCGACCGGCGGGCCGGCCCGGGAGGTGGACCTGTCCTCGCCGTGGGACGTGGCGTACTTCGGCGGGCGGGTGTGGATCGCCATGGCGGGCGTCCACCAGCTGTGGACGTACGACCCGGTGGAGGGCACGGTGGCGGTGGCGGCGGGCACCACCAACGAGGGGCTGGTGGACGGGCCGGCCGCGGAGGCGTGGTTCGCTCAGCCCTCGGGGTTGGCGGCGGGCGAGGACCGGCTGTGGGTCGCGGACTCGGAGACCAGCGCCCTGCGCTGGGTGACGGAGGACGGGACGGTGCACACCGCGGTGGGCACCGGGCTGTTCGACTTCGGGCACCGGGACGGGGACGCGGCCGAGGCGCTGTTGCAGCATCCGCTGGGGGTGACGGTGCTGCCGGACGGTTCGGTCGCGATCAGCGACACCTACAACCACGCGCTGCGCCGCTACGACCCGGTGAGCGGGCGGGTCAGCACCCTGGCGACGGACCTGCGGGAGCCCTCGGACGCGGTGGTGGTGGACGGGGACGTGGTGGTGGTGGAGTCGGCGCGGCACCGGTTGACCCGCTTGCGGTTGCCGGAGGAGGCGGTGCGGGTGGCGGCGGTGGCGCACCGCACGCGACGGGAGGCGACGGAGGTGGCGCCGGGGGCGCTGATGGTGGACGTGGTGTTCCAGGCGCCGGCGGGGCAGAAACTGGACACCCGGTACGGTCCGTCGACGCGGCTGCTGGTGTCGTCGACGCCGCCGGAGCTGTTGCGGACGGGCGCGGGCGCGGGGACGGACCTGTCCCGTGCGCTGGAGCTGGACCCGGCGGTGCCGGAGGGGGTGCTGCACGTGTCGGCGATGGCGGCGTCCTGCGACGACGATCCGGCCAACCCGTATCCGGCGTGCCATGTGCACCAGCAGGACTGGGGGGTTCCGGTGCGGCTGGTGGCGGGCGCGGCGGACCGGTTGCCGCTGGTGCTCGCAGGGATGGACCCGCAGGAGGCGTAGCGGGCCGGCGGACGGCCGCGTCCCGTCCCGGTGGGGCGGGGAGCGACCGCCTCGGTAGCCTGGCGCCACCGGCGTCGGGGGGAGCGGATGGTGGCGAACGTGCTGGCCGTGGCCGTGGGGGCCGCCATCGGCCTGGTGGGGGTCCTGTTCGGTGCGTGGTTCACCGCGCGCCGGCAGGATCGCCTGTGGCTGCGCGAGCAGAAGCTCAGGGCCGGAATCGGCTTCAACACGGCGGTGGTGCAGCTGTTGGACCACCTGAAGGGCACCCGGCTCGGGGACGACGGTCCCGGGGCCGACGAGTGGGTGCAACGGATGCAGGAGGCGCGTTCGGCCCTCTACCTGCTCTGCGCCGAGGACACCGTCGAGCTCGCCGACGCCCTCGCGCGTCGGGTGTGGAGCACCCGGCCCACCGACGGCAGGGACGAGCACCGGGCCGAGTTCCGGGAGACCCTGGACCTCCTGCATCGCTTCACCCATCGGCTGCGGCGGGAGATCGCCGAGTCGTAGCCCCGCTTCCGGGCGGGGGCGCCCGGGTGCCCGGGGCCCGGCGGTGGCCGGGCCCCGGGGGCGTCAGCGGGTGTCGTGCCGTTCGTCGACGACGGTGGTGGCGCCGGGGACGAGGACCCGGCGTCGGCGGGCGATGCTGGTGAAGGCCGCGATGCCGATGAGGCCCACGGCGATGAGGACGAGTCCGACCACGTCGAGGTTGAGGCCCTGCACCTCCCAGTCGGTGGCGAAGGTGAGGATGGCCCCCACCGCGAGGAGCAGGATGCATCCGCCCAGTCCCATGGATCTGGCCTCCCTGTCGGCTGTGCCGAATCGTTGCGGCAGTTCCGTTCGGGGGGCGCGTACCCGGGCTCCGGGGGGTCATGCGCATGCCCGTTCCCCCGCGGCGGGGGAACGGGCACGGGACGGGCGGGACGGGACGGGTCCGGGTCAGCCGGTGAGGAACGCGGTGAGGGCGTTGGCCAGCTGATGGGGGTCGTCGGCGGCGCACAGTTCGCGGGCGCTGTGCATGGAGAGGATCGCCACGCCGATGTCGACGGTCTTGATGCCGTGCCGGGCCGCGGTGATCGGGCCGATGGTGGTGCCGCAGGGCATGGCGTTGTTGGAGACGAAGGTCTGGAACGGGACGCCGGCCTTCTCGCAGGCGGCGGCGAACACGGCGCGCCCGGAGCCGTCGGTGGCGTAGCGGTTGTTGACGTTGACCTTGAGGATGGGGCCGCCGCCGGCGCGCGGGTGGTGGGTGGGGTCGTGGCGCTCGGCGTAGTTGGGGTGCACGGCGTGGCCGGTGTCGGAGGAGAGGCAGACGGTGCCGGCGAGGGCGCGGGCGCGGTCCTCCAGGGTGCCGCCGCGGGCGAGGACGCTGCGCTCCAGGCAGGAGCCGAGCAGCGGGCCGTCGGCGCCGGTGTCGGACTGGGAGCCGTTCTCCTCGTGGTCGAAGGCGGCGAGGACGGGGATGTACGGGAGGTCCCCGGTGGCCGCGGCGGCGGCGAGGGCGGCGACGCCGGCGTGCACGGAGATCAGGTTGTCCATGCGGGGCCCGGCGACGAGTTCCTTGTCGCGGCCGAGGTAGGCGGGGGCTTCGACGGGGTGGGTCATCAGGTCCCAGCCGGTGACGGAGTCGGCGGGGAGGTCGTGCTCCTCTTCGAGGAAGCGGATGAGGTCGCCCTCGTGGGCGTCGCCGAAGCCCCAGACGGGCTGGAGGTGGCGCTGGGGGTCGAGCTTGAGGCCCTCCGCGCTGACCTTGCGGTCGAGGTGGATGGCGAGCTGGGGGACGCGGGCGAGCGGGCGGTCGACGTTGACCAGGCGGTGGGTGCCGTCGCGCAGCGAGAGCCGGCCGGCGATGCCGAGGTCGCGGTCGAGCCAGGAGTTGAGGAGCGGGCCGCCGTAGATCTCGACGGCGAGTTGGCGCCAGCCGTGGGCGGAGCTGTCGGGGAGGGGCTTGATCCGCAGGTTGGGGGAGTCGGTGTGGGCGCCGACGATGCGGAAGGGGGTGTGGGCGCTGGCGCCCTCGGGGACGTACCAGGCGACGACGGCGCCACCGCGCAGGACGTACTTTCCGCCCGCGGTACCGTCCCAGGCGTCGGTTTCGGCGAGTTGCCGGAATCCGGCCTTCTCCAGCCGCTGGGCGGTGTTCGCCACGGCGTGGTAGGGGGAGGGGCCGGCCGCGAGGAACGTCATGAGGTCGTCAGTGTGGCCGCGGTCGAAGCGGGGGGGTTGGCTCATGGGTTCACCTTAACGACGAGCAGGGGCCCGCCCCCGGGGGTGTGAGCGGGCCCCTAGTGAAATGTACATGTCGTGGGTGGATGTCCGGGGTGCCGGATCTTCGCACCGGCCGTTCGGGGGGTGCGTCCGGCTCAGAAAGCGGCTTCGTCGAGGTCCATGATCCCGAGGTCCACGGACTCGGCGAGCAACCGCTCGGTGGCCACCCCGGGCAGGACGTTCGCCGCGAAGAACCGGGCGGCGGCGATCTTGCCGGCGTAGAAGGCGCGGTCCTTCGGGGACGCGGACGGCAGCTTCTCGACGGCGACCGCGGCCCCGCGCAGCAGCAGGTAGCCGACGACCACGTCGCCCGAGGCGAGCAGCAGCCGGGTGCCGTTGAGGCCGACCTTGTAGAGGGAGCGGACGTCCTGTTCGGTGGCCGCGAGGTCGGTGAGCATCACGCCGACGATCGCCTCCAGCTCGCCGGCGGCCCGGGCGAGCTGGTCGCGGGCCGCGGCCAGCTCCTCGCCCCCGGAGCCGAGGGCGAGGAACTTCTTGATCTCCTCGGCCAGGGCGTTCAGCGCGGCGCCCTGGTTGCGGACGATCTTCCGGAAGAAGTAGTCCTGCCCCTGGATCGCGGTGGTGCCCTCGTAGAGGGTGTCGATCTTGGCGTCCCGGATGTACTGCTCGACCGGGTACTCCTGGAGGTAGCCGGAGCCGCCGAGCACCTGGAGCGACTGGGCGAGCTGCTCGTACGCCTTCTCCGAGCCGTAGCCCTTGACCACCGGCAGCAGCAGGTCGTTGAGGGCGTGCTCGGCCGCGGCGTCCTCGCCGGCGGCCTCCTTGACCGCGATGGCGTCCTGCACGCTCGCCGTGTAGAGGACCAGCGCCCGCATGCCCTCCGCGTACGCCTTCTGCGTCATCAGCGAACGGCGCACGTCGGGGTGGTGGGTGATGGTGACCTTGGGCGCGCCCTTGTCCATGAACCGGGCCAGGTCGGTGCCCTGCACGCGCTCCTTGGCGTACTCCAGGGCGTTGAGGTAGCCGGTGGAGAGGGTGGAGATCGCCTTGGTGCCGACCATCATGCGGGCGAACTCGATGATGCGGAACATCTGGCGGATGCCGTCGTGCACCTCGCCGACCAGCCAACCCTTCGCGGGGTGCCGGTCGCCGAAGGTCACCTCGCAGGTGTTGGACGCCTTGAGGCCCATCTTGTGCTCGACGTTGGTGGCGTACACGCCGTTGCGCTCGCCGAGTTCGCCGGTCTCCACGTCGAAGAGGAACTTCGGCACCAGGAACAGCGACAGCCCCTTGGTGCCGGGGCCGGCGCCCTCGGGGCGGGCCAGCACGTAGTGGAGGATGTTCTCCGCCAGGTCGTGCTCGCCGGAGGTGATGAACCGCTTCACGCCCTCCACGTGCCAGGTGCCGTCCTCCTGCTGCACGGCCCTGGACCGGCCGGCGCCCACGTCGGAGCCCGCGTCGGGCTCGGTGAGCACCATCGTGGAGCCCCAGGCCCGGTCCACGGCGAGCGCGGCGATCCGCCGCTGCTCCTCGGTGCCCTCCTCGAAGAGGATGCGGGCGAACGCGGGCCCGGAGGCGTACATCCAGATCGCCGGGTTGGCGCCCAGGATCATCTCGGCGTACGCCCAGATCAGGCTGGTGGGGGCGGGGGTGCCGCCGATCTCCTCGGGCAGGCCGAGGCGCCAGTACTCGGAGTCGATGAACGCCCGGTAGGACTTCTTGAAGGACTCGGGGACGGGGGCGGTACCGGTGGCGGGGTCGAAGACGGGCGGATTGCGGTCGGCGTCGGCGTAGGACGCGGCCAGTTCGTTCTCCGCGAGGCGGGTCATCTCGGCCAGGATGCTGCGGGCCGTCTCCACGTCCGTCTCGGCGAACGGTCCGGTGCCGTAGATCCGGTCGCGGCCGAGCACCTCGAAGAGGTTGAACTCGATGTCGCGGAGATTCGACTTGTAGTGCCCCATGGCGACGGCTCCGTAGGTAGCTCGGTGATGACACGCGTACTGGCGAGTAGCAGGTACTCACGATGATGCTACCCATCGGTAATATCGGCAACCCCCCGACGCGCTGATCCTTCCCCCGACCGTCCCCCCGTGATGCGCCCGCACCGCACCCGGACGGGCGCGGCCCGGCGGCCCCCCGCCGCTCGGTACGCTTGCGCCCATGTACGGCTACGACCAGCACGCAGGCGGCGCCGCCCCTGGGCAGAGTTACGCGCAGCCGCAGTCCCCGCCCCCGCCGGCGACCGGCGGGTACGCACAGCAGCCCCCGCTGTATCCGGAGCCGTCCCCGCCGTCCCTCGCGGACGCGGTCCGGGCGTTCACCACGGGCTCCATGGCCGCCGAGGACTTCCAGCAGATCTTCGCGACCTCCAAGGTGTACTGCCCGCGCGGCGACAACCCCGGGTTCCTCGCCCTGCACAACACCCAGCAACCGGTGATCCCGATGTTCACCACGTTGAAGGAGTTGCGCCGGTACGCGGGCAAGGAGTCCAAGTACTTCGTGATCACCGGCGCGGAGGTGACCGACCTGCTGCCCACCGGGTACGGGTTCGTCCTCGACATGGAGGGCGACCACCGGATGGTCTTCGACGCGAAGGCCGTGGAGCAGATGGTCGACTTCGCGATGCGCCGCATGTACGGCTGAGCCGGGGCGCCGCGGGCACTGCTGAACCCCGGCGCCCTCCCCGACCGCCACGACGGCCCCGGTGACCCCTTCGGTTCCGGGGCCGTCCGGGTGACAATGACCCCGGGTGCGGCACCGGCCGCCCCGCGGGACCGGCCCGGAACCAGGGACCCGGAACCCGGGGCTCTCGGGGCTCTCGGGGCTCTCGGGGCTCTCGGGGCTCTCGGGGCCGAAGACGAAACGGGGTGTCCGGATGGGACGCAAGGGCCGCGCCGCCGAGCGCGCCGGCAAGATCGTGGGCACGTACGCCGACTGGGCGGGCATCGCCGGCGCGGGACTCGTCCTGGTGCTCGGCTTCCTCTCCTACTTCCAGGGCCGCGGCCCGCTGCTGCTGGTCGTCGGCCTGCTGGTGCTCTCGCTCAACCTCTTCACCTTCGGCCCCCGGCAGCGCCAACGCCGCGAGGCCCGGGAGCGGGCCGCCGAACGGCGCCGGCGGGAGCAGGAAGCGGAGCACGAGAACGCCGAAGGCTGACCGGCCGGGTGCGGATTCCGCTCCGCACCCCACCGGTCAGCCCGTGGACCGTCGACGGCGTGACCGTCAGCCCAGGTGAGCCGCGGGCGGGGCCTCACCCGTCGCGGGACGGGCGCCGCGCAGGGCCACCACCGTGATCACCAGGCCGGCCACGAACAGGCCCGCCGCCACCAGGTAGGCCGCCGCGTAGCCCTCGGTCAGCGCCTCCGCCGCGCGCTGCATCAGGCTGGCGTCACCGGTGGCCGCCGCCTGGTAGAAGCTCGCCGAGGCGTTCGGCAGCACGTCGTTCGACTGCGCCACGGCCACCGTCGTCAGGGTCGCCAGACCCAGCGCACCACCGATCTGCTGCGCGGTGTTCAACAGCGCCGAGGCGATCCCGGAGTCCTGCGGGGCCACGCCCTGCACCGCGCCCAGGGTCATCGGCACGAAGCTGGCGCCCAGGCCCAGCGCGGTGACGAACATCGCGGGCGCCAGGTGCCCGGCGAACGAGGAGTCGGTCTCCAGCATCGCGAACCACAGCATGCCCACCGCGCCGACCAGCAGTCCGGGCCCCGCGATCCGGCGCGGCGACCAGCGGGAGATCAGCCGGGAGCCCATCGTCGCCGAGATCATCATGCCGATGCTGAACGGCAGGTAGGCCAGACCGGTCTTGACCGGGCTGTAGCCCAGCACCTGCTGCATGTACAGGGTCATGAAGTAGAACGTGGCGAACATGCCCGCGCCCAGGAGCAGCATGGTCACGTAGGAGCCGGAACGGGTCCGGTCGGCGAACAGCCGCAGCGGCAGCATCGGGTGGTCCACCTTGGTCTGGAGGACCAGGAACAGGGCCAGCATCACCAGGGCGACGGCGAACGAGCCGAGGGCCAGTCCGTCGGTCCAACTGTGCTCGCCACCACGGGTGATCCCGTACACCAGGGCGATCAGACCACCGGTACCGGTGATCGCACCGGGTATGTCCAGCCGCCCGTGCTCCGGCCGGCCCTCGGCCAGCAGCTTGGTGCCGAAGAGCACCGCCACACCGATCGGGACGTTCACGAAGAACACCCAGCGCCAGTCGAGGTAGTCCGTCAGGACGCCGCCGAGCAGCATGCCGACGGTGGAGCCGATGCCGGCCATGGCCGCGTAGACGCCCATCGCCTTGTTGCGCGGGGCGCCCTCGGGGAAGTTGGTCGTGATCAGCGACAGCGCGGTCGGGGCGGCGACCGCCGCGCCCACGCCCTGGAGCACCCGGGCCGCGATCAGCAGGAACTCGTTGGTGGCGAAGCCGCCGAGGATCGAGGCGACGGTGAACACGACGATGCCGAAGCGGAACATCCGGCGGCGCCCGAACAGGTCGCCCGCCTTGCCGCCGAGCAGCAGCAGACCACCGAAGGCCAGCGCGTAGGAGTTCACCACCCAGGCCAGCGTGGACGCGGAGAGGTCCAGGTCGGTCTGGATGCTGGGCAGCGCGATGTTGGTGATCGTGCCGTCGAGCACCACCATCAGCTGGGCCGTCGCGATCACCACCAGGGCCCAGCCGAGCGCTCTGGGGGGTGCTCCGCTGCCGTGCGCGGTCGCGGTCGTGGTCATGGGGAAGCTCCTCGTGAGGCGTCAGGGGCGTACCGGTCCGCCCGGCAACACCAAGCGAGAAAACTAACCGAGCGTTGACTTTTATTTCTCACCGAGCGGTGAGAAATAGCTCACACCCCGTTCCCGGACCCGCCGGTCGGGCCCCCGGAACGCCTCGGAGCCCGCCGCACGGGAGGTGCGACGGGCTCCGACGGAACGCGCCCGGACGGGTCCGGGACTAGGGTTCCGGTTCCGTTTCTGGTTCCGGTTCTGGTTCCGGTTCTGGTTCTGGTTCTGACTCCGGATTCGGCTCCGGTGCGGGTCCGGCCGTCGGCTCCGGGGTGATCAACTCGCTCAGCACGGGCACCGCCAACCGCAGCACGTCCGCGAGGTCCGCCTCCGCGAGGTCCGGCATCCGCAGGATGAGCCGGTGCATGGCGACGCCCATCATCATGGCGCCCACCAGGGCCGACTTCAGCCGGGCGTCCGGGTCGTCGCCGAGCCGCTCGGCCACCGGGTCCACCGCCTGCGCGGTGACCCGCCCGCGCAGCAGCTCCGCCGCCTCCTCGCTGGTCATGCTGGCCCGCAGCAGCGCGGTCATCGGGGTCTCCGGGTCCTTCGACCAGTTGTCCAGCATGTTCCGCAGGTAGTTCCCCACCGACTCGCGCGGATCGTCGGTGGTCATCTCCGCGATCGGGATCTGCCAGGCCACGGCCTCCCGGAACAGCTCCTGCTTGGTCCCGAAGTAGTGGATCACCGACGCCTTGTCGACGCCGGCGTCCGCCGCGATGGACCGGATCGTCGCCCGCTCGTAGCCGCACTGCGCGAACTGGCGCCGGGCCGCCTCCAGGATGCGCCGCCGGGTGCGCTGTCCCTTGGTCTCCCGCTCCGCCTCCGGCCGGGCCTCCGGTACGGGTTCCGGTTCCGGACGGGCCGTCGCCTCCCGGACGACCGCCTCCGGGACCGTGACCCGCTGTTCCTGCGCGTCCGGGACGTCACCGCTGGTCACGACGGCTCCTCTCGGGTGGGGGCCCCGATGGTACGCGGGACGGGACGCGGTGCCCGAGGGGGGTCGGCGGCGGTCGGGCGGTTGCCCGGGGTCAGCGGGTGGCGAGGCGGGCAGCCCATGTGGTGGCCCTGGTCAGGTGTTCGGGTCGGAGTCCGGTATGGGGGTCGGGTTGGACGAGGAGGGTAGCGGCTCCTCGTGCGGTGCGGGTCGCGGCCCAGTCGTGGTCGAGGGTGGTGAAGTCGTCGTCGATCCAGACGGCGGGTGCCCCGTGGAGCCAGGCGTCGACGCGGTCGCGCTTCCAGAGGTAGCCGTTGGGGTGGCTGGTGGTGATCCTCGGGCGGGGGAGGTCGACATAGGGCAGATCGGGGAGACCGAGGAGGGGGCCGATGAGGGCGGTGGCGTCCTGCCGCCAACTGGTGCACCAGACCGGGGTGACCAGGCCGGTGCGGATCACCTCCATGAGCAGGGCGCTGTGAGTGGGGTCGAGCCAGACGCTGACCGGGGCGTCCGTGCTGCGGCCGGTGGGGACGACGTCGTGTCGGGTGTGGGTGGCGGGGATCGAGCCGTCCGGGCCGGGGAAGGGGATGAGGACGCCGTCGACGTCGAGGAGCAGGTAGGGCGGGCGCATCCGTTTCCTCCGTGGGGAGTCGGGACGAGTGGCGGTCAGAGTTTGCGGGCGCGGATCAGCAGGGTGGTGGGCCAGTGGCCGGTGCGGGGGTCGTGGAACTCCTGGGCCGAGGTGGTCCAGAAGCCCGCCCGGCGGAGCTGCCTCTCCCAGCGGTCGGGGGCGAACTCCCAGCGGGCGACGGGGAGTCTGGTGCGGTCGGGGAGGGTGACGTGGTCCCGGCAGGGCCGGTCGTCGCCGGACGGGCAGCGACCGGCGCGCTGCGGGTGGGGGACGGAGAAGGCGAGCACCCGGCCCGGTGGGAGGCGTCGGGCGATGGCCGGGAGCAGGAGTTCGGGGGCGACGAGGCCGATGGCGCCGAAGATGGAGTAGATCGCGTCGAACTGTTCGTCGGAGGCGTGCAGGTGGTGCAGGGCGTGCCCGGCGATGAAGGTGAGGTTGTTCAGTCGTCCGTAGTGGGAGCGGGCGCGGCGGACCTGGAGGCCGACCAGGTCGACGGCGGTGACGTGGGCGTGGTGGCGGGTGGCGAGGTGGGCGGCGTTGTGGCCGGGGCCGCAGCCCAGCTCCAGAACGCTCTTGCCGTGCAGGTCGGCGCCGAGGGCCTCGGCGCCGGGGCCCTGGCCGGGTCTCGTGGTCCATTCCATCCGGGTGGGCGCGGAGAGGGGTGCGGCGGGTCCGGCGGCTGCTCGTTGGAGGGCGTGCGCGTGCCAGGGGGACGTCGGGGGAGCTTGGGTGGGCACGTCAGATCTCCAGGAGGTGGAGGACGTTGTCGAGGTGGCGGCGTACGACCTTGAGGTAGGTGGGGTCGGTGGCGGGGTCGTCGACCCAGCGGATGGACTGCTCCATGAACCACTCGACGGCCCACGTGCGGTGCCAGCCCAGGGCCCAGTTCTCGGCGGGGAGTCCGCCGCGTGTGGTGAGAGCGTCGGGGGTACCACCGGCGGTGACGTACTGCTCCAGGAGGGTGCGGAGCCGTTCGGGCTTCGGGGGTTCGACGGTGCCGTGCCAGCTGGCGAGGTCGAGCAGGCCGGGGCCGGTGAAGGCGCGGGCGAAGTCGAGCATCCGCCAGCCCTGTCGGCCGATGTGGAGGCTGGTGGGGTGGAACTCGGAGTGCACCCAGCCGAAGGGGGCCAGGGTCGCCCCGGCCGAGCGCGCTTCGGCGGCTCGGGAGATCCGGTCGAGTGCGTCTTCGACGTCGTCGGCTTCCTGCCATCGGTCGGCCTTGCGCAGCCGGGCAAGGTGCTCCAGCGCCCGGCTCGGTAGCCTACGCAGCCGCTCGTGGTCGAGGACGGGTAGGGGCACGGCCGTGCGGGCCCCGTGCAGCACCACGGCCGCGGCGATGCCGTCCAGGTCGTCGGCTTCACGGGTGGCGGGTCCGAGGTCCTCCATGAACATGCCGAGCCAACCGTCCAGGACCGCGGAGGCATGCACCCGGGGGACGGGCAGGCCGCAGGTGCGGGCCAGCCGGAGGGCCTGGTCCTCGCTGTCGAAGGGCTTCTTGGCGTACTTGAAGACGGCCGTGGAGCAGTCGGGGAAGGTCACGCGCTCGACCCCGGACAAGGACCACACGCGTACCTCCTCCCGTACGGCGGCGGTCTGGCCGGTCAGGGTGAGCAGGTTGTCGAGGAGTTCGGCGCTGGGGTTCGCGGTCATGTGAGGGCTCCGGGAGGGTGGTGGTGGCGTCCGGGGCGGGCGGGGGTGCCGGCCCGCCCCGGAGCCTGATCGGGGGGGTTACGCGGCGGGGTGCACGCGGTGGGCGTAGACCTGCTCGATCCAGCCCGCCTTGAAGGCGGCGAGGTCGTCGCGGAAGTTCGCCATCGACGCGCCGTAGGGCGCGACGGCGCCGCCGGACTGGTCCGGGACGGACTGGCAGCCGTGCACCAGCCGACCGCCGAGCGCGGCGTGGGCCTTGATGGACTCGATCCGGCGGTGCTCGTTGAACCAGCCGCCGTGGTAGACCTCGTCGAGCGTTCCGCCCGTCTCGTCGTCCAGGTCGAAGACGACGGAGGTGGCGGCGGGGAAGAACCAGCACGGGCCGACGTTGGAGATGCGCCCGTCCAACTCGACCTTGTTGAGCGCCATGAGCGTGGCGGCCTCGCGCAGCATCCGCAGGTGCTCGGTGGTGATCTGCGGCAGGCCGAGACCGGGCAGGTGCTCCTCGCGGAAGAGGTACGCGTACACCGCGTGGGCGGTGGTCAGAACACGGGCCGGGTCGGAGGTGGATTTACCGTGCTGCTTGATGAAGTCGAGTGCGAGCTGCTCGACCGCGCTCTCGGTCGTCTCGTCCAAGCCGAAAAGCTGGGACTGGACGAGTTCCCAGTCGGCGACGAGCCAGGTGTTCGACTCGAAGCGGAAGAAGTACGCGGCCGGGTCGATCGTCAGGCGTCGACCCTGGACCCGGAGGCCGGGCAGGCGGTCCCAGCGCGGGTCGAACGCCTCGGGCAGTTCGACCGTGATGGCCGTGGTGTCGATGGTGGTCACCTTGTCTCCGTCTCTTGCTCGTCCGGATGTGGGCACAGGGGTGCCCGAACCGGATGCGGACGTACGGAACTTCGGGGAGCCGCCCGGGCCGGGGGGAATCCGAATCCCCTGCACCGTTCCGGCGGCTACTGGATAGTGAACCGGCGGTCACGCTCAGTGGGTACGGTGGAAGGGAGTTGCAGCGGTATACGTGGTTTACAGCTCCGATGCGGAGGCGGTCGTGGCAGCACCGAGGAACCCCAACCCCCTTCTGCGAGACGTCATCGAGGAGGTCGGTTGCACTTATGAGTCCCTCGCCAGAGATGTGCGTCGCGTCGCCGCTGAGAACGGCGAGGTCCTCCAGACCAACAAGTCGGCCGTCTCGCACTGGGTGAACGGCACCCGCACCCCTTCGGGGCGGATGGGTCAGTACCTCGCCGAGGCGCTGTCCCGTCGCGCGGGGCGTGTGATCACCCGGACCGGGATCGGGTTCCGCTCCGGTGAAGTCGACGGGCCGACGGAAGCCGATCCCGTCCTCGCCGCCATCGATCTGGGCCGTGCAGACGTCGAGCGCCGCCGCTTCCTCACCGCCGCCGCCTTCACGACCGCCGGGGTCGCCATGCCTCTTGGCCACGACCACGAGGCGACCGCCCGCATGCTCCGCGCCCGCACCGGCACGTCCCTGGTAGGTGCGGAGGACGTGAACGTCGTACGTCAGATCACCGCAGCGTTCAGCGCTGCCGACGAGCGCCTCGGCGGCGGACACGGCCTGACCACGGTCACCACCTACCTCGCCGACACCGCCGCCCCCATGCTGCGCGGACGATTCCCCAGCGAAGCCGACCGCCGGAAGGCGTTCGGTGCCGTTGCCGAACTCGCCTACCTCGCAGGCTGGAAGCACCACGACCTCGGTCAGGAGGGAGCCGCCCAGCGCTACTACCAAGTCGGCTACCAACTCGCCTGCGAAGCAGACCCCCACGGGCACACCGCCTGGATGATGCGCGCCCTCGCTCATCAAGCACTGAGCCTCAAACAACCCCACCACTGCGTAGACCTCGTCGAGGGCGCCCTGCGACAGGGCCTCGGCCACGTCGACGGCCGCACCGAAGCGCTCCTTCACATCACCCACGCCCGCGCCCACGCCGCCACCCATGAGAACCCGTCAGCCGCCCGTGCCCTGCTCGCCGCCGAAGACGCCCTCCTACGAGACGACGGCCCCCAGCCGGACTACTCCCAGGTAAGCGGCCCTGCGGCCGGAACCGTCGCCAGCCACACCGCCCGCACCCTGACCGACCTCGCCGACCACATCGGCACCGAACAACAGCACCGGGACGCCCTCATCCGCTGGGACCCCGAGAAGTACCAGCGCGTTCACGCCCTGACCCACGCCGACCTAGGCGACAGTCTCGCCGCCCAAGCCCGTGCTGATGAGGCAGTCGCCGCCTGGACCCAGGCCCTCGCCCTGATGGAAGGCATGACCTCCGACCGCACTCGCAAGGCGATCACTTCGATCCGGTCCACCCTCGCTGTCTACCAGCGCCGCCGTGTCCCCGGCGCCACCGATCTCGCCCGTCGCGCCCGCGAGGCCCTCACCTAGCATGCCCGACAACGCGCCCGACGAAGGGAACCCCGTGCCCCAGCAGACCGAAAACCAGCCGAAAACCCTCAAGCCGGCTCTCGGATCGATGACCTTGCTGGTCGCGGCAATCATCGTGCACGACAAGGCCACCCACCGCGTCGTCCTGCTCCAACGCGGAGAGAACGCCAAGTTCGCTCCGGGCCTGTGGGACCTGCCCGTCGGCAAGAGCGACCCCGGCGAAGCCATCACAAGGACCGCGGTCCGCGAGCTCTACGAGGAGACCGGCCTCACGGTGGAACCCGAGTCCCTCAAAGTCGCCCACGTCATCCACGGAGCCTGGGGCGTCGAGGCCCCGAACGGTTTCCTCACCGTCGTCTTCGCCACCCACGAATGGACTGGCGAACCCGAAAACCGCGAACCTCGCAAACACGCCCAAGTTCGCTGGGTAGACATCGACGCCGTCCCGGAGCAGTTCGTGGCCACCACGGCCAGCGCCCTGCACCGCTACCTAGTCGGAGGCCCAGAGGTGTCGCTCGACGGCTGGGAGTAGTTCCACTACCACTACCTGGTGGTCCCCCGCCCGCATCCGTCCTCCTTCTCCTCGTGCTTCCGCTGGGACCCCTCTCGGGTGGGGGCACCGCTGCACCGCCACCAGGCGGGAGACGGCGGTCCAGCCGAGTGCGGCGGTCGCCGTCACGGCCAGGAGGAAGGACACCGCCGCGGTGCGGGTGGCCCGCTCCGCGGTCCCGGGCAGGGCCAGTGCCGCCTTGCGCAGGTGGGCGAGCGTCGTCATGCCCCCACCGTGGCACGGCGCGCTGCCGGCGGCCCGGTGCGGGCGGCCGTCAGCGCGGTCCGCGGTCGATCGCCCCGGCCGTCTTCACGGCCGTCGTGCCGTCCACCCGCGCGGACTGGACCGGGCCGAACAGCAGCCCCAGGGAGAGCAGCAGCGCCAGCGAGGAGGCGATGGCCGTCCTCTTGACGTGCGAAGCGGCAACAGCGGTCACCGGTGCTCCTCAACAGCTCGCTTCCACCGGCCCGTTCGGGGATTCGTCGGGCCCTCCGCGCCGCACCGCGGCACACGGGAGGCTAGGGCGGGAGGACACCCGGGGTCAACGAACGTGGGCCGACTCTCAGCGAGATGAGCGCACTCACATCCGGCGCCCGGCGCGAGCGGTCCCGTCGGCGGAACGGAGCACGCGCCCCGCGCCGGTGGGCCGTCCGGGAACGAACGGGTCGTCCGCCCCGCGCATGGGCGAGCGGGTGCCCACGGCCGGTTCGCCGTGGGCACCCGCTCGGGGTCGTGCGCTGCTACCGGCTACTGCGGCGGCGCCTGCTGATGCCGTAGGCGAGTCCGCCCACGAGCAGGAGACCCGCGGCGACCGAGGCCGCGAGGAGCACGGTGGTGCCGGTCCTGGCCAGGATGCCCGAGGAGGCCGGAGCGGGGGATTCCGGGTGGTCGGGGTCGTCCGGAGCACCGGGGGTGCCGGTAGAGCCCGGAGTGGTGCCGGGCGGGACCTGGACCGTGGCGGTGGCCTCGGACGAGGTGACGTCCTCGCCGCCGGCCTTGCCGCCCGCGGTCGCGGTGTTGACGACCTTCCCCCGCTCGACGTCCTCGGCGGTGATGGTGTGCGGCTCGGCCTCGCACCTCATCTCCTCGCCCGGGTCCAGGCGGCTCTTCGGGCAGGTCACGGCACCGGCGGTGGGGTCGTCCACGATGATGTCGGTCACCGTCATCGGCCCCTCGTTGGTGACCGTGAACCCCCAGTCGATGCGGTCGCCCGCATCCGTCCGGTCGTTCTCGTTCACGTCCGTGACCTCGGCGGTCTTGGCGAGACCGAGTTCGCCCTTGCCGTCGGACGGCACGATCACCGTGGACGGCGGGGAGACCGGCGGCTCGCCGGACGGCGGGGTGCCCGTGCCGGTCGCGGTGTTCTCGATCGATCCGGCGTCCACGTCGGCCTGGGTCACCGTGTACGTCGCCGTACACGTCACCGAAGCACCCGGCACCAGCGAGGCCGCACCGCTCGGGCAGGTGACCGGGCTCAGCTCACCGGCACCCGTGAACTCGCCCTCGTCCACCTTCACGTCCTTCAGCGTGACGTTGCCGGTGTTCGTGACCACGAAGCCGTAGTCGATCTCCTCACCGAGCACGAGCTTGCCCGGGTTCTCCGACTCCGCGGTCTTGACGACCGTCAGCGCGGGCTCCGGGGTCTGCGGAACCTCCACCGTCGAGGGCGGTGACACGGGAGGCTCGCCCCGGGGCGGCACGCCGGAAGCCGTCGCCGTGTTGCTCACCGAACCCGCGTCCACGTCCGCCTGCGTCACCGTGTACGTCGCCGTACACGTCACCGAAGCACCCGGCGCCAACGCGGCCGCACCCGCCGGACACACCACCGGACCCAACCCACCGGACCCGGTGAACTCGCGCTCGACGACCTCCACGTCCTCCAGGGTCACATTCCCGGTGTTGGTGACCACGAAGAGGTAGTCGACCTCCCCGCCCACGACCAGTTCGTCCTCCTCACCGGTGGTGGCGGACTTGACGACGGAGATGCCGGGGTCGTCCTCCGTGGTCACCGTGGTCTCGGACGGCGGCGACACCGGGGGCTCGCCCCGGGGCGGCACACCGGTCGCGGTCGCCGAGTTGCTCACCGAACCCGCGTCCACGTCCGCCTGCGTCACCGTGTACGTCGCCGTACACGTCACCGAAGCACCCGGCGCCAACGCGGCCGCACCCGCCGGACACACCACCGGACCCAACCCACCGGACCCGGTGAACTCGCCCTCACCCACCTCCACATCCTCCAAGGTCACGTTCCCGGTGTTGGTGACCACGAAGCCGTACGTGACCTCCTCACCCGCAACCAACTCATCCACAGACGACGACTTCACCACCGACAACGCCGGATCGTCATCCGTGCTCACCGTCACCTCCGACGGCGGCGACACCGGAGGCTCGCCCCGGGGCGGCACACCGGTCGCGGTCGCCGAGTTGCTCACCGAACCCGCGTCCACGTCCGCCTGCGTCACCGTGTACGTCGCCGTACACGTCACCGAAGCACCCGGCGCCAACGCGGCCGCACCCGCCGGACACACCACCGGACCCAACCCACCGGACCCGGTGAACTCGCCCTCACCCACCTCCACATCCTCCAAGGTCACGTTCCCCGTGTTCGTGACCACGAAGCCGTACGTGACCTCCTCACCCGCAACCAACTCATCCACAGACGACGACTTCACCACCGACAACGCCGGATCGTCATCCGTGCTCACCGTCACCTCCGACGGCGGCGACACCGGAGGCGTGCCGGACGGCGGAGTGCCGGTGGCGGTGGCCGTGTTCCGTACCGAGCCGGCGTCCACGTCGGCCTGGGTGACGGTGTACGTCGCCGTGCACCTCACCGACTCGCCCGGGAGCAGGGAACCGGCACCGGCCGGGCAGACCACCGGACCCAGTTCACCGCTCCCGGTGAACTCGCCCTCACCCACCTCCACATCCTCCAAGGTCACGTTGCCGGTGTTGGTGACCCGGAAGCCGTAGGTGATCTCCTCACCCGCGACCAACTCGTCCGTCGAGGCCGACTTGACCACCGTCAGCGCGGGGGCCGGCGGGGAGGGGACCGTCACCTCGGACGGCGGCGACACCGGCGGCGTGCCGGACGGCGGGGTGCCGGTGGCGGTCGCCGAGTTCGTGATCTCACCGGCGTCCACATCGGCCTGGGTGACCGTGTAGGTGGCCGTGCAGGTCACCGAGGTGCCGGGGGCCAGCGAGGCGGCACCGGCCGGGCAGAGCACCGGACCCAGTTCACCGCTCCCGGTGAACTCGCCCTCGTCCACCGCCACGTCCGTCAAGGTCACGTTCCCGGTGTTGGTGACGACGAAGTTGTACGTGATCTCCTCGTCCAGGACGAGTTCGTCCGGCTGACCGGTGGTGGCGGACTTGACCACGGTCAGCGACGGTTCGGCGTCGACGCCGACGGTCGCCGTGTCCGGCTCCGACACCGTCGGATCGGTGGCGCCCGACGGGGTTCCGTGCGCGGTCGCGGTGTTCTCGATGGAGCCCGCGTCCAGGTCGGCCTGCGTCACCGTGTAGACGGCGGTGCAGGTCAGCGTCCCACCCACGGCCAGCGGACCCGCCGGGCACTCGACCGTCGGGGACGAGGCGCCCGAGAAGTCGGTCTCCGTGACGCCCGGCTCCGTCAGCTCCACGTTCCCGGTGTTGGTCAGCTCGAACGAGTACGTCACCCGCTCGCCGACCGCGCTCACCGTGGCCGGATCGGCCGTCTTCTCCACCGTCAGGCCCGGCTCGACGGCGCAGATCTCGGCCTCGTCCTGGTTGTTGTTCGCCACCGGGTCCTGTTCGTTGGCCAGGACGGTGGCGGTGTTGGTGACGCATCCCGTCATCGTGGCCGGAGTGTTCGCCGTGATCGTGATGGTGTTCTCGGCGCCCGCCAGCGTACGGCCGCCGACGCAGGTCACCGTGGTGCCCGAGACCGTGCAACCCGGCGTCGGACTGGCCACGTCGGTCAGCGGCGCCGGCACGGTGTCCGTCACCGTGTAGCCGCTGGAGTTGCCGGGACCGTTGTTCTTGACCTTCAGCGTGTACGTCACCGGGGAACCCGGCTCGACCGCCCCGGGCCCGGTCTTCACGATCGACAGGTCGGTCGGCAGGCCGGGGGACGAGGCGCCGTCGTTGTTGCTGCTCGCCGGGCCGGAGGAGGCCGAGACCAGGGTGAAGGTCGGGTTCGCCGGTGTGTTGACCTTCACCTGGGTCACCAGCCCGGTGACGTTGTTGGAGAGGCCGATGTTGCCGTTGCCGAAGGTCCACGCCCCGCCGTACCCGTGGGTGAGCGTCAGGAAGGGCACGGGGTGGAAGCTGACCGGCTTGGTGGCGGCCGGGTTGAGGAAGTCGACCCGGACTATCTGTCCGTTGTCGGTGGCTCCCCAGAAGTATCCGTCCGCGTAGGTGAGGTCGCCGGTGTTGGGGGCGGCGGACAGGTTCAGCGTCGTGGACCCGCCCGTGGTGGCGTCGATCCGGCGGGCCGTGGTGGAGCCCGTGGTACCGGTGTAGAGGTAGCCGTCGGGCGCGAAGGCGGCCAGGTTCGCCCCTCCGGGCAGGTTCGGGGCGCCCACCCGGGAGAGGGCACCGCCCTGCCCGATCCGGATCAACGATCCGGTCGGGAAGGCGGCGTTCCCGATGGCGCTGATCCCGTACAGGTAGTTGTCCGCCGTGTTGTAGCTGATGCCGTTGTAGGTGATGGGGGACGCCGCCCCCTCCGGTTGGAAGGTGATGCTGCCGGAGGCGCCGGCGAGCGCCTTGTAGAGGCGGGTCGGGGTCTCCTGGGCGACGAAGACCGTCGGGTCGGCGGGGTCGAACGCGTCACCCGGTGCGGCGTACGACTGCGGTGCGGACAGGAGCGGGGTCCAGAAGGTGCCGCCCACGATCAACAAGGCCGTGAACAGCAGCCCCCAGAGCGAGCGGACCCGCCGCCTTCTGTGCCGCACGCTGCGGCGATCCATCCTGGTCATTCAGCACCTTCCGGATTCTGTTGCGGTACGCCGCGATCGGGTACCGGGACCCGTGGAGCCCTCTTCTGACGGGGCGTCCGGACCGGGAGCCGGTCACCGGCGGACCGGGACTTCAGCGAGGGGTTCGCCCGTGCGGGCACCGCATCGATCGACGTCCGCCGGGACCACGGAGGTCCGGCGCGACCGTCCGTCGGAGCCGCCGGTCCGGGAGCCCGGCCCGGCGGACCGGTCCGGTGCCCGGGGAACGGAACGCGACCGGGCACGACGGAAGACCCGCCCCCGGTTCGCCCGCAGCGGTGCGCGAGCACCACCCCCACCTGTCCATCCCGCCCTCTCCCCTCCCGCCGCGGTCCGGCACGCGCCCCGCACGGGGCCCTCACGCGCGCACCGGGTTGGGCTGTGGAACAGCCCACCTCGATTGATGAGTAAAGCATCTATAAGTGTTATTTCAAGGGATAAAAGCGACTCCAGACGGCGTGTCACCATATGGAAGGGCATAACGCCGGTGTCCGGGCCGATCCTGCTCCCCCCGCGTCCGGTGCCGGCCGCGGGGGGAGTTCACGACGGTGCTCCGCACACGGGCGGACGGGGACGCCGGGGCACGGGACGGCGGCTGACCGGTCGTCACGGGCGGACGGGGCAACGGGCGGACGGGGGACGGGGCCCCGTCCCCTCATCCCGGCGGCGGCCCGAAGAAGGGGTAGCCGTCGGTGGCGTCCGCGGGGGCGGGGCGGACGGCGAAGACGGTGGTGTCGTCGGCGAGGTGGTTGCCGCCGTGGCGGAGGGTGGCGTCGCGGACGAAGGCCACCAGCCGTTCGGGTTCGGCCACCCCGGGGTCCTCGGCGAGGGCGACGGCGACGGCGGCGACGAGGGGGAAGAACTCGCCCTGGGCGTCGCGGGCTTCGGTGACCCCGTCGGTGACCAGGAGCAGGGTGTCCCCGGCGGCCGGCCAGATCCGTTGCAGCGGTGCCGGCCCTTCGGAGAGGTCGCCGAGGCCGAGCGGGAGGCCGTCGCCGGGCGGGAGTTCGCGGACGCCGGACGGTCCGACGAGCAGCGGGGGCTGGTGGCCGAAGTTGACGAGGACGACGGGGCCGTGGGGTGCGGTGCGGGGCGGGAAGCCGAGCAGGACGCCGGTGGCGAAGCGGTCGGAGTCGTCCCGTCCGACCTGGGCGCAGTAGAAGCCGTGCCGCAGCATCCGGGCGTCCAGGCGGCGGGCGACGGTGGTCAGGTCGGACTCGTAGTAGCCGGACTCCCGGAAGGAGCTGAGCAGCACCGCGGCCCCGTCGACCGCGCCGAGGCCCTTGCCCTGGACGTCGCCGATGAGGACCCGGGTGCCGTAGGGGCTGGGTTGGATGTCGTAGAAGTCGCCGCCGACCTTCGCGACGCTGTCGGCGGCGAGGTACACCGCGGCGTGGTCGAGCCCGCCCCAGTACGGGGGGAGCGGGCGCAGCACGGTGCGGCGGGTGGTTTCGGCGACGTCCCGCATGTGCAGGGCGCGGCGTTCGTTGCGCAGCCGGACCCAGGACACGGCGACGGCGAGCACCCCGCCCGCGGCGACCAGGATGAAGTCGGGCAGGCCGGTCTGGTACTGCTGCGGCCAGGTGGTGTCCATGGCGACGTAGGCGAGCACGGACAGCAGGGCGAAGAGGGCGGTGGTCCACACGCCGCACAGGGCGGCGGCGATGCCGGGGACCAGCACGATCCAGGAGATCACCCGGAGTTCGCCGGAGGTGTTCAGGTCGAACGCCACCAGGGCGACCAGCAGGGCCAGCGGCGGCAGCCAGGACACGCTGTGCCCGCGCACGCGCAGCAGGGACTGCCTCCCGTCGCCGGCGGACGGCACCGGTGCGTCGGGGCCGTCCGGCGGGACGGGCGGGGTGAGCTCGGGCGGGGGCATGGGACGCGGACCCGGGCGGGCCTCAGTCCTCGTTCACGTAGGTGTGGTAGTACACGGTGGCTCCGACGCCGAAGGCCACCGCGAGGGCGATGCCGCTGGAGCGCAGCACGGAGTGGCCGGTCTGGCTGTAGCAGAAGCCGAAGGCGAGGCCGGCGAAGACGGCCCAGGCCAGGGCGCGGGGGCCGGCGCGCAGGGCGGGTGCGGCGCGGTGCAGGCCGAAGGCGACGGCGGCGAAGAGGATGCCGCTGACGAAGCCGAGCAGGATGTTCCAGCCGGTGACCTGGTAGCCGGCGGCGTCCCGGCTGATCCCGGCGATCCAGAAGCCGTAGACGATGCCGGCGAGGACCGGTATCCAGGTGCCGCTGGCCCGGGGGTCGATCGTGGCGCGCGGGGCCCGGTGGCGTCCGGCGGCGGTGCGCGGGGTGCCGGGGGTCCGGGGGGCGCCCGGTGCGGGGGCCGCATGGGTCATGGGACCGCTCCTCTCTCGCGGAGTCTCGCGGGACGGTGCGCTGACCGCGTGCGCGGCGGCACGGGTTCCCGCGGTGGCGGGGCGGTGCCCGGCGGGTCCCGCCGGGGCCCGGTCCGGGCGGGCCGGGAGCCGTGCGGGGCCGTCCGTCCACCTCCAGGGCACACCCCGCGCGGGGGCTCAGCAACTCGTGCCGGGGGCCGCCACCCACCCTGGTCGATCATGAGTTCGAAGAAATCTTGCCGAAAGCGATGAGTTTTCGTTTCCGGCCCGGTCTTCATCTCGACCCGTGGAGCACGGACCATGGAACGACAGAACGAAACGCCACAAGGCGTAGTGAACCATTCCAAGATCGACATATCACGCGAGGCGAACATGAGCAGCGGAAAGGGCGGGCGGACGGCGGCGCGGCCGGGTGCCCCGGCGATCGAGACCGCGGGTCTGGTGAAGACCTTCGGCGACAACCGCGCGGTCGACGGGGTCGACCTGACCGTCCCCACCGGCACGGTGTACGGCGTCCTCGGACCCAACGGCGCGGGCAAGACCACCACCGTGAAGATGCTGGCGACCCTGCTGCGGCCGGACGGCGGCGAGGCCCGGGTGTTCGGGCACGACGTCGTGCACGAGGCCGACGCGGTCCGCTCGCGGGTGAGCCTGACCGGGCAGTACGCCTCGGTGGACGAGGACCTCACCGGCACCGAGAACCTCGTCCTGCTCGCCCGGCTCACCGGGCACGGCCGCAGGGCCTCCTACGAGCGGGCCGAGCAGTTGCTCACCGCGTTCGGGCTGGCCGAGGCGGCCGACCGGCAGGTCAAGGCGTACTCCGGCGGCATGCGCCGGCGCATCGACATCGCCGCCTCCATCCTGAACACCCCCGACCTGCTGTTCCTGGACGAACCCACCACCGGGCTCGACCCGCGCAGCCGCAACCAGGTCTGGGACATCGTGCGGGCCGTGGTGGCCCAGGGCACCACCGTCCTGCTGACCACCCAGTACCTGGACGAGGCCGACCGGCTGGCCTCCCGGATCGCCGTGATCGACAAGGGCCGGGTGATCGCCGAGGGCACCAAGGGCGAGCTGAAGGCGTCGGTGGGCGCGGGCGCGGTGCACGTCCGACTGCGCGACGCCCACCGGGGCGAGCAGGCCCGCGAGCTGCTCGCCCGGGTGCTGGACGCGCCGGTGGACCTGGAGCCCGACCCGGTGGCGCTCACCGCGCGGATCGGCCGGGACGGCTCCTTCGACGGGCCGGACCCGGCCGCCCAGGCGTCCCGGGCCCTCGCCGAACTCTCCGCGGCCGGGATCACCGTCGACAACTTCGCCCTCGGCCAGCCCAGCCTGGACGAGGTCTTCCTCGCCCTCACCGACCGCCCCGCCACGGACGCCACGGCCGCGGACGCCACCGCGGGCACCGCCGCCGCGGGCACTGCCGCCGCGAAGGAGACCAGCGCATGAGCACCGTGACCACCGCCCAGGACGCCCAGGACCTCACCCCGGTCCGCACCGACTCGCTCGCGGAACTGCTGGTGGCCCGGGAGCGCCCGCGCCGGCCCGGGCCGCTGGCGGCCTCGCTGACCTTCGGCTGGCGCGCCATGCTGAAGATCAAGCACGTTCCCGAACAGTTGTTCGATGTGACGGCGTTCCCGATCATGCTGATCCTGATGTACACGTACCTGTTCGGCGGCGCCCTCGCCGGCTCGCCCCGCGAGTACGTCCAGTACCTGCTGCCCGGCATGCTCGTGATGTCCATCGTCATGATCACGATGTACACCGGCGTCGCCATCAACACCGACATCGACAAGGGCGTCTTCGACCGCTTCCGCACCCTGTCCCTGTGGCGCCCCGCCGCCATGGTCGGCTACCTGCTCGGCGACATGGTCCGCTACCTCATCGCCTCCGTCGTGATGATCACCGTCGGCCTGATCATGGGCTTCCGCCCGGACGGCGGCTTCCTCGGCGTGCTCGCCGGCGTCGCCCTGCTGATCGTGTTCTCGTTCGCGGTCTCCTGGGTGTGGACGATGTTCGGGCTGCTGCTGCGCACCGAGAAGTCCGTGATGGGCGTCAGCATGATGGTGATCTTCCCGCTGACCTTCCTCAGCGACATCTTCGTCAAGCCCGAGACCATGCCCGGCTGGCTCCAGGCGTTCGTCAACCACAACCCCATCACCCACGTCGCCACCGCCGTGCGCGCCCTGATGGCCGGCGAGTGGCCCGCCGCCGAACTCGGCTGGGCGCTCGGCTGGTCCGCGCTCCTCGTCGTCGTCTTCGGCACCCTCACCATGCGCATGTACAACCGCAATTAGGGCCGCCCCCGCCCCCCGGCGCGCGTCGGGGCGTCGGGGCGTCGGGGACATTGACCGGCACACCCGGCGCGCCCCCGCCACCCGGTGCGCGCCGCTCGGGTGCACCGGCACCCGAACACCCCCGCCCGGCTCGCGGCCGGCCCCCGCGCACCGTTCGGTGGAACCGTGTCCGCCACCAAGCCCGGCGTGCTCCGCCGCACGGCCTCCGCGGTGCTGCTGCTCGCCGCCTGCGCGCTGCTGCCCGCCGCGACCGTCGCCGCCTGGGCCCGCACCGAGCTGGCCGACGCCGACGCGTACACCGCCGCCATGGCACCGCTCGCCAGCGAACCGGGCGTGCAGGACGCCCTGGCCGACGCCCTCACCGACGCCGTCGTCCGCCAGGTCGACCGCGGCACCCTCCCGGAGGGCACCGTCCGGGTCTTCGTCCGGGACGCGGTCGGCTCCTTCACCGCCACCGACGCCTACCGGGGCGGCTGGAACACCGCCAACCGCGCCACCCACGACGTGGTGATGCACGCCGTCCGCCGACCCCACGGCGAGCGGGTCACCATCGACCTGACCTCCGTCACCGAACGGGTCAAACAGAGCCTCGTCGACGACGGGGTGGTCTTCGCCCGGCGCATCCCCGTCCAACCGACGGTCGTCACCGTCCTCCCCGGCGAGGACCCGCAGCGGCTCCGCAAGGGGGTCCACATGCTCGAACTGGCCGGCCTCTGGCTACCCGTCGGCTCCGTCCTGCTCGCCCTCGGCGGCATCCTGCTGGCCACCGCCCGCCGGCGGGCGGTCACCGCGACTGCCCTCGGCGTCGCCGCGGCGGCCGGCGCACTCGCCGCCGCCATCGCCGTCTGCCGCGCGGTGACCCTCGACGACCTGCCCCCGCACGTGTCCCGCGCCGCGGCCGGCGCGGTCTTCGACGCCCTGACCGGTTCGCTGCGCACCGCGGCCCTGGTGATCCTCGTCCTCGGTCTCCTGGTGGGCCTCGCCGGCTGGATCGCCGGCCGGTTCGCCGGAGTGCGCGGCGCCCGCGCCGGCGCCCCCACCCCGCCCGAGCCCACCAGCGCCTGGACGGTGACCGCGTGCGCGCCCGGTACGCCGGTGCTCGCCGCGGAGTCCGCGCCCCGCGCCCACCGGCCACCCGTCCGTGCAACCGCCACGGACCCGGCCCCGTCCTACCAGGAGTGCCCCGGACGCCCGGAGGACACAGGACACGCAGGGGAAACCGCCGCCGCGGTGGACGCCGCGGACCCCGCCGGAACCTGACCGGCGACCGGCCCGGCACACGGAACGGGCCGCACGGCCGGAAGGGTGATCGGAACGACCATGACCACGCCCACGACACCCGCACGGACCGAGGACGCCGGCCCCCTCGCTGACGACGCCCCGCCCGGCCCCGGCGGCCGGCGCCCCGGACGCCTGCGGGCCCGGCTCGCCGGACTGCTGCTGCTCGGAGTCAGCACCGTCCTGGGCTTCCGGCTCGCGGACAGCGACGGCATCACCCCCGTCCCGCAACTCCTCGCGTTCCTGCCCTGGCTGCTGGCCCCCGCCGCACTGGCCCTGCTGCTCGCCGCGTTCGCCCGTTGGCGGTTCGGGATGCTCTGGGGCGTCCTCGCGCTGGGCCTCGTCGCCTGGTACACCGAGCCCCACGGCAAGACCTCCGAGCCCTCCGGCCCGGCCCTCGCCGAACTCCGGGTGATGACCTCCAACGTCGAGCACGGCGGCGCCACCGAGGCCCTGACCCGGGCGATCGCCCGGGAACGCCCCGACCTGGTGTTCGTCCAGGAGTGCGACCCCACCTGCCTGGCCCGGCTGGACGCGCGGCTCGGCACCGACTACCCGCACCGCTCGGCGGTCGAGGAGTACGGCGCCGCGGGCTCCGCGATCCTCAGCCGCACCCCGCTGGAGGCCACCGTGGGCCTCCCGGCCAGCACCCTGGGCATGCCGGGCGCCGTGATCGAGGTGAAGGGCCACCGCATCCGCCTCCAACTCGCCCACCCCATGCCGCCGATGCCCGGGGACCTGGGCACCTGGCGCCGCGAGCTCAACATGCTGCACGGCGCCGCCACAGCCCCGATCGGCGGGGTGGACTTCGGCCCGATGATCATGGCCGGGGACTTCAACGCCACCCAGGACCATGCCGCCTTCCGCCGCCTCCTCGACACCGGCCTGCGCGACGCCGCCCACCTCGCCGACGCCTCCCGCACCGCCACCTGGCCGGCGTCCACCGCCCCGCTGTTCGGCGCGCACATCGACCACGTCCTGGTCTCCCGCGACTTCCACGCCCAAGCCGCCCGCTCCCTGGACCTCGGCGACACCGACCACCGCACCGTCGTCGTCGACCTCACGCTGCACGAGGTGGCGCGGCGCTGAGCGGCACGGCAGGCACCGGAAGCGGCCGGAAGCGGCCCACCCGTTGCGGCGATAGGCCCCGCCGGTTCCCCACGGATCGCTAAACTGGCGCCGATTTCCTACGGGTAGGAGGCCGCGGATTCGCTTCCCCGCCCGTTCTTCCAGCAGTGCACGGCGCCACTGCGGTGGCTCGCACGGGGGTGTTGGCGAGCGTGGGGTACACGATTCCCGAAGGCGTGGACACGATGCTCGACGTCGTGGGGGTCGGCTGGCCGAACGTCGACGAGGACGCCTACCGTGACATGGCGGGAGCACTACGGGAGTTCGCCGACGACGCCGACGAGGACGCCGGCGCCGCACACGGACACGTCCAACGGTTGCTGTCCTCGGGTCAGAGCGAGTCGCTGACGGCGCTGGACGGACACTGGAAGAAGGTCCAGGGCGGCAACAAGGACCTCGCGGCTGCCGCCCGGCTCGTCGCGGACGCCTTGGACCGGGTCGCCGATCTCATCGTCGCCCGGAAGATCGCCGCTGTCGCCGAACTCGCCGATCTCTGCGCGACGGTGGGCATCGCGCTGGCCGCCGCACCGTTCACCATGGGACTGACCTCGCTGTTGGCCGGCGGGAAGATCGTCGCGACCCGGATCGCCTTCAAGCGGATACTCCAGGAGATGGCGGAGGCCGCGGTCGCGGAAATCACCGCCGTACTCGCCCAACCTGCGGTGGCCGCACTGGAGAACATCATCACGGACCTGGCCATTCACACCGTGATGAACGTGACCGGCCAGCCGAGCGGCGCCGACACGGGCCAGGCACCACAGGGAAGCGGGGAGGGACTGCGACTCAACAGCGCCCCGGGTACCGCGGGACCGACAGGCCCGGTCGGCGGCAAGGGCCTGGACATCGACCACGACGCCCACACCAACACCGGCGGCAAACTCGCCACCGTCCAGGCGTCGATGAACAGCCGCGCCGCCAGCAAGATCGGCAGGGCCAGGGGTCACCACGGCCGCGCCAAGGGCAAGGACTCCCTCACCGCCGTCCTGGACAGCACCATCGACGGCGTCGTCGAGAAGCTCACCAAGAGCCACAGCCACATCGGCAACCACATCGGCAAGGACCTCCCCGACGCCATCGGCCAAGGCTCCAAGATCCACAAGAACACGGACCTCGACATCGACGGTCGCATCAAGCGGATCGACCAGGGGAGCGGGAAGGGCAGCGGCGGAGGCCGAGGTGATGACGGAGGGGGCGGCAGCGGCTCCGGTCCGGGACCTCAGGGCCGTCCGCTGGACCCTCAACCGGGCTGGCACGGCCAGAGCGCCGGCAAGATGAAGCACCACCGCCGTGAGGCTCTGGACGTCAACCACCTCACGCCGGAGCAGCAGCGGGACGCCCTCGTCCGGGAGACCCGTCAACTCGCTGACGACGCCAGGGACCAACCGGTGGGAAACAATCCTCCGGGGCAGGACCGACTGAAGACGGCGTGCGCCGGCGGCCTGCTCCACGACGGAACGCTGACGACACATTCAAGCTCCACGCAACGGCACGGCCAGAAGTTCCTCGACAACCACCCCGCGCTTCAAGATGTGGTGGACACGGCTGGTCGGGACATCGAAGCGTCCGGCGGCCTGAAAGGAGCCGGCCACGGGAAATGCGCCGAGATCGCTCTCATATCCGACCGGCTCCGCCACCTGGAAGCGCGGGACGGCATACCGATTCAATCCCCGGAAGACATCCGTCGAGCCATGGATGGGTCTTTCGTCTACTCTCTTCAGATCGGGGACCAACCGGGCCGGAACGGGCACATCCAACACGGCGACTACAAGGAACCCTGTCGGTCATGCTCTGTGATCCTTCTCCGGGTCGGCGTGACGGCGTACAAGTAGAGCGAGAGCAGAATGCCCAGACTGACAACACCTGCGGAGATCGACGCCTGGCTGGCTGAAGGGGGATGGCACGCGGGACGGGACATCGGTGAGCAAGCGGCGCGCGAGGCCATGGAGGCCGTGATCGACGACTACCGGGCAGAGGGCGTCGACATCGCACCGTCCGCGGCCGCGGTCGCCTTCGTCCGCGAGCACGCCTTCATCAAGGTACTCAAGCAGGCGAATCCTGATGACTATGCGGACTTCACCCCGATCCTCGCCTTCAAGGGGCAAGGGGAGGACATCGACGAACTTTCCCGGAGCCTGGGTGCCGCACTCTTTCCCGTCGGCTGGGACACTTATGAAGGAGGAACCATTCTCATTGATGAACACGGTCGATTCTTCTATGTCCACTGGAGCGGGAACCACTACCTCGGAACGGGAAAATATGAGGCCCTCATCGGTTTGATGACCGATAGTTTCCAGGACGCGGAGGACTACTTTGTCTGAGCTCATTCCCGGCGTGGCGGCATCGCTCCTCGTGCACGGCAGGATCTTCAGCCACACGAGCATCGTCGGCGACGAGCAACCCCGCCTGCACCCCGCCGTCAGGGAGTTCTTCGACGCGCTCCCCGTGGACGAGCGCGAGTCCTTCCTGGGGTACTGTGCCGAATCCACCTTGATCTCGGACCAGTTGTGGGGAGCGGACCGGGAGCGGAACGACGGCGGAACGACATCGCTCGACGAAGCAGCCGCGCATCTCAGCGGGTCAGCCCTCGTCGCCCGGAAGATCCGCGGCCAGGGCGACCCCGAGCACGGTACGCCGGCCCTGGTGTGCCGCTCGTGTTCGGCGTTGCTCGCCCGGCTCGGCGTCGATGTCCTCGACGCATGATTCCGGGACGGGAGGCACTGGCCGCCGCCGGCTGGTACGAGGGGCGTGACGTGGGAGTCCGCGCACAACTGGCCGCGCTCAAGGCCCTCACACTCGTCGAACCGGTGGTCGGTGGAGCCGAGTGGACGTTGTTCCCCGCCGCCGAGCGAGCGCTGCGGGAGTTCCACGATCTGCACCTGCCTCCAGCCGGATCCGGTAGAGACGTCGCCGCCACGGGGTGCGTCGTGGACCCCGTGGCGGCACGGCACGCACTGCGCCCGTTCGCCCGGCTCGGCAGAACCACGGGCAGCCGGCTGTTCCCGTTCGGCCGCACGGAGACCGGGGCACTCCTGGCGGTCGACGAGGCGGAGCGCCTGTTCTCCGTCAACCACGGGGGCGCCTGGCACCACGGCGAGACGGTACGGGAGGGTCTGATCGCCCTCGTGGAGGGGCACCACCCACACCGCGTCCAACCGCTGCGCTGGACCTGGGCCACCAGCCCGGCAGGACGGCAGAACCCCCTGGTGCACCTGGTTCGTACCGCACTGGTGGCCGTGTACGTGCTCCACCACCACCGGGTGTTCAGCGTCCGCGAACTGGCGCTGACGGTGACCACACTCCGCGGCGTCGGACTCCCCGTCCTGGAGGACCGGGTCGTCCCCCTCCCCGGCGGGAGCCTCGACGGCAGTGAAGCCCCGCTCGTGGCAGCGCTGGAGGGACTGACCAGCACGCTGTCCGTCGACAGCCGCAGCACGGAGACCAAGCTGGCCCTGACGTCCCCGCAGGGCACGGCCGACCCCTTCTCCTCGGTGTCCTGCACGGTCCGCTCGGGCTTCTCCGCCGCATCTCCCGAAGACGTGGAGCTGGCGCTCCTCGCGGGCGCGGGCGCCTCGTTCGGCAACGCCCTGAGCGTCGTCGCCAGCTGCGCGCAGGACCTCGCCGACTACACCCGACGTTCCCCGTCCGGTCCTGTTGACGGCACTCGCTGACCCCAGGGAACGAGGGGGGCAGTGCACGGACCACGGACAACAACGCGAAAGGCTCCGACCCCCGGAGGGGCGGAGCCTTCGACGTGGAGCGCTGGGCAGGCCTTGCACCTGCATCCCCCCACGGGAAGTGGGGTGTCTTTCCTTGGACCACCAACGCGCGCCTCCCGACCGGTTGTTCCGGCCGCGAGCACATGATCACTATACCGCTCTTCGGACCGGTCGCGCACACTCCGAGCGGGGCGCCGACAGATCCTCGGGGTGCGGGGCGGATCCCCACCAGGAGGAGCGCTTCCGGGCCCACGCCCTCGCCCCGGGGTCCGGAGGGCCCCGCGCCCCCACCGCCGACGGAAACCCGCTGGGCGGCTCCCCGGGCCCCGTGTGAGGCTGGCGTCATGGGCGTGCGCACGGGAGTCATCGGGCTGGGCATGGGGCGGTACCTGGCGCACTGGGGTCGCCGGGTCGGGCTGGACGTGGTCGCGCTCTGCGACCGGGACCCCCTGCGGCGGGAGGAGGCCGCGGCCGAGTTCCCGGCGGCGAGGACGACGGAGCGGTGGGAGGACCTGCTGGACCGATCGCTGGACGCGGTGGTCCTGGCCAACGACTTCGACGCCCACGCACCCCTGGCCGTGGCGTTCCTGGAGCGGGGCGTGCACGTGCTCTCCGAATCCGCCGCCTGCGCCGACGAGGCGGAGGGTCGACGACTCATCGCGGCGGCCGACCGTTCCACCGCCACCTACTCGTTCGCCGAGAACTACGTCCTCCACCCGCACGTGCGACTTGTCCGCGCCGCCGCGGAGAAGGGCGAGTTGGGCCGGCTCTCCCTGGTCGAGGCCGACTACCTGCACGGCATGGCGCCCGAGCAGATCACCGAATTGATCGGCGACCCGGGGCACTGGCGCGGCCGGATCTCCCCCACCGCCTACTGCACGCACACCCTCTCCCCGGTCCTCGCGCTGACCGGCGCCCGCCCGGTGGAGGTCTCGGCGTTCACCGTCGACGCCCACGACCCGCGCAGCGCAGTGGTGATGACCGTACGGCTCTCCACCGGCGCCCTGGCCGTCACCCGGCACGGCTTCCTCCAGGGCGAACCCGACAGCCACTGGAGCTGGTTCTCCGCCCGCGGCACCCACGGCCTCGCCGAGTCCCTCCGCGCCCCCGGTGACCGTGCCTGGTCCGTGCGGGTCCGTGCCGAAGGCTGGACCCGCCCCGACGGCACCACCCGCGACGAGGAACGCGTCCCGCCGCAGGTCGAGTGGGACGGCATCCCGGTCGAACGCGGCGCCGAGGGAACGGTGTTGCTCCTGCGCGCCTTCAGGGAGACCGTCGAGCACGGCGCCCCGCCCCCGGTCCCGGTGCGCGAGGCGGTCGCCGCCTCCCTCGTCGGCGTGGCCGGGGCCCGGTCCCTGGCGGAGGGCTCCCGGCCGGTGCCGGTGCCCGACGTGTGGGAGTGACCGGGGCGGAGGGCTCCGGCACGGCTCGGTGGGAGATCGGATTCAGCGGACAAGCGCGCGAGCGAGCGCCGAAGCTCTCCCACGGGTCACATGCCGAGCTCAGCCACCTGGTCACCGCCCGCCCAGGGCCCGCGAGCCGCGCAGCGACCGGGCCACGGTCACGGCGGTCGTACCGCCCCCGACGACCATGAGCACCACCCCGACCTTCGTCAGGGTGACCACGGGTGTCTCCACCCCGTCCGTGAACAGGAACAGGCCGAGGCCGACCAGGAAGGTGACGACGCCCTCCCCCAGGTGCCTGAACGACTTCACGTCTGCACGCCCTCTCTACCCCGCACGGGTGGACGCGGGACCACCGCCCCGCCTCCGGACACGGCTCCCAGCGTAGGAACTCCTGGACGCCCTCCTCCTCGTCGCGCAGGACGAACCGCAGTACACCGTTCGACGGATCGGGATCCGGCCGGCCGTCCTCCCCCGGGCCGGAAACGCCACTTCCCGCGCGGGCGATCGGCCACGCACGCGGGTGGTCCACCCCTCCCCCACCCGTCCACCGGTGGACCCGCCCGCCTCCCCCGAACCGTCGACCGCCCCCGGTGGTCCGATGCCGGGGTCGGCCGGCATCCCGGTGGGCGGTGTCGTGGCGGGCCGGTCCAACCGGGTTTCCCCCTACTTCACCCCCACAGGGTGCCGCGGGCGGTCCGCCCTTGTCATTGGCACCCGGTGACCGACTTCTTGCCGCAGAGTGAACCCCGGACACCGTCACCACCCCCACCACACGGCGACGGTGGGCGCGGTGCACCCCCTCCGCCGGGGAGGGACGCACCGCGACCGCCGTCGTCCCGCCGGACCGGAGAGGACCCGCCCATGTCCCGGACACCGCCACCCCTGCCGACCCGTCCGTACAGCAACGCGCACCTCCCCGCGCCCGAACGCTTCTGCCACTGGAAGGAGTTGCTGGACCACACCCACGCGCCCATGGACCTGCGCAGCGACCACGCCGACGACTTCCTGGTACGCCAACGCGCCATCGTCCTCGGCGAGTCGATGGTGTGGCCCGCCGCCTTCCCGCCGGTCACCTTCCTCCGCACGGACCGGCTCATCCGGCAGTCCGACCCGGAGAGCTACCACCTGACCCTGACCCTGCGCGGCGGTGGAGTGGCCGACTGGCGCCACCGGACCCTGCGGGCGGGCCCCGGCACCCTCCACACCAACGACTCCTCCCGCCCGGTCGAGATCCGCACCGCCACGGAGCCGGGCCGCCGCATCCTGATGATCGGCGTCGAGGTACCGAAGACGAGCCTCCCCCTGCCCCGCCGCATCGCCGACCGCGCCATCGGGCTGCCCATACCGGACGACCACGGCACCGGCGCCCTCCTGGCGCACTTCCTGCGCCAACTCGTGCGCACCCACACCGAGTACCGGCTCACGGACGGACCCCGACTCGGGGCGGTGCTCACCGACCTGACGGCCGCCGCCCTGGCCCACGCCCTGGAGGAGAACCGGGCGCTCCCCGCGCACACCCGACGGAACACCACCGTCCTGCGGATCAGGGCCTTCATCCAACAGCACCTGGACGACCCCGCCCTCTCCCCGCCCCTGATCGCCGCCGCGCACCACATCTCCACCAGCTACCTGCACCGCCTCTTCCGCCGGGAGGGCGTCACCGTCGCCGCACTCATCCGACGCCAACGCCTGGAACGCGCCCGCGCCGAACTCGCCGACCCGCACCGGGCCGGCCGACCCGTCCACGCCATCGCGGCACGTTGGTGCATGACGGCCACCGACTTCAGCCGCTCCTTCCGCGCCGCCTACGGCATGCCCCCGGGCGAGTACCGCCGGCTCCAGCAGCACCCCACCCCGCTCCCCGACCGCAGCTGATGAAAGACTGCGACATGTCCCGCCAGCTGCGCTTCTTCTTCTCCTACGGCGTCGACACGCCCCTGTGGCCCGACGACGCCGACTTCGACAGCCCCTACGGCTACCCCTGCGACCCGGCGCTGCTACCCGTCACCGAGGCCACCGCCCACGCGTTGACGCACCTCGCCGACCGGTACCAGTCCTCACTGGACTGGGACGACCCCGGCGGCCCCTCCCCCTGGACCACGGACCGGTGGCGGTCCTTCCAGCAGGAGTCCGACGCGGCCCTGCACGCGCTCCGCACCGACCTGGGCGCCGGCTGGACGGTGACCGACCGCAGGACCTGAGGGCCCCGGCAGCCCCCCGCACGATCGACGCTTGACCCTCACACCGTGTGAGGCGCTCGACTCGGAGACATCATGTTCACCATCGGAGACTTCGCCCGGCACGGCCGCGTGTCGGTCCGGATGCTGCGCCACTACGACGCCACCGGACTGCTGCGCCCGGCCCACGTCGACCCCGCCACCGGCTACCGCCACTACACCGCCGCCCAACTCGCGCGCCTCAACCGCGTCATCGCGCTCAAGGACCTCGGCTTCACCCTCCACCAGGTCCGGGAGATCCTGGACGAGGAGGTCACCACCGAGGAACTCCGCGCCATGCTCCGGCTGCGCCGCGCCGAACTGGAGGCGACCATGGCGGCCACCGCCGCTCGACTGGTCCAGGTCGAGGCGAGGCTCCACTCCATCGAGAGCGAGGGGCGCATGCCCAGCAACGACGTCGTCGTGAAGAGCCTGCCGCGGATACGCGTGGCCGAACTCACTGGCGTGGCCGCCGACTTCGACTCCGTCGACGCGGTCATCCAACCGCTGTACGAGGAACTGTGCCGCCGCCTCGAAGCGGCCGGCATCCCCCTGACCGGCCCCGGGATCACCACCTACGAGGACACCCCGGACGGCCGCGTCCTCATCCACGCCGCGATCACCGTCGCCGCGCCCCTCGGGGAGGACGACGGCATGCGCGTCCTGGACCTGCCACCCGTGGAGCGGGCCGCGACCATCGTGCACCGCGGCGCCCCGAACGCCGTCCTGCCCGCCATCCAGACCCTGGGCCGCTGGATCGAGGCCCACGGCCACCGCTCGGCGGGCTACCCCCGGGAGGTGACCCTCGAATGCCCCGAGAACCGCGACGAGTGGGTCACCGAACTCCAGGAATCCCTGCTGGCCGGGGAGTGACGAAAAGCCCCCGCCCGGCGCACCAGGCCGGTCGGGGGCTCACCACGTACGTTCCCAGGGCGGGACCTCAGCCCCGCTCCACCACGGCGAACGCGAGGAACCTGGTCCAACCCTCGGCCCCGAACACCAGGGCCGCGCCGGCCGGGACCTTGCTGTCGCGCACGGGGACGACGCCGGGCAGGCCCTCGCCAACCTCGACGCAGTTGCCGCCGTTGGTGCTGCTGTACGTCGACGCCCGCCAGGTCACGGGAAGCTCACTCGCACTGATCACGGCGTCACACCTGCTGATCCACGACGAAGCCCACGAACGAAGCCCAGCCCCCGGCCCCGAACACCAGGGCAGCGCCGGCCGGAACCTTGCTGTCGCGCACCGGGACGACGCCCGGCAGACCATCGCCCACCTCGACGCACGCCCCACCGTTGGGGCTGCTGTACGTCGAAGCCCGCCAGGTCACAGCAAGCTCACTCGCACTGATCATGCGCTCAGTCCTTTCAGATGCCTGCCGATCAAGTCGGCGGACTCGTCCGGCGGAAGGGCCACGGCTCGGAGCAGATCATAGGCATGGGCAGCGCTTGCAACCTCTGCCGGGTCTGTCACTGCCCACCCCTGTGAGAAGCCATCTGAGTAGAGGATGTCCCCGCCTTCATCGAACCCAAGGAGGGCGAAGGGGCCACAGAGTCCCGGGTGCACTGCCGTGTCCTTGGGAATCACCTGGATGACTGTCCGCGGTGACTCCCCTGCCGTCAACAGCTTCTCCAACTGGCCGCGCATGACTTCCTCGCCGCCGACTTGCCGGAGCAGCACGTATTCGTCAACAACGAACCAGGCCCTTGGCGGAAGGTCTCGTTCGAACACTTGCTGTCGCGACATGCGCGCCGCCACCAAGTCCTCAAGATTGTCCGGCCTCCCGGCAGCGAGCATGGCCCTGGCGTAGCCCTCTGTCTGGAGCAGACCGTGAACAATCTGACCCTCAAAGCTCCGGAAGCTCACCGCCTCCCGCTCCAACTCCACGTACGGCAGGAACCAACTCGGGTACGCGTACCGGATCACCAACGGGTAGAGCCGGACGAAGTGGCCGCCCGTCCGGAGGGCGTGGTCGAGCCCCTCGGCCAACTCACGGGACGGGACGCGCTTGGCGCGCTCCACGTAACTGATCATGGCCTGGGTGGCCAGCGCCTTGGCGGCGAGCGTGGCCTGACTCATGCCCCGTTCGGTGCGCAACCGCAACACTTCCGCTCCGAAGAATGCGAGGAGTGAAGTCGTGGGGTCGGGTTCGACCTTCTCAACTGTCATGCCCTCAACGCCCCTTGATAAATCGCCCGTTGTTATTCCATCGACCCTGTTCAGCGTAGGCGCGGAGCGCGACGCTTGCGGTACACACGGTGAAAGAACAAACAGCGCGACGGAAGGGCCGGGGCCGTTCGATGACCCGTTCGGTGATCAAGCACGTGACGTACGAACTCCACGCTGACCTGGGCGCGGAGGAGGAGTACGAGGCGCGGTGCGTATGGGGCGAGGAGGTGGAGTGCGGCGCCGAGTCGGGGCCGCGACACTCACCCGAAGAGGTGACGGCGTGGATGATCCGGCACACCTCCGGAACCCGCCACAACCGGTACCGGCGGACCCGGTCGGACTACCAGTTCTGGCAGCCCACCGAGCACGTTCCGGCGCCCGCGCCGGTGGTCGCCCCGGGCCCCGCGCGGGTCACCCGGGCGCGGCCGTGACGGCGGCCGTCCCGGCCGCGGGCCCCGGCTGGGTGCGGGACAGGTGCTGGCTGTACTGCGGTCGCGAGGGGCTGCCCGTCCAGTGGATCGGGCCCGTCCGCGTACCGCTCGGCGAGGCACCGATGTTCGCCTGCGCCGCCTGCCTGGACCAGCTCGCCGCCCTCGCCGAACGGGCCATCGGCGAGGCGGACCGCGCCGCCCTCGTCCCGCGCTGACCGCCCGCGCCCCCCTCTCCCCCCGTCCCCTCCTCCCGTCTCCTCCCCCTCACCGCACCGCACCGTCCGGAGGTTCCCCGTGTCCGTGAAGCCGACGTCCTGCCCGTCGCCGTCCGTCCTCCCCAGCACCCGGCGTACCGGCCCGGCCCCGTGCGATCCCCGGTCCGAGCCGGGCTTCGAGGTCGCACTGTCACGTGCCACCCGGCCGGCCGGGGTGGACCGGGTGTGGCCGGGCCTGCTCCGGCGGGCGGGGAACGCCTGCCTGGACGAGTGGGGCGTACGCGGGGCCGAGGCGGCCCGCGACGACTTCGGCCTCCTGCTGACCGAACTCGTCACCAACGGCTTCCAGCACGGACACGGCCCCACCGTGCGGGTACGGGTCTGGCGGACCGGACGCCACCTGGGCATCGAGGTGGCCGGCAGCGGCCCGGCGGGCACGTCGCCGGCCACCGCCGACCCTGCCGACCCCCTCGCCGAGAGCGGACGCGGCCTGCACCTCGTCGGCGCCTTCGCCGACACCTGGGGCGTGAGCCCGGACCGCACCGCGACCTGGTGCCTGCTGCCCTTGGGGTAGGCCGCGACGAGATCTGTTCCCCGGCCGGACCCCCTCAGCTCACGTGGGGCTCAGGTCAGCCGGATTCCTTCTGGAGGACCCAGTCGCGGCTCCCACACACTGTGTGCTGGCTCCGCGAAGAATCGAGGTAGGTCGTGAGTGAGACCGTCGTCCCCTGGGGCGTCACCCGCATGAGGCCCTATCCCGACGTGGCCGAGCTGCCCGCAGCCGGTGTCACCCTGGACCCGGTGACCCAGACGGGCAAGTGGGTCGATCGGCACGGCAACGCCTTGCCCGCGACCGCCAGGCACAAGCGCTCCGAGACGAGCAAGGAAACCCAGCACATCACCAGCCTGGACGGCAAGCCGGATCAGGGTCACGACCAGCAAGGTGACACCGATTGAGTGCGCGGACGCCCGTCCTCGTCGTGTCCCAGGTCGATGATCCGACCGCCGATTCGGTGATTGACGAGCTGAACCGGAGAAGAATCCCCGTAGTACGGCTGGATCCGGGGGACTTTCCCGAACGCGTCGCCGTCCGCGCCCAGTTGGGTCCGGATGGGCTGCGGGGCGACATCCGGACGACCACGCGTGTCGCCGACCTGGAACGCATCCGATCCGTGTACTGGCGTCGTCCCCGCCCCTACGCCGCACCCGTGGGCCTTTCCGAGCAGGACGCACGCTGGTGCCGGGAAGAAGCCCGGTACGGCCTGGGCGGCGTACTCGCGACGCTGCGGGGAGCCCACTATGTAAATCATCCTTGGCGCAACCGTGATGCCGAGTACAAACCCGCGCAACTCGCCGCCGCGAGCAACTGCGGGTTCGACGTACCATCGACCCTCCTGACCAACGATCCCCGCTCGGCGCGGGCCTTCGTCCGCAGGCACCAGTCCGTGGTCTACAAACCGCTCCGCAGCACGGACTACCAGGACTCCGAGGGACGGGCGCTCACGGTGTGGGTCGAGGAGGTGGAACCCACCTCGATGGGATCGGGTGTGTCCCACACCGTGCACCTCTTCCAGAAGCGCGTGCACGCGGTCGCCGACCTACGCGTGACGGTCGTGGGCCAGGAGGTCTTCACCGTGCGCATCGAAGGTTCCCCCGGCCTGGACTGGCGGCGGCACTACGGCGAACTGTCGTACAGGTCAATCGACACGCCCGGGCATCTGGCCCACCGCGTGCGCACGTACATGGAATCCTTCGGTCTGGTCTTCGGCGCCTTCGACTTCGGTGTCGACCGCGACGGTCGCGCCTGGTTCTACGAGTGCAACCCGAACGGCCAATTCGCCTGGTTCCCCGAGCCGATCACACAGCGGATCGTCTCGGCCATCGCTGACCGACTCCAGTACGCAGGAGAGCACCTTGACCCCTGACGCCACCGAACTGCGACGCGCGCTGACGGAGGAGATCGCGGCCGCCGACCCAGAACTCCCCGTCGAGTGGCGGGAGAGCATCGCCTCCGTGCCGCGCGAGCTGTTCCTCGGTACGGCGGTCTTCCGTGGGGTGCAGGAGGGTTGGCAACCCGTGAACCGGAAGGAGCTCGGGGAAGAGGAGTGGCTGCGCATGGTCTACTCCGACCGGACCTGGGTCACCCAGGTCGACGGCCGGGACGCGGATGGTTCTCCCGGTCCGGTCACGGGCAGCCCCACCTCCTCGGCCACCCTGCCCTCCCTCGTCGTCCGAACCGCCCTGGTGGCCGGGCTCCGGGGCGGTGAGAAGGTCCTCGAAGTGGGCACGGGGACCGGCTACTCCACGGCATTGCTGTGCCACCGGTTTGGTGCCGGGAACGCCGAGAACATCGTCAGCATCGAGTACGACCAGCGCCTCGCCGCGAACGCCGCCGTCCACCTGCACGAGGCCGGATACGCGCCCGTGCTCGTGGTCGGGGACGGGCTCCAGGGCTGCCGGCAGCACGCCGACTACGACGCCGTCGTGGCGACCTGCTCCGTGCGTTCGCTACCGCCGTCGTGGTTCTGGCAGCTCAACGAGGGCGGGTCGATCACCACCACCATCAGCGGATGGATGTTGGCCGCAGGGCTGATCCGTCTCACGCTGGACGAGGAGGGAACCGCGCACGGACGCTTCACCGACGACCGCATCTCGTACATGCTGGCCCGGCCCCATGAACGGCCGCCCGCCCCGGTCTTCTTCCCCCAGCTCGGCAACACCCGCACCGCCCGGGTGGATCCGAGACTGCTGGACCGTTGGGCGGGCCGCTTCGTCGCGCAGTTGGCAGCGCCCTCCGCCCAGCTCATGACGACCGGCGACGGCATCGTGCTGCGGGACGTGGGCACCGGGTCACAGGCGTGGACGGCGGCCGAGGGCGAAGGCTGGATCGTCCACCAGCACGGTCCGCTGTCCCTGTGGGACCAGGTGGAAGCGGCGTTGCTCAGCTGGCAGGAGGCAGGCGCACCGGACCTCACCGCATTCGGTATGACGGCCACCCCCGAGCAGCAGAACGTGTGGCTCGGCTCACCGGACGGCCCGAAGTGGAGCCTGCCGGTCTGAGGCACCCACAGCGGGCCCCGCCCGTCGTGCCCGCCGGGGGAGGGCCCGGACCTCGCGGTCGCGGACGGCCTGTACGGCTACTGGCCGTCCGCCCGGGCCCCGAAGCGTTCCGCCTCACCGTCGACGGAACGGGTCAACACCTGGAGCACCCCCGCATGCCCCGGCTCACCCTGTCCTGAACGAGCGGTCCGCACGGTCCTCGTCATGCAGGGGCGGTGGCCGGCCGGTCGGCGAGCGCCCGCAGCTCGTCGGCGTAGGTCGCCCAGACGTCGCCGGTGAGGAAGTGCCCGACACCCGGCAGGGTGCGCAGGCGGGCGCCGGGGACGGCGGCGGCGATGTCACGGGCGGCGGACGTGCGCAGCAGCGGGTCCCGCGATCCGTGCAGCACCAGGGTCGGTGCGGTGATCCCGGCGAGCGGGCCGCCGTGCCACTTCGCGCCGATCTGGCGGCTCTGCGCCTTGCGGTCGCGGAAGCTGGTGACCCGGTGCGCGGCCTCCTTGTCCACGAACCCGCGCACGTCGTCCTCGTCGACGTGCTGGCCGGGTGCCACCATCAGGCGGGCGACGGCCAGGGCCAGGGCCAGGTCGCCCTGCGGCGTCCCGGGGTGGCGCAGTCCGGCGAGACGGACCAGGGGCGCCGGGCGCAGGTAGCGCAGGACGCCCGCTCCCTTCACGTCGCTGGGCACCGCCGAGGCGGTGGTGAGGGTGTGCACGCGCCGGGGGTGGCGGATGGCGATGCGTTGGGCGACGAGCCCGCCGAGCGAGTAGCCGAAGAGGTGGGCGCGCTCCCAGCCGAGCGCGTCGAGGACCGCGACCGCGTCGTCGGTCAGGTCCTCGGCGCCGTAGGCCGGGGGCTCGCGGCGCAGGAGGGCCGCGAGCGGCGAGCCCCCGCGCCGGTCGGGCAGGTGCGTGGACTGGCCGGCGTCGCGGTGGTCGTAGGCCACGACGTGGAAGCTGCGGCGGACCAGTTCGTCCACCAGTCCGTCCGGCCACCAGAAACGCGTGGTCCCCAGCCCCATCACCAGCAGCAGCGGGTCGCCGCCGGTTCCGCCGAGGTCGTCGAAGGCGATCCGGATTCCGTCGTGGGACGCGAAGAGCGGCACGGAGGCTCCTTCCGTTCGCAAACAGTGTTCGCGAACACCGTACTCGGAACGCTAGGATGACGGCAACGCAGGAGGTGACGGTGGTGGGACAGCACGAACCGGTGATCTGGCTACGGCCGGAACAGGCGGCGGTCGGACGCCCTGCCGAGCGCAGCCGCGCCGAGATCACCGCCGCCGCGGTGGAACTGGCCGACCGGGAGGGCCTGGACGCCGTCTCCATGCGTCGGCTCGCCGCGACCCTCGGCACCGGTGCCGCCTCGCTCTACCGCTACGTGGCCACCCGTGACGACCTGCTCGACCTGATGATCGACAGCACCGCCGACGAGTACCGATTGCCCGCCCCCAGCGGCGACTGGCAGGCGGACCTCCTGGAGATCGCCCACCAGGCCCGACGGATCATGCTGCGCCACCCCTGGCTGCCGCAGTTGGTCGTCACGCGCCCCGGCCTCGGCCCGCACGGCGTCGACCTGCTCGAACACCTGCTCGACGTGCTCTGTGACCATCCGGCCGAACCCGCCCGCAAACTGGAGGCGTTCGCCGTGCTGAACGCGCTGACCGCGCTGTTCGTCCAGAACGAACTGGCCGGGGCGGACCCCGACGCCCGGCGCCGCTCCTCCTACCTGCGCCACGTGGCCGCCGCCGGCACCCACCCCCGCATCGCCGCGGCGCTCGCCACCCTCCGACCCGAGCCCGCCCCCCACGACCTGTTCGCCACCGTGCTCGGCCGCGCGCTCGCCGGAGTGCTGGGCTGACTCCGCCCCGACCCCGACGGGACCGGGCACCCCTCCGCGCACGGGTCAGGGCGCCACGGCCGCCAACGCGTCGACGCTGCCGGACATGACGGTCCGGACGTGCTCGGTGAGGTGCTGGAGGGGCCAGTCCCACCAGCCCAGGGCGAGCAGCCGCTCGACGTCGGCCTCGTCGTGGCGGTGGCGGAGGAGGCGGGCCGGGTTGCCGCCGACCACGCCGTAGTCGGGGACGTCGTGGACGACGACCGAGCCCGCGGCGACGATCGCGCCGTGGCCGATGCGGACGCCGGGCATCACGGTGGAGCGGTAGCCGAGCCACACGTCGTGACCCACCACGGTGTCACCGCGCCCGGGAAGTCCGGTGATGAGGTCCATGTGCTCCGACCAGGAGCCGCCCATGATCGGGAAGGGGAAGGTGGAGGGGCCGTCCATGCGGTGGTTGGCACCGTTCATCAGGAACCGCACGCCCTCGCCCAGCGCGCAGAACTTCCCGATGACCAGTTTCTCCGGTCCGTAGTGGTACAGCACGTTGCGCGTCTCGAAGGCGGTTGGGTCGTCCGGGTCGTCGTAGTACGAGAACTCCCCGACCTCGATCAGCGGGGAGGTGACCAGCGGTTTCAGCAGCACCACGCGGGGGTGTCCGGGCATCGGGTGGAGCACGGTGGGATCGGCGGGAGCGGGGGGCGTCACGGTCATCGTCCCTTTCCGGTGGGCTGACGGGTCCACGGGTCCATGAAGAGGCAGCTATCGCAACAGTTGATGCTTTAATATCCTGGCACGACGACGGCACCCCGAGCAAAGGCATTCCGGCGATGGCTCCCGCAGACCCCGGGGCGGACGACGTCCCACCGTCCCCGACGCCCCACCGCCGGCCGGGCGGCCGCAGCGCCCGCGTCCGCCGGCAGGTCCTCGACGCGCTCCTCGCCGAACTCGGCGAGCACGGCTACGACGGGCTCACCACGGACGGCGTCGCCGCCCGCGCCGGCGTGCACCGCACGACGGTGTACCGGCGCTGGGGCGACGTCGGCGGCCTGCTGGCCGACTTCCTCGACGCCGCGGCCGACGACGGCTGGCAACCGCCGGACACCGGTTCACTGGTGGGCGACCTGACCGCGCTGAACGAGGAGATCCAGACGGGCCTCACCTCGCAGCCCCCGGTCATGACGGCACTGATCGCCGCCTCGTTCCGCTCCGAGCGCGCGGCGCGGGCCCAACAACGCCTCTGGGAGGACCGGTACGCACGCTGCGAGACCATCGGCCGACGAGCCGTCTCCCGCGGCGAGTTGGCGCCGCACGCCGACGTCCTGCAGCTACTCCTCGCCGCCACCGCCCCGCTCTACCACCACCTGGTGCTGCTGCACGGCGCGCCCGACCCGCAGTTGCCCGGCCGGGCGGCCCGCACCGCCGCCCTCGCCGCCTCGGCCGGGGCCTTCACCGAGGAGGCCGGTGGCTCGTCCCCGACACCCGACGGCGACTGAGCGGGCGGGGTCCGGGCCGGCGCACCCGAACCGGGCTACTCGCCCACCGGGGCGATCGACGCCTTCGGGCTGGCCACCATGGTGAGAGGCCGCATCGGGCCGGCCCCGGCCGAGCCAACTGCCCAGGAGTCGCTCGGCCGGCCCCACATCCCCGCTCAGAAACGGTGGTTGGTCTTCAACGCGTCACCGTTCCGGTCGTACACCGACACATAGCCCAACTCGGAGTCGCTCCAGTCATCGAACGCTTCGACGAGGTCGTTCGCCATGGCTCGGAGGTCAGCCTCCAGAGTCTTCTGACCGTCGATGTCCGTGGAGATGTACGCGTTTCCCGTGTTGGCGTCCCACTCCCCGAGGATCCGACCCACGCGGTTGGCCGCAGCCTTCTGCGAAGCGGTTCCGTTTCGGTCGGCCCAGGAACGGAACGCGTCGGCGTTCTTCTTCGATCGGATTTCGTCCACGTCCTCGGGCAACTTCGCCACGATTCGGACCTGGTCCGGCTCCGCGACGGAGTCCTTACCGCACGCCACCGTGAAGGACAGCAGAGCAGCGGCACACCCGAGAGCGGTCACGGCACGAGAAATGTGTTTCACAGAGGTCTCCGTCAGCATTCGTTCCACGTCCGATGAGGTCGACCTCCAGCCCACCATCCCCCAGGAAAAGCCGAAGACAACCGAGCAGTTGCACAATCAGAGCAGCGCACAAGACAGACGGCTTCAGAACTTTATCGCGTCTATCTTGTCGTTCCAATTGCCCCCCGTGGGGTAATCCTCGTTCTTGAGGTTGGGATACATTCCGTAGCCTGCCCCGAAGAACATACGGGGGTCGGGCATGAACGAACGGAAGTCATACGCCTCCACCCCACGCTGAGGACGGTTGACATAGACGGAGCTTGCCTCGTCCCTGAATGACGGGCGGTAGGAGTCGAGGTGACGAGTCTTGGACGCAGGGTACCAAGGCCACTTGAGCATCCTCCCGCCGTAGTTCGAGTGCTGCCAGAGGCAGACCCACCAGGCAGGGCAGTCACTGGCCCGCTGGGGTGTGTACTCCGCACCCGATGCCCCGCCAGCCGTTTCCTGCCTCACAGCCTGGGCCGCTCCGGCTCGCGACTTCACCGAAGGCGCGTGCTCGGCAAGGTATCGATTGGCCTGGATTCCGCTGTCAAAGCACTGCATGGTGCCGTCTTCCGAAACCTCGGCACAGACCGCGGCCCCGTTCCACGGAGCGGCCGGGTCGACCTTCTGGCCGTTGTAGTACATATCCACCTGCCGGACGGGCTCCACCTCGGCATGGACCGCCGCTTCTTCTTCCGGAGTGAGAAGATCGGACACCACACCCGGCGTGTCCCCCGAGGGTCCGCCAGCCGCCAGCGCCGGGGCGGCGGTGACACCGGTAAGGACCAGCGAACCGGCGGCCAAGAAGACTAAGAGGCGACGCACACGCATAAAATTTCCTCCCCCATGTTTCCCATTCGGATAGGACGTTAACTCAAGAGGAAAGAGCGCCTCGTGGGAACCGGCTCGATCCGGCCACGGGCCACCGACCATCCCCGTACGCGCTCTCCACCACCCCACGCACCCGGTGCCCTGAGGGCGCGCATGCACCCAAGTGCTGGGCTGACGGAGGGGTCCGGACGGACGGGCCGTCCGATCCGGGCGGGCCCGCTGTCAGTACCCCCGCCTACTGTCCTCCCCAGTGACAACAGTGCGAACGGGCCGACCGAGAGGGACCGTTCCGTCCCGGGGAGGGGTCCGTCATGGCGCGTTCGACGACGTACTTGGAGCTGTCGCAGGAGGGCGGGGGCGCCCACAAGTTCTACGAGGTGACCGTGGACGGCACGGTGGTGTCGGTGCGGTACGGGCGGATCGGGGCGGACGGGCAGACGACCGTGTCGTCCTTCGCCACCGAGGAGAAGGCGCGGGCCGCCGCGGCGAAGAAGGTCGGGGAGAAGGTCCGCAAGGGCTACGCCCCCGCCGTGCAGGGGGCGCGGGCCGCACGGCCGGTGACCCGGCGGCAGGTGGCCTCCGCCCCGTCGACGGCACGGTCCACGGCCCCGGTGCTGTGGCGGTTCCGCACCGGGTCGGCCGCCTTCGGCATCCACATCGCGGAGGACCGCTGCTGGGTCGGCAACCAGGCCGGCGACGTCTACACGCTCAGCCACGGCGGTGAGGTGCTCGCCCACTACGGGCTGCCGGACGGGGTGAAGTGCCTGGTCGCCGACGACTTCTGGATCTACGCGGGCTGTGACGACGGCACCGTGTACGACCTGTCCTCCAAGGTGCCCTTCGGCGCCTACGCCGTCGCCCCGGACGTCGACATCTACTGGTTGGACATCCACGAGGGCGTGCTCCAGGTCTCGGACGCGAACGGCGGGCTCACCGTCATCGACCACGAGGACGAGCACCAGTGGTCCCGCAAGTCGGCCGGCGGTCAGGCGTGGATGGTGCGCACCGACGCCGGCGCCGTCTACCACGGCCACCAGAAGGGCGTCACCGCCTACGCGCCGGACGGAACGGGCGAGTCCTGGCACACCCCGACCAAGGGCGGGGTGCTGTTCGGCTGGCAGGAGGACGACGCGGTGTACGCGGGGACCTCGCACAACCTGGTGCAGAAGCTGTCCAAGGCGAACGGGGCGCTGCTGGCCACCTACCGCTGCGACGCCTCGGTGTACTCCTGCGCGACCGCGCCCGGCGGCGCCTACGTCTTCGCCGGTGACTGCGCGTCCTCGGTGTACTGCTTCGACGCCGCCGGCAACCGGTTGTGGAAGCTGGGGACGGGCAGCGGTTCCGCGCTCTCCATGCAGTACCTCGACGGGCGGCTGTACATGGTGACCACGGACGGGTCGCTGGTGTGCGTGGACGTCTCGGACGTGGCAGTCACCGCCGCCCAGCAGGGCACCGTGCCGGTGGCCAGGGACGTCAAGTCGGCCGCCGCGCTGCCCACCTACACCCCGGTGCAGTCGGTGACGGCACTGGCCACGGTGACGGCGGCGCCGGCCGGCGGGATCGTCGTCGAGTGCGTGCAGCAGGGCAGCCGGCTGCGGGTGCAGGTGGTGTCGCAGGGCTACGAGTCCGGCTGGAACGTCCAGTTCCCGCGGGGCATGCGGGAGGCGGGCGCCCGGTACGTGGTCGACTCGCTGCACCCCTCCGCGGGCGGCTTCTACCGGGTCCGGGGGGAGATCCGGCGCCTGCTGTGAGCGGGGGCGGGCGGGTGCGCGACGGTGCGGGCCGTCCCCGGTGAGCGAGGGGACGGCCCGCACCCCTGTGGGGGGCGACACACGTGCACGTGGGGTGTGTGCCGATCTCGGGGAACCGGCCCGCCCGGTCGGTACGGGGGTCTCCCGGACGGGCCGGGCGGGTGCGGTTCACCGAGGAGGAGCAGGAACGGAGGCGGACGGCGGAGGGTCGCGACCGTCCGACCCGGTCAGCGGTTCTTGACGCCGTCCGGGGTGATGTTCGCCTGCTTCAGGGCCTTGGCGAAGCCGTTGACCCACAGCTGGTTGACGCGGGCCCGCTCGGCCGCGTTCGGGTAGGCGTTGCGGCAGGACGGGCCGGGGCCGCCGCCGGACATCAACTCGCTGCACGGGCCGCGGTAGTTGTCGTACAGCCCGAGCACGTGGCCGGTCTCGTGGGTGGTGACGCGGGTCGCGTCGAACTGCTGGTTCTGGCGGTAGTCCAGGAAGATGTAGCCGCGGCCGTGCATGTCGGTCGAGGCGTAGGAGCCGCGGGCGTCGTTGCCCTCGCGGTAGGTGAAGTCGGCGGTGCCGGTGGTCTCCTGGAGCTTGACGTTGGTCACGGAGCTGTTCCAGATGGCCGTGCTGCTGGCTATCTGTCCGCGGAAGGACGGAGCGCGGGTCGCGTTGTAGCGGACGGTGACCGCGGCGGCGCCCGGCTTGGCGGCCTGCTTCTCGGCGGCCGACTTCAGGACCGCCTCGAAGAACTCCTTCGTGGCGGCCTTGTCCTCGCCGGAGCCCTCGTAGCGGGCGATCGACTCGGCGGTGGACAGGTTGGCACGGGACTCCGCGGCCTTGGCCGGGGCGGCCGAGGCGGGGACGGTGGCCGCGACCGCGGTCACGGCGGCGACGCCGAGGCCCAGTGCGGCGGACAGGAGGCGCGTGGGGGGCTTCATGATGGTGCACTCCTCGTTCGTCATGGGTTCGATCTGTCTCGATCCACCGAACGGAGATCAGTTGACGTCGGTCTGGTCTCCGTCGGGTGCGACCGGGTGACGTCCGGAACTCCTTGGGGAGTGGGGTCCCGAACGGGCTGGAGGGTGGCGAACCGGTTCGACTGCTAAGGAGTTTCGGGGAGGAACGGAAGCGCGGGATGATGGCAAGTGGCGATAGCCCCGGGCTACCACCCCCCGCGACCGGCGTCCGTCCGATGGGGGTGGGCCGCGGAACGGCACGTCCGGACCGCAGTGTGACGAGAACGCTCTGGTGCGGTGACCTGAGCGGGCCTACGCTCACCTGTCATGGACCTCGAAGTGAGGCACCTCCGTGCACTGTGCGCCATCGCCGACACGGGCAGCCTGCACAAGGCCGCCCGGGCGCTGGGAGTCGCACAACCCACCCTCAGCACCCAACTACGTCGTATCGAACAGGCCGTGGGCGGACGGCTGTTCACCCGGGAGCGGTCCGGTTGCCGGCCCACTCCCCTGGGCCGGTTCCTGCTGGGCCGCGCCCGACCCCTGGTCGCCGAGATGCGGGCCCTGGTCAACGACACCCGGGCCGCCGCCGCCCGCACCTGTGACGGAACCCAACTCCTGATCGGTTCCACCGCGAGCCGCGCCCTGCCCGGTTGGCTGCGCAGACTGCGGCTGCGCCACCCCGGCACCGAACCGACCCTCCAGATGGACGTGTCCCCCAACGCCCTGCTGGGCATGGTCGCCGACGGCCAACTCGACGTGGCGTTCGTGCACGAGGTGGAGGGCAGCCCCTTGCGGTTCCCCGCCGAACTGCACAGCCGCATCCTGGTGGAACGCGAACCGCAGTTCGTGGCGCTCGCCGCCGACCACCCGGCGGCGGCCCACCGCACCGTACCGCTCGACGCCCTCGCCGACGACCGCTGGATGGTGGACGCCACCGTCGACGGCGAGTGGGACGCGGTGTGCCGGGTGCTCCGCGAAGCCGACCTGAACCCCCGTGTCCTGCACGGGGACTACCTCACCGCGTACACCCTGGTGGCCACCGGCGAAGTGGTGACGGTGTCCCAACCCACCACCAGCCCCCGCCCGGACACCGCGGTACGGCCGCTGCGCGGCGACCCGATCGGGGTGCGGCTGCTCCTGGTGGCCCGCAGCCGACCCGAGGTGGACGCCGTCTTCGACGACCTGGCCGCCGCCTACTGGGAGGCCGCCGCAGAATCCCCGGCCTACGCCCGCTGGTTGGCCGACCGACCGGCGCCGCCCCCGCGCACCGCACTGCCCCCCGACCCGCCGCCGTACGCCCCCCGGCCGGTGCCCGCCGGCGCCCTCCCCGGACGGACGGCCCGGGTACCCGGACACGGACAGGTGCCGACCCCGCAGCGGAACCCGGGCACCGCACTGGACCGCGTGCCCTCCCCCGCCGGCAGCCGGACCCCGCTGCGGTCACCGGAGCCCGACGGGGTCCGGTGACCGCACCCGGGGGTCCACCGCACGGCCCGCGACCCGGCCCGGATTCCGCCAGCCCGGTTCCTGACCGCCGATCGCCCCTTGCCCTCCCCGGTCCGGTGCCGAGCGCGAAGAAAGGAGACCGCGCCCGTCACCCCCTTCGGTAGGTTCCTGTCCAACGGTGCTCGGGGACAGGAACGGCACGGAGGAGCCGAGTGGATTTCGACGAGGAATGGCGGCAGTTGAAGGAGGCGGCGGCCAGACGCACCGCCTCCGCCGTCGAAGGCGCCGAGCCGCCGGCAGGGACCGGAGCCGTTCGGCCGCCGTCACCCGTCGCGGTGACCGTGGACGCCGCCCGGGTCGCGGCGCTGGAGCGGATCGCCGGCTTCCGCCGGTCGCTGGTGCTCGTCCCGCTCGACGGGGACGGCGCCCCGCTGACCCTCGCCTTCGGCGGACTCGCCTGGATCTGCGCGTTCAGCGACGAGACGGCGCTCTGCCGGTTCGCGCTGGCCCGCGACGAGGAGACGCACGACTGGCCGTACCGCAGGACGTACGGGTCCCGGCTGCTGGACGAGGTGGTACCGGCGGCCGGGTTCCCGTGCGGGGTGGCGTTGGACGCCGCCGGGCCGGACGGCTGGGTCCTCCCACCGGTACGGGGCGTCGTTCCCGACCGCGTGGCCCTCAACTCCGCGCCCCCGGCCCGCACGCCACCGCACCCGAACCACGGAGGGGCACCCGAATGACCGACTACGTTGACCTGGCTTCGTCCAAGGCGGCGTTGGGACAGATCGCGCAGGGCATCACCGACACCCTGGGAGAGTTGAACGAACTCGGCATGGTCGGCCGGGCCAGTACCGGCCGCGGCTTCTCGGACCTGGCCCTGACCGGTCTCCAGACCGGTCACGACGGCCTGAGCTCCACCCTGGAGAACTTCTGCGAACGCTGGGAGTGGGGGGTGCGGCGACTCGTCCAACAGGGCAACGAGTTCGCCGACGACGTCGGACTGTCCGCGGGCGTGCTGCACGAAGTGGACCAGTACGTGCACGGCAGCCTCAAGGTCGTGGTGAACGCGGGCATCGGCAATCCGTACGCCACCGAGGACGAGATCACCGGCAAGGACTGGGGCGAGGTGCTGTCCAGCAACCCGTACACCCACATCCGGGACGCGGACTACAGCCGCGAGTCCTTCGAGGCCGCGGCGCACACCTCGCAGGAGGCGTGGAAGGGCGCGACCCGCGAGGTCTTCGGCGCCGACCACCTGCTCCAGAACCAGGTGTTGGAGGCCGTCGGCGTGCGCGACGAGGTGCGGGGCGCGGTGGACCGTGCGACCGAGCCCGAGCCGGCGCCCCGGGAGGGCGACGGTTGATGGGCTGGGGACCCGACATCGACCTCGGCGGCCTCAAGGACCTCGCGGACAAGGGCCTGAGCCGCATCGAGGACGGCATCGACGCGGGCAGGAAGGCGGTCGGCGAGGGCGTCGACTGGACCACGGACCGCATCGGCGACGGCCTGGACTACGTCGGCGCGGAGGACCTCGCGGACACCGTCGAGGACTTCGGCGACGACCTGGCGTCCGACCTCGGGGCTTCGGTCCGCGAGCAGCGGCTGGGCGAGACCGAGGAGGCGAACGAACTGATCCACGGCAGCCCCGCCGACATCCGGAGCACGGCGGGTCACCTGGCCGACTTCCGGGACGCCTTCAACCGGGTCGGCGACGGGATGCGCGGGCTCGGCTCGGACCGGTGGAAGGGCGAGGCGGCCGACGAGTTCCGTGCGAAGTTCGCGATGTACCCGGCCGACTGGTTGCGGGCCGCCGACGCGTTCGAGGGCGCGGACCTCGTCCTGACCCGCTACGCGGACGTGGTCCAGTGGGCCCAGGGGCAGGCCCGGCGGGCGATCGAACTGTACCGGGCGGGCAAGAAGGCGTCGCAGGACGCGGTCGAGGCGCACAACACCAAGGTCCACGCGTACAACGCGGCCGTCACCGCGGACCGGGACCCGGGCCCCGTGCCGCCGCCGTTCACCGACCCCGGGGCCGCCGACCGGCGCCAGGCCCACGACCTGCTCCGGGAGGTCCGCCGGCAACGCGACGCGGCGGCGCGCGAGGCGCAGGACGCCCTCCAGGCCGCACTGGAGCACGCCCCGGCCGAACCGCCGCCCACCGACCGGATGGTGCTGAACGTCGCCGACCACGCCGCGGGGTCGGCGATCGAGCTGACCCACGTCGTGGGCGGCGCGCTGAAGGGCGCCGCGGGGGCCGTCAACTTCGTGCGCGGAATCAACCCCTTGGACATCTACAACCTCACGCACCCCGCGCAGTACGGGCAGAGCGTCTCCACCACCCTGGCGGGGGTGGTGTCGGCCGCGGCGAACCCGCAGCGCATCCCCGGGGCACTGTGGGACAGCTTCAAGGAGGACCCCAGCGAGGGGTTCGGCCGGCTGATCCCGGAGCTCCTCGGCACGAAGGGCCTGGGAACGGTCCGCACCGCGGCCCGGGTCGCGGACGACGTCGCGGACGCGGCGAAGGCCGCACCGGCGAAGCCCTCGTGGGGCGACCTCGCGAAGTCGACCGACACGGTCAAGGAGAAGGCGATCCACGCCGACTCCGTGGACCCGGCCACCGCGCAGAAGTACCTCGACGAGCAGTTCCCCTGGATGCGGGACCTCAACAACACCAACCAGCCCGGATACACGCAGAACTGCACGTTCAACGTGGTGACCGTCGACCGGCGCCTCGACGGCGTCGAGGTCAGCGCGGCGCCGCGGCCGCAGCCCGGTGACATCCCCTTCAAGGAACTGGGTGTCGGCCCCGAATCGTTCACGCAGGTGAAGGGCTACGACGACATCATCCGGGACTTGAACGACCGTGGTGACGGCGCACGTAGCGTGGTCTACATCAGCCGGGAGACGTCGGCCCACGTGTTCAACGCGGTGAAGACACCGGACGGAGTGGTCTTCCTGGACGGCCAGAGCGGGGGCCTCGCCATGCTGGAGAAGGGGACCACAATGATTGCCCACATCCCGTACAAGTAGCAGCGCAGGACGGACACCTCATGTTGAGCAAGGAAGAAGCCCTCCGGGTGGCGGGCCGGTTCCTGGACGAGGCCTATGCCAACGACTCCACGGGATGGACCATCGTCGTTCTGCCCGACGGGTCTTACCGGTATCACGCGGGTTGGGCGGTGCGGTTCGATTCGCAGGAGGCCCTTGACAGTGGACAACCATGGATCGGCCCCATGATGAAGATCCTCCTCGTCCCTGACGACGGATCCGAGCCGGAGTTCCCTCCCACGAACATCCCCGTCCCGGACTACCTGGAGAAGCTCGCCGCGGGCGAGTGGCCCGAGGGCGGCGGCGCACGATGAACGCCGCCGACCCGTCCGACGCGGCCCGACACTGGCTGCACCGCACCTACGGGGGCCTCGTGGAGCTGGCCGCTCCGCACCCCGTCGCCCAGTCCGCCCGGACCTGGATGTTCAGCTGCCGCACGGTCCCCCAGCCCGGCTACCCGAGCACCCCGATGCTGGCCTCCTCCGTGGTGGTGCCGAAGGACGGGGGAGAGCCGTTCCACCCGGCGTCCGACGATCCGTTCGGGGACGCCGCCTGCTACCCCGGCCCCCCACAGGCGCGGCAACCGGAGGCCCGTGCCCGTCGCTTGAACGCCCGGGGCTGCGTGGTCACGGTCGCCGCGCAGGTATCCGGCGGCGCCCCGTCGACACCGCTGCCGTGGCGAGCGGTGCACGAGGCACCCGGCTGGTGGAACCTGCTGCTCCGCTACTTCCCGGGCGCGGTGGCGCTTCGCTGTGCGGACTGGGACGAGGTCGTGCGCCGGGCGAAGGAATCCGGTCCCGGCACCCGGGGCGTGGTCTGGATCCGGCGCGAGGCGGGGGGTGCGGAGGCCAGCGGACACCTGCTGTACGCGCTCAACGACGGGGGGAACGTCGTCTTCCTGGACGGGATGACGGGCGGACTCGGCCGGCTGGACACCCTCGGCGTGCGGGAGTTGACGTTCGCGCGGGTGCGTCCCGCGGGGTCGGGCGCGACGCCCGCGCCCGACTTCGCGACGGCTCGCCGCAAGGCCGAGGAGTGGCTGCGCGCGTCCTGGTCGGAGCCGGTGGAGTTGGTGGCGCCCGATCCGGCGGACGAGACGGCCCGCGGCTGGCTGTTCGCCTGCGACACCGCGTCGTTCCTGCGCACCGGTGACTGGCGGGAGTCGATGGTGGACGCGGCGCTGGTGGTGCCGAAGGACGCCCAGGAGCCGTTCCTGCTGCCGAACTCCGATCCGTGGGGCCACTTCACCGCTTGGGACCGCGGCGGCCCGGCGGGCCCGGTGCCCCGGCCGGGGCGGGCGGCCTGGTTCGCGCCCACGCTCGCGGAGCTGGGCGGGGTGTCGTCGGTGACGGAACACGCGACGGCGACCGAGGCGGTCGCATCCCTGGCGGCGCTGTCGCCGGGCGGCCGGGCCCTGGTGTGGGTGCGCCGGCTGGACGGGCGGGGCCGCCCGTCGACCGGGGTGCTGCTGACCGGGTTCCGCACGGCGGAGGGCGCCGTGGGCCTGGTGGACGGCTCCGCGCGGACGTTCAGCGGCCTTGAGTCGCTGCGGGAGTGCGGGGTGCGGGTGATCCGCTACCGGTGAGCTCGCCCGGACGGGGGCCGGAACGGGCGCTGGAGGGGCGGGGGCGGTGGGCGCCCGGCCCCGACGGGGACGGGCGCCCACCCCGGCTGCCCCGAGCCGCGAAGGCCCGGCCGGACCTCCGGCCACCGGGGCGGGCGCCGGGCTCAGCCGCCCACGGCACCGCCGTCCGCACGCCACACCGCGACCACCGCGGGCCGCACGATCCGGCCCGGGCCGTCCGGCCAGGTGCTGGCCGGACGCTCCACGCTCGCCCCGTCCACCTCGCCCGGGTGCTGCACGGCCACCAGCACCCGCCGCTCCTGGATGACCGGGCCGCAGGTCTCCGCGCCGTTCGGCACGGTGAGGAACTGCTTCAACTCACCGCGCCGCTCCCCGTCCGTCGCCACGCCGAACAAGCCGTCCTGCGAGCCGAGCGCGTTCCCGTCGGTGGAGATCCACAGGTTGCCGTGCGGGTCGAAGGCGAGGTTGTCCGGGCAGGAGATCGGCGAGACCCGGTCCTTGGGGAAGCCCGCGAAGTACGTCGCCGGGTCCGCCGGGTCGCCCGCCACCAGGAACAGGTTCCACCCGAAGCGGGTGGCCTCCGGCCGGTTGCCGTGCTCGGTCAGCTCCAGCACCTGCCCGTGCTTGTTGCCGTTGCGGGGGTTGGCCTCGTCCGCGCCCGGCTTGCCGGGCTTGCCCCGGTCGGAGTTCTTGGTGAGCGCCACGTACACCTTGCCGGTGTGCGGGGACGGCTCCACGTCCTCGGGCCGGTCCATCTTGGTGGCGCCCACCCGGTCCGCGGCCTGCCGGGTGAAGACGTACACCTCCGCGGCGCTCATCCCCGGCACGTGCGAGACGGCCCGCCCGCCCGGGCCCGCGGTGGCCAGCGGAATCCACTCGCCGCCGCCGTCGAAGCGGCCGTCCGCGGGGAGCGTGCCGCTGCCGTCGACCTCCGCCGCCGGCGAGTCGCCCGTCAGCCTGGCCACGTACAGGGTGCCCTCGTCCAGCAGCGTCAGGTTGTGCGCGTGCGCGGTGCGGCTCTCACCGCGCATGCGGCGCTTGGAGGAGACGAACTTGTAGAAGTAGTCGAACTGCTCGTCGTCCCCCATGTAGACGACGGGCCGGCCGTCCCGGGTCAGCCGGGGCTGCGCGGCCTCGTGCTTGAACCGGCCGAGCGCGGTGCGCTTGCGGGGCGTGGAGTCCGGGTCGTACGGGTCCAGTTCCACCACCCAACCGAAGCGGTTCGCCTCGTTGGGCTCCTTCGCCAGGTCGAAGCGGTCGTCGAACCGTTCCCACTTGCGCTCCGAGGCACCGCTCTTGAACCCGTACCGCTTCAACCGGGCCGCGGCCACCGGTTCGGTCACCCGGTCCGCGTGGCCGAAGTACTGGTTGACGTTCTCCTCGCCGTGCAGGGTCGTCCCCCACGGGGTCTCGCCGCCCGCACAGTTGTTGAGGGTGCCCAGGACGGTGGTGCCCCGCGGGTCGGCGTGCGTGCGCACCAGCGGGTCGCCCGCGACCGGGCCGGCCAGCCGGAACGCGCTGGTCATGGTGAGCCGGCGGTTCAACGGGTGGCGGGGCACCGCGCCCAACCGCCCGGTGCGTCGCTGTCCCTCCACCACCACGACCGAGAGCCCGTGCGCCGCCCAGGCGATCTCCACCTGCTCGCGGGTCGGCCGCTCCGGGTCGTAGCCCCGGAACATCAGCACCTCGTCGGTGTACTCGTGGTTGGCCACCAACAGCTGGCGGTCCCGTTCCCGGGGCAGCGGCAGCAGGCTGAGGAAGTCGTTGTTGTAGCCGAACTGGCCGGCCTGCGCGGCGGCGGTCTGGCGCTCCGGGTCGAAGGCCGGCGCGCCCCGCAGGATCGGCTCGCCCCAGCGGATCACCACGTTCTGCGCGTACCCCTCGGGGACGGTGACCCGGTCGTCGAGGTTGGGCGCCACCGGCGCGAACCGCAGGCCGCGGGCGGCCCGGTCGCGCGGGGGGCGCCGCCCGGGTGCCCCGGCCGGCGGTGCGCCGGCGGCCTGCGCCGCGGGCGCCCCCGGGCCGAGCAGGGCGCCGCCGGCCGCCGCGGCGACGGTCACCACGGCCGTGGTCCGCATCAGGGCCCGGCGGCTCACGGCCGCGGCGATGACATCGCCCGCGTACGCGTTCCCGCTGGTGTTCGGCACCTCTCCGAAACAGGCGTCGCCGCAGCGGAAGCGGCAGGTCAGGGCGGATCGGCCGCCCGGGTGAGTGGTGATCAACGGCAGCATTCTGCGCACGTCTCGCTCCCCTTCTCGGGTGTCTCCGGATCGGTGTGCGTACGGCGTGAACCTAGGCGGTTCCCCCGCCGGGGGGTGGACCGAAACGTGAACGAGGGGTGAACCTGCCGGGGAGGCCGAGGGGCGGCGTTGGGCCGTCGGGGTGGGTCGGCCCGTGATCGTGCGGGCGTTTGGCTAACCTTACGTAGCCGTCCTGGCCAGGGATTAACAGAACAACTCATCTGAAGGGTTGCGCACATGGGCATTCTGAATCGGCTGCGGGGCGTGTTCGGTCGGTCGAAGAAGGCGGAAGGCCCGGCGCAGGACGCCGCGGCGGACGCGCCGCAGTCGTCCACCGAGGGCACCGAGGGCGCCCGGGGCACCACGGATTCCGGCGCCGGGACCACCACGGACGAAGGGGCCACGGCGAGCGCCGGAAGCGCCGGAAGCACGGAGGCGGCGGGGACCGTGCCCGCCCCGGCGAGCGAGCCGGCGCGCGCCTCGGACGCCCCGGGCGCGTCGGACACGGCGACGGAGTCCGTCCCCTCCTCGGCGACCGCCTCCGCGGCGTCGACGGCGGCGGCCGAGCCGGCCGACACCGGCGCCGCTGCCGAGGCCCGGGTACCCGTGCAGTCCTCGGTCGCGGACGAGCTGGTCTCCGCCGCGTTCGACCACGTGAGCGTGGCCCGCCCTGCGGAGTCGGGGCGGAACGGTTCCGCTGAGGAGGGCCGGAGCGCGTCCGCCTCGGTTCCGGCGCAGCCCGGCGCGCCGGCGGCGCCCCCGGCTCCGCCGGCCGGCGCGGAGGCGAAGCCGACGATCCCGGCACCCGCCGGCGAGCCCGACCCGCTGCCGACCCCCGAGCCGGGTCCGGACGCCACCAGCGCCGGCGCGGGCACCGGCACCGCGGCGCCCGCGCGCACGGAGCCGCACCCCGAGCGGGAGACCGAGCAGCGGGAACCCGCGGCCCCCGTCCCCGCCGACAAGCCCGGCGCCGAACCCGTCACCGCCCCCACCGGGGCGGCCGGGGTCCCGGAGACGGTCGCGACCACCGAGGAGACGCCCGAGGTCACGCCGCAGCCCGTGGCCCCGCAGCCGACCGCGGTCGCGGAACCGGAGACGGTCGCGGAACCGGAGACGGTCGCGGAGACCACGCCCGAGACCCCGGCGAAGCCCGCCTGGAGCCTGGCCCGGGTGAAGACCCGGGCCCCCGGGCTGGTCACCGGGTACAAGGCCGCCGGGGCGGCGCTGCGCAAGCAGGGCCTGGCGGGCGCCCGGCTGCGGGTGTACCTGGTGCTGGACCGTTCGGGCTCCATGCGCGGGTACTACAAGGACGGCTCCGCGCAGGGCCTCGGCGAGCAGGTGCTGGCGCTCTCCGCGCACCTGGACGAGACGGCCACCGTGCCCGTCGTGCTGTTCTCCACCGAGGTGGACGGCACCGGGGAACTGGAACTCTCCTCGTACGAGGGCAAGGTCGACGAGTTGCACGAGGCGGCCGGACGGATGGGCCGCACCGCCTACCACGCGGCGATCGAGGAGGTCGTCGCCCACTACGAGAAGTCCGGGGCGACCGAGCCGGCGCTGGTGGTGTTCCAGGTCGACGGGCCGCCGGACGCCAAGGGCGTGGCGAGCGAGGCACTGGCCGCAGCGGCCCGGCTGCCGCTGTTCTTCCACTTCGTGGCCTTCGGCGAGCACGAGGGCAAGGGCTTCGACTACCTGCGGAAGCTGACCGCCGAGCACACCGGCTTCTTCCACGCGGGGCCCGCGCCCCGCGAGCTCACCGACAAGCAGGTGTACGAGGGGCTGCTCTCGGCGCTGCCCGCCTGGCTGGCCGCCCGCCGGGGCTGAGCACGGCCCGTCCGCGCACCCGCACCACCGGCGGGTCCCAGGGGCGCCCCGCGCGGAAATCTCCGCGCGGGGCGCCCCTGCCCGTCGGATACGATTTGTGGATTCCGCACCCCGCCGGACGGGGCCACGAGGCCCGGTGACCGGCCCGGTCGGAAGACCACACCACCGCACCGCGACCTGGGAGCAGCCCCCGATGGCTCGACACCTCATCACCAGCGCCCTTCCGTACATCAACGGGATCAAGCACCTGGGCAACATGGTGGGGTCCATGCTCCCGGCGGACGTGTACTCCCGGTACCTGCGCCAGCGCGGCCACGACGTCCTCTACATCTGCGCCACCGACGAGCACGGCACCCCCGCGGAGCTGGCCGCCAAGGAGCAGGGACTGCCCGTGGACGAGTTCTGCGCGCGGGCCCACGGGGCCCAGAAGGCCGTGTACGACGGCTTCGAGCTGGCCTTCGACTACTTCGGCCGCAGCTCCTCGGCGCAGAACGTGGAGATCACCCAGCACTTCGCGCGGAAGCTGCACGAGAACGGGTTCATCGAGGAGCGGTCGATCCGGCAGGTGTACTCGCCGGCCGACGGCCGGTTCCTGCCGGACCGGTACGTGGAGGGCACCTGCCCCTACTGCGGCTACGACAAGGCCCGCGGCGACCAGTGCGAGAACTGCACCCGGGTGCTGGACCCCACCGACCTGATCGACCCGCGCTCGGCGATCAGCGGCTCCACGGAGCTGGAGGTGCGCGAGACCAAGCACCTGTTCCTGCTCCAGTCGAAGCTCCAGCCCGAGGTGGAGGCGTGGATCGCCGAGGTCGGCGACGCCTGGCCGCAGCTGGCCTCGTCCATCGCCCACAAGTGGCTGACCGAGGGCCTGCACGACCGGGCGATCACCCGTGACCTCGACTGGGGCGTGCCCGTCCCGGCGGACACCTGGCCGGAGCTGGCCGCCGAGGGCAAGGTGTTCTACGTCTGGTTCGACGCGCCCGTCGAGTACATCGCCGCGACGAAGGAGTGGGCCGACGCGGCCCCCGCCGGCGAGACCCGGGACTGGAAGTCGTGGTGGTACGAGGCCGACGACACCGTCCGGTACACCCAGTTCATGGCCAAGGACAACGTCCCGTTCCACACCGTGATGTTCCCGGCCACCGAGCTGGGCGTGCGGGAGCCGTGGAAGAAGGTCGACTACGTCAAGGCGTTCAACTGGCTCACCTACTACGGCGGCAAGTTCTCCACCTCGCAGAAGCGGGGCGTGTTCACGGACGCCGCCCTGGACGTGCTGCCGGCGGACTACTGGCGGTACTTCCTGATCGCCAACGCCCCCGAGTCCGACGACTCCTCGTTCACCTGGGAGCACTTCACCGCCACGGTGAACAAGGACCTCGCCGACACCCTGGGCAACTTCGTCAACCGGGTGCTGTCCTTCTCGAAGAAGCGCTTCGGGGACGCGGTGCCGGCGGGCGGCGCCCCGGGCGAGGCCGAGCAGCGGCTCGGCGAGGAGATCGCCCGGCTGCTCGCCGAGTACGAGGAGCAGATGGAGGCGCTCCAGTTCCGCAAGGCCGCGGCGGCGCTGCGCGCCCTGTGGTCGGCGGGCAACTCCTACCTGGAGGAGAAGTCCCCCTGGCTGGAGATCAAGACCGACCAGGACGCGGCGGCGCTGACGCTGCGCACCGCGATGAACCTGATCCGGCTGTACGCGGTGGTGTCCGAGCCGCTCGTCCCGGCGACGGCGAAGGCCCTACGGGGCGTCTTCGCCCTGGAGGGCGACACCGCGCCCTGGGTCACCCCGGCGGAGGCCACCGCCCTGGACGCGGTCCCGGCGGGCACCCCGTTCACGGTGCCGCCGGTCCTCTTCGCCAAGATCACGGACGAGGACCTGGAGGGCTTCCGGGAGCGGTTCGGCGGCGGCGAGTAGCACTCACCGCCGGTTGGTCGACGTACGCCCGAGGGGCGCGCCGGACGTTCGGCGCGCCCCTCGGGCGTTCGGTGCCCACAGGTCCGCCACCCGAGCGAGGCGGGGTGACCGGTCCCGGCGTCCGGCGTCCGGCTAGTGGGCAGCGGTCCACTCACGGTCGAGGATGGCGTGCACCACGGAGTCCCGCCACCGTCCGTCCTTCATCACGTGCTCGCGGATGATCCCCTCCTCGGACATGCCCACGGCCCGCATGGTCCTGGCGGACGCCTCGTTGAGGGGGGAACGCGCGCCCCAGACCCGGTGCAGCCCGAGGTCCTCGAACGCGGTGGCGAGCAACAGGCGGAGCATCTCGGTCCCGTAGCCGATCCCCCAGGACTCGCGGCGCAGAGCGAAGCCGGTGGTGGCTGCCCCTTGTTGGTGGGGGTCGGAGGCCAGGCGCCCGACCCCCACCAGCTGTCCGCCGTCCCGTTCCACGACCGCAAGCGCGTACTCGGAGCGGGGGGCCGCTCTTGCGGAGGTGATGGCCCGGTGCACGATCGCCCGAACGTCAACCGGGGTCCGGGGAGTGAACGACAGGTGTTCCGTGGCTCCGGGGTCCCCGTAGATCGCGAAGACGGAGTCCACGTCGGCCGGGTCCGTTTCGCGGAGCTCCAAACGCTGGCCGTGTCGGCTGACTGGGTACACGGAGGCACCCTATCCGCGCGGCAGAGCGAGACGGCCGGACCCGTACTGCGCAATCTCCTCACGCAGTTCCCTGGCCACGGCCGCATCACCAAGGGTTCCCTTGGACAGGGCTCGGCGCACGCGGGCAGCCGAGACGACGATGCCGTTGTTGCGCTGGTTCACAGGCAGGTCCAGTACCGGTCGGATCGCTGCTGCCGCCCCCTCCAGCTCTCCGGCGTACAGATGGGTCAGAGCATGGTTGCATTGGGCTCCGGCCAAATCGCCGAAGGCCCAGTGCGCGGAACCGGAATCGCTGAACTCTCGAACGGCCCGGGCCGCCTCAGCGGACAGACGGTCGTCGCCACGGCCCAGGAGCACTTCGGCCTCGACCGTGTAGTACAGCTGCTTGGCCGCCGGATAGGTGAGAAGCCCGCCCAGTGCATCCAAGTCATCGGGCACCACACGATCACGCTGTTCGTCAGCCGCCCGGGCCACTGCGTTGACCGTCTCAGTGTCACCCAGGAGCGCAGCCGCACGGCCCTCCAGACCAAGCATCCACAGGCCGACCGTGCCTCGGCCCGCCGATGCGTGGGCACCTCCCTGGCGGGCGAAATGCACAGCGTCCTCGGGTCGGTCAGCCCAGTACGCGATCAGTGATTTGAGCCCGTTCGCCAATGCCATCAGTCCGGGATGCTCGGCGTCGGCAGCGCACGCCAGCGCTGCTCTTGCCTGCATCATCGCAGTCTTGGGGTCACCCATGTCGTTACTGCCCTTGGCCATCAGGAACGACAGCACCGCAGCCTTGAAGTGCAAATCCCGAAGCTGGGTGGGGCGCAGCCGACCGCCTTCCAGCAGGCGAAATGCGTCGTCCTGCGCAGCCGCCAGATCCTCCCAGACGTCTGCCAGTGGCACACGTGGATACTCAGCAACGAGTCAGGCTACCTCATCGTCGAGGAACCCGATCGTCTCCTCTCCGACTCGGGTCCGTTCAGCCCCAAGAACAAAGTCCCTCGCCCTTCGCGCGGCCATTGCACCCGTCCTTTTCATCTCGCTCAAGTCCCCGTCGGGATCGGCTGCTGAAGCACCGGGAACGACGAGGAACCCATGGGCTCCCTCGGGCACTTCTGCCCACAGCTGGTCGATGCTGTAGCCGAGCATCTCGACCAAGACTCTGCGGGCATCCCTCTGAGGGCGTCGTTTTCCGTAGTACCACGCTTCGAAAGTGGTTGAAGCGGGCTCGATGCCGGTCAGGCCGAGTTGATGGGCCACTGGTGCGAACGCGGCAAGAAACGCGCCATGAGTACGCCACTCCCGTTCATCCAGCAGGTACCGGAACAGTGTTCGCACCATGCCTCCTCTTCCCACAGCCGGATGGTCCGCGCCGATGCTAGCTCTCCTGTCTTGGGCTACTTGCCCCTGAAAGAGGTCTCCAAAGAAACCGGGGGAGAAGCGAGGGCGATCCGAGGTGAAGCGTCAACTCCGCCCATAAGAAACGAGGGAGGAATGGGGGTAGAAGTGACGCCTCCTGAACGCCAGGCTCTTTCCGACCATGGCCGAGGGTGTCCCATTGAACACCCTTCGTGAACCACAGGGGGAGCGCCCCATGCCCACCACGGACCAAGCACCCGTCCCGGACGACAACGGCACCGATGCCCGGCGGTTCGTCGGGTCATCGACGTGCCGAGGAAGCCGTGAGCGTGACCAGCATCCCCGTCGGGAGCGTCTGATGAACTCGCCGTTGATGCCCCGGCCGGACACGGAGGCCCTCACCCGCTGGCTGCTGCTCGCCGCCGGGAACCCGTCCACCGCCCTCACCGAATGGGGGACGCGTGGAGTGGCCCTGCTCACCTGCGGACGGACCTTCGACGCCGTCCGCATCCCCTGCGACCTGGTACGCGTCGCCACCGCTGCCACCGACGACGCCCGGGCAGCCGCCGTCCTGCGCAGCGCCCTGGGCGGCGGGCCCGTCTTCACCGACCGCATCACCCGGCAGACCTACGTGCTCACCGCGTGCGGAGCCTGGCTCCCGCATCGAATGCCGCAGGTCGAACACCTGGGAGCGGGGTACTACCTCGGTGTGCCCCGCCCCGGTCTCCCCCTCCGGCTCGGCCGAGCTCACTGGGCCGGGCCCGTGGACCGGTACGCCTGTCCCAGCGCTCCCCTCCACACCCTGCTCGCACGCGGAGGGGAACGGCTCCATCGAGTCGAAGCCGACGCCGAAGCAGAGGAAACCGCGTGAACCCGACGGACCTCCCGTGGAACCGTGCCCTACTGGAGCCGCCACCGGCCGTTCCTTGCGCGCCCTGCCTGCGTGAACGCCTCCTCGGAGGGAGCGGCCCACACGGCTGTCGCGGCCGGGCGCCCGGTCGCCTCGTCACTCAGGACGGGCTCCTCGTCCTCCTCGGCGTACTTTCGCTCCCCTGCCCGTGTCCCTGCGGGAACGCGGAAGTGGCGGAATCGGACGAGACGGCCCCGCCCGGCCCTTTTCCTCGCGTCCGAGTGCGGATCAGCCCACCCATCCCGTCAGCGGTTCGGCGTCCAGGTCGAAGCCGACCGGGTCGGGGAGGGGCACCGTCTTGCCGAAGGGCACGGTCAGCACGGATTCGTAGCGGACCCCGTCCGGGAGGGAGTGCACCTTGACCTCGTGGGTGCCCCGGTCGATCAGCAGGTAGACCGGGAGGCCGGTCTCCGCGTAGGCGCGGGGCTTCTCGACCCGGTCCCGGTCGGTGGTCTTCGGATCGGCGGAGGTGACCTCCACGACCATGAGGACGCCGTCGGCGGAGGCCCACTCGCCCTGGCCGACGAAGGTGTCCGTCGGCGCGAGCAACCCGTCCGGGCGGGCGTTGCCCTGGGGGCAGGTCGTCAGCCTGACGCCCTGGTCGGAGTGCAGCCACCCATGGGGGTGGTGGTCAAAGCACCGTTCGGTGAGCCATTGGACGATCCGCCCGTGTACACCGTCCGCCATGGGTTTCTCCACGATCCTTCCGTCGATGAACTCAAGGCGAAGGGTTTCGTCGTTCCGGTGAGCGCGGCGGGCGAGTGCTTCGAAGCACTCCTGGGCCGGGCCATCGGCGAAGGGGTGGGTGGTGTGGGGGATGCACATGCCCGCGAGGCTAGGACCGGGAGTTCAGAACTCCGCACGGATCGTGCTGCTGTTGGCACCATCCGATGAAACGAGGTCAGAAGGCTTGCACGGGACTCACACAGGTGAACCCACCGGTGGCGCTCCGGACCCGGTCAGTCCCTGGGCCGGAGGTCGGCGACGAGGCGGAAGCGTTCCAGGACCGCCGGCGTCCCGTCGTCCACGGTGAATCCCGGGTCGCCCAGGGCCGCGCGGAACTCCTCGCCGTGCCAGTAGCCCTCGTGGGAGGTCCGCCACCCGGCCGCGTTGGTGTCGCCCTCCCCCTCGTCCACCGCGTGGGCGAGGTCCACCTGCCCCAGCGGGACCACACGCACCCCGGTCACCTCGATGACCGCGACCGGGCGGTCGTCCGAGTCGACGACCACCGAACGGTCGCCGACCTCCGGCAGGGGGTCCCCGTCGTGCTCGTACTCCACGACGAGCCCGGTCGTCGTGGTCTTGGAGCCGTCCAGGATCGCCGCGACGAGCTGGTCACGCAGCGGGCCGGGGAAGGCGAACTCGGCCTTGGCCAGGGAGGCCAGCTCGGCGGGGGAGACGGAGTCGGAGGTCATGCCGTCACGGTAGCGGGGGGTGCCGCACGCACGACGGGCCCGTGACCAGCCCCCTGTCTGGGGTGTGGTCACGGGCCCGTCGCGGTGGCCGTCCGGCCGGCGGGACTACTTGGGCTGGGGCTTGCGGATGGTGAGGTACAGCTCGCGCAGGCGGGTCTCGTCCAGCTCGGTGGGGGCGCCCATCATCAGGTCCTGGGCGTTGCCGTTGAGCGGGAAGGCGATGGTCTCGCGGATGTTGGGCTCGTCGGCGAGGAGCATCACGATCCGGTCGACGCCCGGGGCGATGCCGCCGTGCGGCGGCGCGCCGAAGCGGAAGGCGCGGAGCATGCCCGCGAACTCCTGCTCGACGGTCTCGCGGTCGTAGCCGGCGATCTCGAACGCCTTGATCATGACGTCCGGCTCGTGGTTGCGGATCGCGCCGGAGGACAGCTCGACGCCGTTGCAGACGATGTCGTACTGCCAGGCCAGGATATCCAGCGGGTCCTTCTCCTCCAGGTCCTGCATGCCGCCCTGGGGCATGGAGAACGGGTTGTGGGAGAAGTCGATGCGGCCGGTCTCCTCGTCCTTCTCGTACATCGGGAAGTCGACGATCCAGCAGAAGCGGAAGACGTTCTCCTCGAAGTGGCCGGCGCGCTTGGCGGCCTCGACGCGGACCGCGCCCATGATCTTGGAGACCTCGTCGTACTCGCCGGCGCCGAAGAACACCGCGTGGCCGGGGGCGAGGGCGAGCCGCTTGGTCAGCTCGGCCATGTTCTCCTCGGTGAGGAACTTGGCGATCGGGCCGGTCAGCGAACCGTCCTCGGCGACCCGCACCCAGGCCAGGCCCTTGGCGCCCTGCTCGACGGCGTACTCGCCGAGCTGGTCGAAGAACTTGCGGGGCTGGGCGGAGACGTCCGGCACCGGCAGGGCGCGCACGTGCTTGCCGGCGAACGCCTTGAACTCGGAGCCCTCGAAGACGTCGGTGATGTCGACCAGCTCCAGCAGGGCCCGCAGGTCCGGCTTGTCGGAGCCGTACTTCGCCATCGCCTCGCGGAACGGGATGCGCGGGAACGGCGAGGTGACGTGACGGCCGCCGCCGAACTCCTCGAACAGCTCCGTCATCAGCTTCTCGATGGGCTGGAACACGTCCTCCTGCTCGACGAAGGACATCTCCACGTCGAGCTGGTAGAACTCGCCCGGCGAGCGGTCGGCGCGGGCGTCCTCGTCGCGGAAGCAGGGCGCGATCTGGAAGTAGCGGTCGAAGCCGGAGATCATCAGCAGCTGCTTGAACTGCTGCGGGGCCTGCGGCAGCGCGTAGAAGCGGCCGGCGTGCAGCCGGGACGGGACGACGAAGTCGCGGGCGCCCTCGGGGGAGGTCGCGGTGAGGATCGGGGTCGCCATCTCGTTGAAGCCGAGGGCCGTCATCTTGTGGCGGATCGCGGCGATGACCGCGGTGCGCAGCATGATGTTGCGGTGCATCCGCTCGCGGCGCAGGTCGAGGAAGCGGTACTCCAGGCGCTTCTCCTCGTTGACCCCGTCCTCGGCGTTGATGGTGAACGGGATCTGCTGGGCGGCGCCCAGGACCTCGACCTCGACGGCCTCGATCTCGACCTCGCCGGTCGGCAGCTCGGGGTTGACGTTGTCGGCGCCGCGGGAGACGACCTTGCCGTCGACGCGGACGACGGTCTCCTTGGTCAACTTGTCCAGGGCCTCGGCGGCGGGGGTGCCCGGCCGGGCGACGAGCTGGGTGATCCCGTAGTGGTCGCGCAGATCGATGAAGAGGATGCCGCCCAGGTCGCGCCGATTGTGCAGCCAGCCGCTCAGCCGGACGTCGGTGCCGACGTCGGAGGCGCGGAGCTGGCCGCAGGTGTGGGACCTGTACCGATGCATCGTGGTTCATCCAAGTCTTGACGGGGTACGTGCCGGGCCCGTCAAGGTTACCGTCCGGGCCCAAGATCCCCCGACGGCTTTACCCCTCGGGGCTACCCGGGGTAACCGGCACCGGTGCGGCGACCCACCGGGAACGCACGGGTTTCCGGATGAGGTGGCCTTTTTCCATCGGATATTCCTACAGTGGGGCAATGTGCACCGAAGAGCCCCGGCCCGCCGCCCTGCCCGCGGCCGAGGAGGCGCTGAGGACGCTGCGCACCGGGCTCTGGCACTGGGACACCGCAGCCGGGGTCGTGACCCTCGACGCCGAGGCCGCCCGGCTGCTCGGCTGGCCCCCGGTGGCCACCACCGTCCACGAGAACCGGGTGCGGGCCCGCTTCCACCCGGTCGACTGGAACGAGATCGACGGCATCGTCCGGCTCGCCGTCACCGAGGACTCGCTGGCCGAGGCACGGCTGCGGATCATGGACGAGCGGGGCCGGGTGGTGCGCACCGTGCGCAGCCGCTCCAAGCCCGTCTTCCACCCCGAGACCGGCTCCTACGAGCTGTTCGGGGTGCTCCAGGAGATCGGCGAGCAGCCGCCCGGCGCCGCCGCCCGCTCCGCCGTCACCGGCGACTGGCGCCGCTCCCGCGAGGCGTTCCTGCTGGACGCGGGGCGGGCCCTGGCCGAGGCCCGGTCCACGGCGGAGGTGCTGCGGGTGGCGGCCCGGCTGTCGATGCCCGGGTTCACCCCGGACGGGCTCGCGGTGTTCGGGGTGACCGGCGACCACCTGACCGTCATCGGCCACCACGGGCACGCCCCCGGCGCCGAGGGCCCCTTCGCGGCGATGCCGCTGGACACCGACTACCCGGCCGCGCAGGTGGTGCGGACCGGGCGGGCCGTGTACCTGTCGACCCCCGGGGACTACCGGCGCACCTACCCCACGGCCTGGCGGCTCGCCGAACCCTTCGCCCGGCAGTCCTGGGCGTTCCTGCCGCTGGTGGTGGCGGGCCGCACCATCGGGGCGTGGATGGCCGCGTTCTCGTACGAGGTGACGTTCACGCCCGACGAGCGTTCCGTGCTGACGACCGTGGCGCGGATGCTGGGCCAGGCGCTGTCCCGGGCGGGCACGGCGGAGAACGAGCGGGAGCTGACGGACGGGCTGCAACGCTCGATGCTGCCCACCCTCGGCCCCGCGGTGCCGGGCGTGCGGCTGGCCGCCCGGTACGTCCCCACCGGCGGCGGGCTCCAGGTCGGCGGCGACTGGTACGACGTCATCGCGCTGCCGTCCGGGCGGCTGGCCCTGGTCATCGGGGACGTGCAGGGGCACGACGTGCGGGCGGCCGGGCTGATGGGCCAGCTGCGGGTGGCACTGCGCGCCTACGCCGCCGAGGGGCACCGCCCGGACGCGGTGCTGTCCCGCGCCGGACGGTTCCTGTCCGGGCTGACGGACGCCGTCCCGTACGGGGCGACCGGCCCGGCGCCCCCCGGGGACGTGGCCGAGACCCGCTTCGCGACCTGCCTGTACGTGGAGGTCGACCCGCGCACCGGTGAGCTGGAGATCGCCCGGGCCGGGCACCCGGAGCCGGCGGTGCGGATGGTCGACGGCACGGTGTTGCAGCACTCGACGGCCGGCGGGCTGCCCCTCGGCGTCGACCCGGACGCCGACTACCCGACCACCCGGATGGTGCTGGAGCCCGGCGAGACCCTGCTGCTCTGCACGGACGGGCTGATCGAGACCGGCGGCCACGACTGGGACACCGGCTGGGCCCGCCTCCGCACCATCCTGGAGGAGTACGCGGGCGACAGCCTGGAGGAGTTGGCGGACGGCCTGGTGCAGGCGGTGCACGGCCCGTCCTCGTACTACACCACGGGCCCGTTGGCGGACCGCCGCGAGGACGACATCGCCCTGTTGCTGCTGCGCTGCGAGCACCCCGAGCCGACCACCCCGACCCGCCGCACCCACCTCATGGTGGCCCAGGCCGAGCCGCAGCGGATCGCAGCGGCCCGGCAGCAGCTGCGGGAGCTGCTGCACGACTGGACGGACCGCGAGCAGGTCGACTCGGCGGTGCTGATGGTCTCCGAGATGGTCACCAACGTGCTGGTGCACACGGACGGGGACGCGGTGCTCGCCGCGGAGGTGACCGGCGAACCGGGCCGCCGTGCGCTGCGGGTGGAGGTCACCGACACCAGCGACGACCTGCCGCACCGGCGCGAGCCCGGCGAACTGGCGTCCTCCGGGCGGGGCCTGGTGCTGATGGAACTCCTCGCCGACACCTGGGGCGTGGAGCCCCGGGGCGAGGGCAAAACCATCTGGTTCGAGCTGTCCGAGGGGCCGGCGAAGCCGGCGGGCACGGACGCGTCGTAGGGCACGAGCGGCGGGTGCACGGCGGGACAGCGGCTTGGCTCCCCCAGGGGCGGTGGGGCAACATGACCACTGGACAAGTCAACTGGCCAACTACCAAGGGGCGCCCGAACCATGGCACTGCCGAAGTACGAACAGATCGCGTCGGAGATCCGGGGCCGCATCGTGCGAGGCGAACTCGGCGCGGGCGACAGCCTGCCGAGCGAACGTGAGCTGACGGACCGATGGAACGTCTCCCGCCCGACGATCGTCCGGGCCCTTCAGGTACTCCGCCAGGAGGGCTTGATCGCCTCCCGACAGGGCGTGGGGACCACGGTCCAACCGCGCGTGCCGCTGGCACGCAGCGCCGGCGAGCGGTACCGCACCGCCGTGACGACGGGGAACATCTACACGGCCGGCGAGTACGCCGAGATCCTTGCGGCGGAGCTGACGGCCGCACCGGAAGACGTCGCCACCGCACTCGACGTGGAGCCCGGAGCGAACGTCGCACGGCGGCAGCGCGTCACCCGTGAGGGCGATCGGGCATCGGCCATGTCCACTTCGTGGTTCACCGCCGAGGTGGCCGGGGCGGCGCCGCGCCTGTTGCAGCGGGAGCGGGTGCGCGAAGGCACCACCCGTTATGTGGAGATGCAGACCGGTCGGCGCCCGCAGACCGGCCGCGACTGGTGGAGCGCACGGCTCGCCACCGAGGATGAGCTGCGCATCCTCGGACTCGACGGACCGCAGGCGGTCGCGGAGGTGCGCCATGTCTCCTACGACTCGGAGGGCAGGCCGCTGGCCTACGAGGTGGGCGTGACCCCCTCCGGACGGTGGGCGCGGACCGAGGAGTACGCCCTGCAGCCGGAGTGACCAGGCTGGCTGAAAACGCATGACCGATCCCCAACAACCCCTGTTTCGGCAGGGGTTGTTTCGTTTGCCCTTCTTGACTGGACAGGTCAACCGGTGGAATGGTCCACCTGTCCAGTTCTCGTGACAGAAGGGCAGGCGACCCCCTGATGGCCGATCCGCGATACAGCCCCGGCGTCGGTTGGCGCGTGGACCGCATCCCGAGCAAGCGCACCCGCAGGATCGAGGATGCCGACGGCACCCGGTACCTGCTCCCGCTGATGGTCCTGCTGAACGGCGAGCACCGGGGGGACTCCGGCCTGTGGCTGTCCCCCTCCGAAGCAGAGCTCCTCCACGCGGAGTTGTGCCACGTCCTCGCGGACAACGAGGAGGACCGTCGTCGTCCCGCGTGTTCCACACCCCGGTGAGGCGCGCCCGTACCCGACTACGTCCGCGTGGCGCCCTCGTGCGGTACGCCGGCGTCCTGGTGATCGTGATGATCAGCGGTGCGTGCGGCCTGGTGATCGGGATGGCCCTCGGCACCGCCTGAGCCCTCGTCAGCCCGTGCTTCCGCGACGGCGGCCGATCGGACGGGCTCCACCGCGCCCCGGCCGCCTCCGGTCACCTCGGTGGCGGCCGGGGCGCGGTCCGATGGCACCCGTATCGGCCCTCGCCCGGCTGCGGCTTCCCCGGCCCGACCCCGGCGGCTGACGGACCGGTGTGCGAGATTGGCGTCATGCTGACCCCCCGCGAAGCCAGGGCCCTGCTGGTGGCGTACTTCGCCGAGCATCCGCCGCCGGTCTCCGGCGAGTTGTACATCGCGCCCGAGTGGTACGAGGACGCCGTGGACTACCTGCCGGTGTGGGGGGCGCGGGAGTTCCACGTCGACGGCCTGGCGGCGTACGGCCGGACGGACAACATCGTGGTCTTCGTCGACAAGAACACCGGGGAGGTCCGCCGGGACTGGTTCACGCCGAACTTCGGCAAGGTCCGGGCGATGACGCCCGTCCTCCTCGACGACTCCGCGTGAGCGGCGGTCGCGCCAGGGGTCAGGTGCCGGACTCGGGTGCGTCGCCCGCGGCACCGGGGGGCGGGGCCGGGGCGCCGTAGTGCTCCCGTAGTTCGGCGACCACGCCGAAGGCCGCCGCCGTCAGCGGCACGGCCAGCAGCATGCCGAGGATGCCGGCCACCGAGGCGCCCGCAGTGATCGCCAACAGCACGATCGCCGGGTGCATCTGCACCGTCCGGCTCTGGATGACCGGCTGGAGCACCTGCCCCTCCAACACCTGCACCGCGAGGACCACCGCGAGCGCCCAGAGCGCGATCACGAAACCGCGGTCGGCCAGGGCGACCAGCACCGCCACCGCGCCGGAGATGAACGCCCCCAGGTACGGGATGTAGGCGCCGACGAAGACCAGCGCGCCCAGCCCGACCGCGCCCGGCACCTTCAGCACCAGCAGGCCGACGGTGATGCACACGGCGTCGATGAACGCGATCACCGTGGTGCCCCGCATGAAGCCCTCGACGGCCCGGAACGCGCGCCGGGCCATCGCCTCCAGGGTGCGCCCGCTGCCGCCCGGCGCGAAGGAGTGCAGCGCGGCGAGCGCCCGCCCGGAGTCCCGGAGGAAGAAGAAGATCAGCAGCAGGGCCAGCACTGCGGTGGCGATCATCGTTCCGACCACGCTGATCCCCGTGATCACCCCGGAGGCTGCCGTCGAACCGAACCGGCCGAGCAGCGACTTCGCATGGGTCGCCAGGTCGTCCAGGGAGGTGCCGGCGGCCCCGAAGTACTCGCTGAGGGAACGGCTGGCCACCTTCAGCGAGTCGACGATCTGCGGGCCCGAGTCGACCAGCGCGGCGACCACGATGTACACCGCCCCGCCGACCACGGCGAGGACCGCGGCGCAGGTCAGGCCGGCCGCGAGCGAGGTGTTCACCCGGGCCGCCACCAGCCGCCGGTACAGCGGGCGCAACAGGGCGGTGCCCAGCAGCGCCAGCAGCACCGGCGTGACCGCGGTCTTGAACACGATGCACAGCCAGATCCCGACCGCGGCCACCCCCGCGACCAGCAGGAACACCACGCACCAGGCGGCGGCGCGGCGCACGGGTTCGGGCAGCAGGGGACGCACCCCTCCAGCCGACCAGCCCGGGCGCCGCACCGCCGCACGGGGACGGCGAACGGGTGACGCGGCCGGGCGGCGGGCCCGGGGCCCGGGGGCCCGCCGGCCGCGGCTCAGTCCCGCAGGTTGATCGTCCCGCGCCGGCGCATGCCGTCGAACTTGCTGCGGTCCACGGGCGGTCGGGGCGCGGGGGTGGCCGCCGTCAGCTTGATGAGCTGCCGCCCGCCGAGCGCCACCCGCCACTGTCCGAGGTCGGGGCGGGAGCCGTACGGGCCGGCCGCCTGGTCCAGCAGCCGGCGCACCGCTTGTTCCCGCCGCTCGTCCAGCACCCCCGGCAGCGGGGTGAACGGGGCGCCCGGGGCGGCGTACGGGTCGCGGGTGAGGACGCGGGCCAGCGCGAGGGCGACCTTGTAGCGGTCGCCGTCGACGGTGACCGTGCCGGGCGGCGCCTTCGGGTCGCCCCAGTCGATGGTGTCGGCCTGCGCCAGCACCGGCGCCCGTCCCACCAGCCGCGCCCCGTCGCAGTCCAGCAGGTGCACGGCGGGCTCGGGGCGCACCGTCCACAGCACGTTGGCGGCCGACAGGTCGCCGAAGACCAGGCCCATGGTGTGCAGCCGGAGCACCGCCTCCACCAGGGCCGCGGCCAGCGCCAACCGCTCGTCGGGCGTCGGTTGCACCACGGCCTGCCAGGCCGCCTTCGCCGGGCGGAGCAGGAACGCCAACTCGGTCAGCTTGGTGTCCCCGGTGCCCGTGGTCCAGGTCATCGTGGCGGGGGCCCGGTGCATCAGGAAGCCGGTCGTCCCGCCCGCGTCGACCACCCGGCACAGCGGCCAGGCGGCCTCCGCGTCCAGCCGGTCCCGGTGCGCCGGATCGAGCGCCCGGCGCACGGCGACCAGCGCGGCGAGTGCCTCGCCGTCGACCCGCCGCGGGTCGCGGTAGCTCTTGTACAGCACCGCGGGCCGGTCGGACAGGGTGAACACCTCGCCCTGCCCGCCGTCCCCGATCCGGTCCCGGACCGGCAGGGAGCCGAGCGGGACGTCCACGCCGTCTGCCTCGCTCATGCCCCCGGGCCCTCCCACAGGACCACGGCGGTGCGGTCGTCGTCGTAGGACTTCACCCGGTACTGGAGTTGCCAGAGGAAGTCGACCGGCCCGGGCACCGGGCCGCCGCCTCCCCAGGCCGCGGCCAGGAACTCCCGCATCCCCGGGTCGCCGGCGAGCGGGGTGGACAGCCCGTCCGTGCAGAGCACCAGCACGTCGCCGTCCTCGACGGGGCCGAAGACCTCCGACCGGGCCAGCCGGGACCCGGGCAGCGCCGCCGTCCCGGTGTCGATGACCCCGGACCCGCCGTGGCCCTCCCCGAACACGTCGACCTCCCAGGCGCCCCGGCGCAGTCGGGCCGCGCCGCCGTCGCCGACCGCGAAGAACCCGCGGTGCCGCACGGTCGGGTCCAGCGGCACCAGCAGCCCGCGCAGGGTGGTGGCGTGCCCGGTCGGCGACTCTCCGCCCTGCTCGGCACGTTGGGCGAGTCCCTCGGCCACGCTGCCGACCGCCGAGTTGACCAGCGCCCCCAGGGTCCGTTCGTCCACGAGCCGCAGGGCCTCGGCGAGTTGGTCGGCGTAGCGGTCCAGGAAGAACGCGATGCCCCGGCACACGTCGTGCGAGCCGACGTGCGAACGCGCCGCCGAGCCCACCCCGTCCGCGACGGCGAGCAGCAGCAGACCCTGTGCCGGCTCGGGTCCGCCGATCCGGCACACCACCAGCGCGTCCTGCCGGGGCCCGCCCTCGTAGCGGTGCGAGTCGCCGCGCACCGAGGCGGCCCGTACGGTGAGCGCCCCGTAGCGGGCCCCGTCCACGACGATGTCGGGCAGCACCGCCCCGTCGAGGTCCTCCCGCACGCCGGGCAGCGCGCCCGGGTCCGGCGGGTACAGCGGCGGCCTGGGCCCGCTGTGCGGCGGGGTGCCGAGGAGAGGGAGGGGCGCGGGCGCGGGCGCGCCCGCCGGGGCGGCGGCCTCGGGCGGGGCCGCCGGTTCCGGCTCCGGCTCCGGCTCCGGCTCCCCTTCCGGCTCCGGGACGGGGACGGGCGCGGAGACGGGCGCGGGTGCGGAGACGGGCGCGGGTGCGGAGACGCGCACCGGCGCGGGCGCCGGCGCGGACACGGGTTCGGGTTCGGCCGGGGGCAGCGGGCCGGGCCCCCGCACCTGCCCGGGGACGGACGGGGCGGGCGCCGGCTGCGCCGGTGGCCGGTAGGGGACGGCGCCGACCCCGGGCGGCAGGCTGAACCAGGTCTCGTCGAGGGCGTCCCCGGTGCTCGCCGGGGGGCCCTGGTGGGTGGGGTGCGCCGGGTCCTCGGGGCCCGAGGCGGGGGCCGGCCACTCCTGGGGGTTCTCCGGTTGCTGGTGCACGTCGCCCGCCTCAGAGCTTGTCGAGGGCGACGGTGGTGAACCCGGGCACGGTCTCGTCCACGGCGAGGTTGAACCCGCCGCTGCCGTCCGCCGGGATGCTGCTCGCGGAGCGCACGATCGACCGGGTGAGGCTGGCCGCGAACTCGCGCAGCGCCTGGGCCGCGGAGACGCTCTGGTCCTGCTGCATGAACGCCCGGAAGTTGGCGACGTGTCCGATGGTCGGCCGGTCCGCCTCGCCGATGCCGAAGGCGATGATGTTGGGACGGTAGCGGGCCTGGATGAGTTCCTTGTGTGCCTGCTGCCAGTCCTCGTCGGTGGGCCCGCCGTCGGAGAGGAAGAACACGACGGGTCGGTACACGTCGTGGCCCTCGGCCTTGAGCCCGTTCACGTCCGCCTCGATGCAGGTGCGCAGGGTGCGGAACGCCTCCCCGTAGACGGTGAGTCCGCCGGCCGCGAGGGCCGGCAGGGTGTCGATGTCGCTGAGGTCCACCAGGGGTTGCAGGACCTTCGCGTCGTCGGAGAAGCCGATGAGGCAGAACCGGGTCTTGTCCGCGACGGTCGGATTGGTGCTGATCTCGCGGTGGAGTTCGGGCAGCGCGGTGTTGATGCTGTCGAGCGGGTCCCCGTTCATGGATCCCGACTCGTCGCACACGAGGTAGAAGGGAAGGATCTGCACGGTCGTGGTACCTCCGGGCGGCGTGGTGATCGGGGGGGTCGGCTGGTGGGGACGGCTGCGGTGGTCGTCCGGTTCCGGTGCGGGGGTCGGACGGAGGACGGATGGACGGACGGACGGATCGGGTGGACGGACGGATCGGGTGGGCGCGGGGCGGCGGGCCGGGGTCAGTAGGTGTAGAAGTAGATCTCCAGATCGGCGGAGCCGGCTGCGCCGCCCTTCCAGAAGTCGCGGGTGGTCGCGCCGTCGAACATGTCCGGACGGGCCTTGCCCAGCAGCGCGTTGACGCGGTTGGCGTACTCCCCGCCGGACCCCGGGTCGCGGTGGTGGCCGAAGGTCAGCACGAACGCGGCGTGCTTGCCGCGGTGCGGGGCGGTGACCTCGCGCAGTCGCCGCACGATCCGGTCGGTGTCGCCGCGGGCCGCCGCGATGGACACCTTGACGGGGGTGCGGTGCACCGCGCGCGGACCCTTCGGCTTCGCCTTCTTCTCCTTCGCCTCTCCTTCCGCCGGGGCCGCGGGGGAGGGCCGCGCCCCCTCGGCGGCCTTCACCGGGTCGCCCTGGTCGCCCATCGCGACCAGCGCCAGCACCAACAGCAGGTCCGCGAAGAGCCAGCCCGCCAGGTGCAGCGGCTGGTAACGGCGGTGCCGGGTGCGCCGGTTCACCGGTGACCGGCCGGGGGCTGCACGGCGGGGTCCGCATCGGAGACGGGATCGGCACCGGTCAGGGGGTCGGCGTCGACGACCGGGCGGGCGTCCTGCGGCTCGTCGTCCACCCAGGGGCCGTACCGCCCGCCGGGCGAGGTGCTCTCCACCCCGGTGCCGGTGCGGCCCTCGGTGCTGCTGGAACCGGCCCGGGGCACCGGCGGCACGGGCCCCGACGCCCCGGGCACCGCACCGGGCGTCGACGGGGTGCCGGGCTCCCGGTGCCCGGCCGGCGGGGCCAACGACGGGGACGACGACGGGGACGACGCGGGCGGCCACACGAAGGGCCCGGTGGGCGCCGGGGCGGTGGGCGGGGGCCCGCCGGGACCCCCGCCGGACGGGCCGGCGGGGACCACCGGCGCGGGGCTCGCCGGCGCCGGGGCGGACCGGGCGGCGAGCACCTCGACCAGGTCCGCGAACCGCTCGGCCGCCGCCCGCAGCGCACGCGCCTCGTCCGACAGCAGCCGGACCGCCTCCTGCGATCCGGCGACGGCCCGCGCCGTCTCCTCGGTGACCTCGCCCAAGCGGTCCAGGACCCGGGCCGACACGTCGGTGGCGACCTCGGTCGCCGTGGTGAACGACCGTTGGGCGGCGCCCAGGGTGTGCACCGAGTCCTCGACCCGTTCCCCGGCCGCGCCGAGCGCGTCCCGCACCTCGCCGTTGACGGTGCGCACCCCGTCCAGGGCCTTGCCGACCCCGTCCCCAGCGGTGCGCACGGCCGCCTCGACCCTGCCCACCGCCTGTTCGATCGGACGGGTCGCCGCGTCCACCCCGGCCAGCCGGCGTTCGGCGCCGTCCACGGCCTCCCCCACGACGGTGGCCGCGGCGGTCAGCTCCTTCTGCGTGCTGGCGGCTCGCCGCACCAACGAACCCAGCGACCCCGCCGCTTTGGAGAGTTCCCCGGTGAACTTGCCGGGAGCCGTCAACCGCTCGTCGTTCAGGAGGAGTTGCGCACGGGTGAGCACCGGCACCAGCCGGGCCAGCAGATCCTCGGCGGTGCGCTGGGCCGCGGCCTCCCGCCGGTCCTCACGGGCCCTGCGCAGCCCGTGCACGGCGGTCAGCACCAACAGGACCAGGATGGCCCCGGTCGCCAGCAGCGCCACGTTCCCGAAGGTCGACCAGCCGGTCAACCTGCCCTCGAATCCGGTCTGCCAGAGCTGGAGGAAGGGCCGGGCCGCCATCTTCGGATCCGCCCCGATCAGCGCCTCGTACGCGCTCGACGCCCGGGTCAGCCCGATCCAGGTGAGCAGCAGCGGCACGAACACCAGCGTGCCGAGCACCGCTTCCAGGACGCCCCACACGGCCCGCTCCGGTCCGTCCGGTTCCGCGGCGGGCACCCGGACGCTCTCCGGGCGGGCGTACGCGGCCAACAGGTCGAGTTCGGCCCAGGATTCGAGGTCGCTGTCACCGAGCCCCTGGAGGGCGTCGGCGAGCGTCGTCAACTCGTCCCGGCGCGGCGCCAGCGCGGGCCGGTCCGCCAGGTCCCTGAGCTGTGTGGCGACCGCAGTGCGGTCCGCCAGTGCCCCAACGGGCATTGCCAACCCCTAGAAGTGAGAACGACAGAGAACGAACCACCGGCTCTTCGCACCACACAACACCAAGAGCACGACGGAACGCAGGGAAACGGACTCCACGGGCCCCGGAGGACCGACACGACGGGCCACGAACGGACCACCGACGGAGCACGGTCGGGCCACGACCGCTCCCGTCCCCGCCCGTCAGCCGCCCTTCGCCCCCCGCCCGTTCGCCGGGGAGCCGCCGCGGGTCACCGACGTCCGATGCCGCCTCCCCGTTCCGGGCGGGCCGACCCCGCCCCCGCGCTCCGGCCTCGCCTGCTCACCCCCGTGGGCTCCGTGCGCGGGCGCCGATATTAGCGCACAAGGCGCGGACAGGGCATATGATCCGCCTTGTTTCGCAGGGAGTTGGGACGCACCGGGGGAGTCCATGAACACCAGCACCGACCGTTCCGGGGACGACCGTCCCCGCGGAGTGATCCACCTGCGGAACGGCTCCGCCCCCTCCGCCCCGCCTCCCCCGACCCCGCCCCTCTCCCCCACCCCCACCGGTTCACCCGTCCCGGCCGACTCCCGTGACCTGCGACGCCCGCGCACCCCCGTGCGCGCCCCCGACCGGAGCGAGCCGGCGCCCGTGGTGCTCTCCGCCGCACGGCCGCAGACCCGTTTCACCGGCAGCCGGGGCGTCCTCCAGGCCAACCTCAACTGGCGTCCCGGGGCCGATGCCGACCTGGACCTCGGCTGCCTGGTGGCCTGCCGCGAGGGCGACGGCACCGCCGTGCAGGCCCTCGGCGGCTCCTACGGTTCCCTCACCCGGTGGCCCTACGTCAGCCTCGACCAGGACGACCGCACCGGGGCCAGCTCGGACGGCGAGACCCTGCGCGTCAGCCTCGACCACGCCCACGTCTTCGAACGGCTGCTGCTCTACGTGTACGTGTACGAGGGCGCCGTCGACTTCCGCGCCCTGGGCGCCACCGTCACCGTCACGGTGCCCGGCGAACCCGGCGCCCGCATCCACCTCGACGACTCCCCGTCCGGTGCCACCGCCTGCGCCATCGCCCTGGTCCGCCCCGCCGTCGACGGCCTCTCCCTCCGCCGCGAGGTCCGCTGGTTCCGCCCCTCGCCCGAGCTGTGGATACAGCAACAACTCGACGCCGCCTACGGGTTCGGGTTCCAATGGGTGTACGCGAGCAAGGACGGGTAGGGGGCGACCCGCCCTGCACTCTCCCGTGACCGGCCGCTTCTCAGGCCGGCCGGTGCCCGCGGCCTTGACGCTCGCGACGAAGGAGACGAGGGCGAGAGCGGAAACCGTTGTCCGGCCGGCGCCCCTCCCGGCAGGGGCGGGCCTCCCACCACCGGGCTCGCGCCGGCCTGCCGCGTCAGTCCCGCCGAGGCCCGCTCGTGTCCTCGCCCACGGTCCAGATCCAGCCCAGTGGGGTGAGGCCGAGGGCGCGGGCGACGGATCGGGACGCGTGGTTGTCGGCGGTGGTGCTGTAGAAGAGCACGCTCCGGGCGGGGCGCTCGCGCTCCGACCAGGCGGCGAGGACGGCCGGGGCGAGGCGCTTGCCGCGGAAGTCGGGGCGCGTCCAGACGCCGGCCTCGGCGGCGGTCGCGTTCGCCGCGGGCGTGAAGCAGATCGACACCGGCTCCCGGTCGTGGACGGCCATGGCCCACTGCCCCATGCGCCCGTTGACCAGCTCGTCCCACTCGCCCGGCTGCCAGTTGTCGGGCCGGACGAGGCGACGGGCGGTGCGCAGGCCCTCCGTGGTGGAGGTGATGACGGGCAGCGGGGGCGGGTCGGGGAGGGTGAGGCGGTCGGGGAAGACGTAGCTCGGGCCGCCTTCGACGGACACCTTCCGGTCGTCGAGGGACGCGACCAGACGGCGCAGGGCTTCGGGCGGCTCACCGGGGACGTACTGCTGCTCCGCGCCGTCGATCGAGTCGGGGAGCGCGAGCCCGGGCGCGAGTGCCAGGAGCCGTGCGCCGGGGGACCAGGCCCACACGGCGAGCAGGGAAGGGTCTCTCAGGACTGCCTGCGGGGTGTCGGAATCCTGCGGCACGAGGCCGTGGTTGGCGTCGATCTCCAGAGTCAGCAGGCGTTCTTCGTCCCGGCGCATGCCGGAAGGCTAGCTCCGCCGGGGTTCGCCGGGCCGCACCGCTCCGGGGGCGGGGAGGCTTCCGGCCCGCCCCACCGCGCCGGAACCACGAACCCCGCCCGGCCGGAGCCGGGCGGGGTTCGGCGGGTTCGCCGTTGCGGGTGGCCGCCGCGGGGCGACCGGCGGGGTCACATCCCGTGAACGGCCGGGATGGTGCCCAGACGGCCCTTCTGGAAGTCCTCGAACGCCTGCTGGAGTTCCTCGCGGGTGTTCATGACGAACGGGCCGTAGTGGGCCATCGGCTCGCGCAGCGGACGACCGCCGAGGAGGACGACCTCCAGGTCGGGGGTGTGGGAGTCCTGCTTCTCGTCGGCGCGGACGGTGAGGGACGAGCCGTTGCCGAAGACGGCGGTCTGGCCCAGGTGGACCGGACGGCGTTCGGCGCCCACCGTGCCGCGGCCGGCCAGGACGTAGGCGAGGCCGTTGAAGTCCTGGCGCCAGGGGAGGGTGACCTCGGCGCCGGGGCGGACGGTGGCGTGCACCATGGTGATCGGGGTGTGCGTGATGCCGGGGCCCTCGTGGCCGTCCAGTTCGCCGGCGATGACGCGCAGCAGCGCGCCGCCGTCCGCCGTGGTGAGCAACTGGATCTCGCCGCCGCGGATGTCCTGGTAGCGCGGGTCCTTCATCTTGTCCGCGGCCGGCAGGTTGACCCAGAGCTGGAGACCGTGGAACAGGCCGCCGGACGCGACGAGTTCCTCCGGCGGGGTCTCGATGTGCAGCAGCCCCGCACCGGCGGTCATCCACTGGGTGTCACCGTTGGTGATGGTGCCGCCACCGCCGTTGGAGTCGCGGTGGATGAACGTCCCGTCGATGATGTAGGTGACGGTCTCGAAGCCGCGGTGCGGGTGCCAGGGGGTTCCCTTCGGCTCGCCCGCCGCGTAGTCGACCTCGCCCATCTGGTCCATCATGATGAACGGGTCCAGGTACTTGTAATTGATTCCGGCGAAGGCCCGGCGGACCGGGAATCCCTCGCCCTCGAAGCCGCTCGGAGCGGTGGTCACGGCGAGTACCGGACGCGCTTCGGCATCCTGGGGCGCCACCACTCGGGGCAGGGTCAACGGGTTCTCAACGGTCACAGCGGGCATCGTGGGTACCTCCTCGTGATCCGACTTTAGTTGAATCTAAAACTTTCTGCCACTCGTAACGTCCCCCCGCAGCTCTCCATTCCCCCGGCCCCGGCCCGATCCCACGTCCCCCGCCCCCACCGGCGGCTCCAGCAGGGCGCGCAGCACCGCGTACGAGCGGTCCCAGTTCCACTCCTCCCGGACCCAGGCGCGCCCCCGCGCCCCCATGTCGGCCGCCAGGCGCCCGTCCCGCAGCAGGCGCACCAGGCGGTCGGCGACCGCCGCGACCGAGGTGCCGTCGACGACGTAGCCGGTCTCCCCGTCCCGCACCGCGTCCGGGGCGCCGCCGGACCGGCCGGCGACGACGGGGAGCCCGGCCGCCGCGGCCTCCAGGTAGACGATGCCGAGCCCTTCCACCTCCAGCCCTCGGCGACGGGTTCGACAGGGCATCGCGAAGACGTCGGCCGCCGCGTAGTGGCCGGGCAGGTCGGCGTGGCGGTGGCCGCCCGCGAAGACCACCGCGTCCGAGACGCCCTCCGCCGCCGCGAGCCGGCGCAGCTCCCCCTCGTACGGGCCGTCCCCGACCAGCAGCAGCACCGCGTCGGGCACCGCCCGGCGCACCCACGGCACCGCCCTGACCAGGGTGTCCTGGCCCTTGCGGGGCACCAGCCGGGAGGCGCAGAGGATCACCGGGCGGCGGGCCAGGCCGTACCTGTCCCGGACCGGGGTGCCGTCGAGGTCGGGGCGGAAGGCGGCGGTGTCCACGCCGGGCACCAGGCGTTCCACCCGGGTGCCGGGGGCGAGCGCCGCGGCGATCGGGCGCCGGGTGGCCGGCCCCAGCACCGTGACGGCGTCGACGTCGGCGCCGATGCGGCGCAGCAGCGCCCGGGTGCCCGGGGTCCTGGCCCACCAGACCTCGTGCCCGTGGGTGGTGGCGACGGCCGTGCGCACCCCGGCCCCGCGACGCAGGCCGCGCGCCATCAGCCCGAGCGGGGCCGCCGCGCCGAACCAGACCCGGTCGCAGCCGTACCGGCGGGCGGTCCGCACCGCCAGGGCGGTGGCCCCCGGGGCGGGCAGCAGGGTGCGGGCGGCGGCCCGCACCACCGGGAACGGCAGGGCGACGTCGTACGCGCGGGCGCCGGGGTGCGCGGAGGTGAGGACCACGACCCCGGTCGGCGGGAAGCGGGCGGCGAGGGCGCCGACGAAGGTCTCGATGCCGCCCTGCCGGGGCGGGAAGTCATTGGTGACGATCAGGGTGCGCATGCGTGCCTCTCCGCTCCGCTCTGCTCTGCTCTGCTCTGCCCGGTTCGGTCGCCCGGGGACGGGGCCGGTCACGCCCCCGGTCCTCCGGGTCGGGACCCGTGCGCACCGCGCCCTTCGGCCCCGTCCGAGGCTAGGAAGGGTTGCCCGGGCGGTCGTCGGCCCGTGGGGCGTATCCGCACGTCAACCCGTGGGCTGACGTGTCCGCCCGGCTCCACCCGTACGGTGAGGAGCGATCGGACGGTGCGGCCCCGCCACGGGACCCTGCGGCACCACGGGCTCGACGGAAGGGACGGGGAGGGCGTGTTCGCTGTGCCGCGCCTCCGCACACCACGCCCGCGCCCCCGCGCCACGGCGCTGCGCGGGTGGATCGGCTCGCCGGGGTACCAGACCGTGACGGGATGGGGTCTGACCGTCCTCGCGGTGCTGGAGCTGTCCTGGTACCCGGCGGACCCCTGGACCCGGGCGGGGGTGCTGCTGTCCACGGTGTCGCTGGCGTGGCGGCGGACCTGTCCGCCCGTCGGGTTCCTCACCATCGCCGCGGCGCTGCTCGCCTTCGCCGCCGACCACACCTTCTACCTGGTGACCATGGTCAGCGGGCTGGTCGGCGTCTACACCCTCGCCCGGCACCGGGTGCAGCACCCGGCGGTGCTGGTGCTCAGCGGAGTGCTCGGCGCCGGGGCGGTGAACCTGGTCCACATCGCGACCTGGCCGCCGGTCGACGGCGTCCCGGTGCCCACGGTCGGGCGGCCCGGCTCACTGGGGCTGTTCGCCGAGGCGTTCGTGTTGACCGTCATCGTCATCGGCGCCGTGGCGATGGGCGACGCGGTGCGCGCCCGGGACGAGACCCGCCGGGAACGGGCCCTGGCACAGGCCCGGTTGATCGCGCTGGAGCGCCGGGAGGCCGCGGCGGCGGAACGGGCCTCGATCGCCCGCGAGTTGCACGACATCGTGGCGCACTCGGTGTCGATGATCGCGGTCCAGGCGGAGAGCGCCACGTACACCACTCCGGGTCTGGGGCCCGAGGCCCGCGAGGGCTTCCAGCAGATCGCGGTGAACGCCCGCGCCTCGATGGACGAGTTGCGACGGTTGCTGGGCGTGCTGCGCACCCCCGGCGCGCCCGGCGCGCTCACCGCCCCGCACCCCACGCTGGCGCAGTTGCCGGCGCTGGTCGAGCAGCACCGTGCGGTGGGCGAACGGGCCGGGTTGCGGATCGGCGGGGAGCCGGTGGCGCTGCCCGCGGGCTGGGAACTGTCCGCGTACCGCATCGTCCAGGAGGCCCTGACCAACGCCCGCAAGCACGCGCCGGGCGGCCGGACCCTGGTGGAGGTGGACTACCGGGCCGAGGCCCGGTTGCTCGTGCTGCGCATCGTCGACGACGGTCCGGGCGGCGGCGCCCGCCGGGACCCGACCGCCCAGGCCGCTCCCTCCGACGGGGGTCACGGGCACGGGCTCAACGGGATGCGGGAGCGCGCGGCACTCGTCGGAGGACGGCTGAGCGCCGGCGCACGCCCCGGCGGGGGCTTCCTCGTGGTCGCCGAGCTGCCCTGGTGAGCACGGCGGAACGGGACGGACACGTGGTGGAGGAAGGGGCAGCGGGTGACGCGCGGAGGGAACGGCGGAACGTGATCGACCGGGGACACGGCACGGGCGGCCCGGCCGACCCCCGCCCGGACGGCGGCCCGCCCTCGGGGACGGGCCGGGGCGGGGTGATCCGCACGGTGGTCGCCGACGACCAGGCCGTGGTGCGCACCGGATTCGTCAACCTGCTGTCCACGCAGGACGACATCGAGGTGGTCGGGGAGGCCGAGGACGGGGCGCAGGCGGTGCGGGTCGTCGCCGAGACCCGGCCGGACCTGGTGCTGCTGGACATCCGGATGCCGCGGCTCAGCGGCATCGAGGCGGCCCGGGAGATCCTGGCGGACCCGGTCGACGCGCCCAAGGTGCTGATGCTGACGACGTTCGGGCTCGACGAGTACGTGTACGACGCCTTGGCGGCCGGGGCCGGCGGCTTCCTGCTGAAGGACGCCACCTTCGCCGAACTGCTGCACGCGGTGCGGGTCGTGGCGGCCGGCGAGGCCCTGCTTTCCCCGGAGATCACCAAACGGCTGATCGGGGACTTCGTGCACAGCAGGACGAACCGGCTGCCGGCCCGCGGTGCCGAGGGGTTGACCGCGCGGGAGGCGGAGGTGCTCGTCCTGATCGCCCGGGGGCTGTCGAACGCCGAGATCGGCGCCCGGCTGACCATCACCGACCACACCGTGAAGACCCACATCAACCGGTTGTTCGCCAAGTTGGGGCTGCGCGACCGGGCGCAGGCGGTGATCGCCGCGTACGAGTTGGGCATGGTCCGGCCCCGCGGCGGCTGACCGGCCCCGCCTCCCGTCGCGGGACCGGGCGGGCCGGTCGCCGGCCGGCTCAGCCCGCCACGAACTGGGTGAGGATCGCCTGCACCTCGTAGATGTCGACGCCCTTGGTGAAGGTCTTCTGGATCGGCACCGAGTTGCCGGAGACCCAGAGCTTCAGCTCGGCGTCGAGGTCGAAGGTGCCGGCGGTCTCCACCGCGAAGTGGGTGATGCTCCGGTACGGGACGCTGTGGTACTCCACCTTCTTGCCGGTGATGCCCTGCTTGTCGATCAGGATCAGTCGGCGGTCGGTGAAGAGGATGGCGTCCCGGACGAGTTGGTACGCGGCGTGCACCTGCTCCCCGTGACCCAACAGCTTCCCGAAGTCGTGCGCCGCCTGCTGCGGATCGATCGTGTGCGCGTTCCCGAACAGTGCCATGACCAGTACCCCGCTGAATTCGTACGATGAGAGGACCCTTCTGTCGTATCACACGCAAAGGGGAAGCCGGGGGTTGCCCCGACCGCCCCTCCCCGGCCGGACCGCACCCGGTGACGGGCCGGGTGACGGGCCGGGTGACGGGCCGGGGTTTCGGCCACACGATCGGGTCATCCATGACCGAGGGGAACGCCCTCGGCGACGATCTCTCGTTGGGGGGAAGGGAGTTCGGGCCCGGCCTCCCCCCGGCCGGACCATCAGCCCGTACGACCGGACCGCTCACCGTGAAGGACCCCCGTGGACGACGTTCCTCTGCTCCCCCCGCCCCCTGCGTCCCCGACCCCGGGCGCCCCGCCCGGCACCGGCGGACGGCCCGTCGGCGGGCACCGACGCCGGCGGGCCCGCACCGGTCGACGACTGTGGGGCGCCCTCGCGGTGATCGCCGCGCTCGGGGCGGGAACGGTCGCCGCGGCCACCGCCTTCGGCACCCCGGCCGGGGTCGCCGCCGGCGCGGCACGGACCGCCGCACTGGCCCCGCCCCCGCCCGGCGGACCCGACACCGGCCCCGAGAGCCCGGCCCCGCGCTCCCCCGCCACCCCCACGCCGGAGGCCGCGCCGGCGCCCACCGACCCCGGCACGCCCCCGCGGCAGGCCACCCCCGAGCCGAGCCCGGTCCCGGCCGGGACCACCGCCCCCGCCGCCGAGCCCGTCCCGCAGGGGGCGCCGTCCCCCGCCCGGCCGCGCACCGGCCGCTCGGGCGCCGGCTCCGGCATGGTCGCCCAGGTCACCGCCCTGGTGAACTCCCACCGGGTGCGCGCCGGTTGCCGCCCGGTGACCGCCGACGCCCGGCTGAACCGGGCCGCGGTCGGCCACAGCCGGGACATGGGGCTGCGCGGCTACTTCGACCACGTCTCGCCGCAGGGGACGGACGTCGGCGACCGGGTCACCGCCCAGGGCTACGCCTGGTCCATCGTCGGGGAGAACGTGGCGGCCGGCCCGCGCACCGCCGCCGCGGCCGTGCGCGGCTGGCTGGAGAGCCCCGGCCACCGGGCCAACATCCTCAACTGCTCCTTCGTCCACATGGGCCTGGGCATCGAGGGCGAACACGGCTCACCCGGCGGCCCGCACTGGACACAGGTGTTCGCCGCGCCCGCGCGCTGACCCGGCGCGTCCCCGGCCGTCACCCGTCCTGCCGCGCGGGCGTGCGCCGGCGGGCGGCCGGGGTTTCACTCGGGGCATGCCAGCCACGGGCGAGCCGCGCGCGGACCGGCCCGGCGGCGCGGACGGAACCGGCGCCCGCCGGCCCGGGCCGTTGCGCCGGGTCGGCGAGTTCTGCGCCCGGCACGCCGTCCCGGTCCTGCTGCTGTGGCTGGCCGCGCTCCTCGGGCTCCAGGCGCTGCACCACGCCTACGGCGGCACCTACTCCGACGACTTCTCCCTCCCCGACACCCCGTCCCAGCACGGGCTCGACGTCCTCAAGGACCACGACCCGGCCGCCGGCGGCTACGGCTCGCAGATCGTGCTGCACAACGCCGACCGGCCGCTCAGCGCGGTCGGCCCGCAGCTCGACCAGACCGTCACCGCGCTCCAGAAGCTGCCGGACGTGCTGTCCGTGCAGAACCCGTTGACCGCTCCCCCGACACCGTCCGGTGCACCCGACGTGGGCCCGCTCTCCGGCGACGGGCACACCGCGTACGTCACCGTCCGGTTCGACGTCCAGCCCTCCACCCTCGGCGAGGACTACCTGCACGGCGTCGACGCGGCGGTGCAGCCGCTGCGCTCCGCCGGCGTGGACGTCGAGTACGGCGGCCCGCTCGGCGAGTTGGCGCGGCCGGAGCCGAACGACCGGCTCAGCGAGGCGATCGGCTTCGGGGTGGCGATCGTGGTGCTGCTGATCGGCTTCGGCAGCGTCGTCGCCGCCGTGCTGCCCCTGGTCACCGCGCTGATCAGCGTGGTCTGCGGGCTGGCGCTGCTCGCCCTGCTGGCCGCCGCCTCCACCTTCGCGACCGTCTCCCCCACCCTGGCCACGATGATCGGGCTGGGCGTCGGCATCGACTACGCGCTGTTCCTCGTCACCCGGCACCGGCAGGGGCTGATGGACGGCCGGGACCCGGTGGCGGCGGCCGGCGGGGCCGCGGCCACCAGCGGGCACGCGGTGCTGCTCTCCGGCTGCACGGTGATCATCGCGCTCTCCGGGCTCTGGGTGTCGGGCATCGCCTTCATCGGCAAACTGGGGCTGGCCGCCGCGGTGACCGTGGTGACGGCCGTGCTCGGCGCGCTGACCCTGGTCCCGGCGCTGCTCGGGCTGATCGGACGGCACGTCGACCGGTGGCGGGTGCGCACCCCGATCGCCGAGACCGACGCCGAGCCCGGCGAGGAGGTCACCGGTGCCTGGCACCGCTACGCCCGGCGGGTGGAACGACGGCCCTGGTGGTACGCGGGGGCGGGGGCGGCGGTGCTCGCCGTGCTGTCGATCCCGGTGTTCTCGATCCAGCTGGGGCACATCGGCGACGGCGCCGACCCGAAGTCGTTCACCGACCGGCGCGCCTTCGACCTGATGTCCGCCGCGTTCGGTCCCGGCTCCAACGGTCCGCTGACCCTGGTCGTCGACCAGTCGGACGTCCCGCAGGCGGACCGGTCGGCGCTGGCCGCGCAGGCGACGAAGGCGCTGACCGGGGTGCCGGACGCCGCCTACGTCACCCCGTTGACGGCCACCTCGGACGGGGACGTGCTGGTGGGCACCGCCTACTCGGTCGCGGCCCCGCAGGACGAACGGACCACCGACCTGGTCAACCGGCTCCGCGACGAGGTGCTGCCGGACGCGGTCGCCGGGACCTCCGCCCACGGGTACGTCACCGGGACCACCGCCGCCCAGGTCGACTTCCTGGACATCGTCGCCGCCCGGCTGCCGTGGATCATCGCGGCCGTGGTGGGGCTGGCGTTCCTGGTGATCCTGGTGGTGTTCCGGGGCGTGCTGGTGGCCTTGAAGGCGGCCGTCCTCAACGTGCTGTCCATCGCGGCCTCCTACGGGGTGGTGGTCGCGGTGTTCCAGTGGGGGTGGGGCGGGCCGGCGCTCGGGGTGTCGGGGACGGTGCCCATCGAGAGCTACGTGCCGATGATGATGTTCGCGATCGTCTTCGGGCTGAGCATGGACTACGAGATCTTCCTGCTCTCCCGCATCCACGAGGCGTGGTTGCGCACCGGCGACCCGAAGGCCAGCGTGGCGCACGCCCTGGAGATCACCGCGCGGGTCATCACCTGTGCCGCGTTGATCATGGTCAGCGTCTTCGCCGCGTTCGTCATCTCCGACAACATCGTGGTCAAGATGCTGGGCCTGGGCCTCGCGGTGAGCGTGCTGGTGGACGCCACGGTGGTGCGGCTGCTGCTGGTGCCCGCGGTGATGACGCTGCTCGGCCGCGGCGCCTGGTGGACCCCGCGCTGGCTGGACCGGGTGCTGCCGACCCTGCACGCGGAGGGCGAGGCCCCGCCGCCCCGCCCGCCCGCCGGGTGACGCAGGCCCGGGGCGGATCACCGGGTGCGGCGGTGGAAGAGCGGGACGGCCAGGGCGATCGCGCCGGCGGTCACGCCGGCGCACCAGGCCAGCGCGATCCACGGCTGGTGGCCCACCCGCTCGTCCAGCAGCAGGGCCCGCACGGACTCGATCAGCGGGGTGAGCGGCTGGTGTTCGGCGAAGCCGTGCAGCCAGCCCGGCATGCTCTCGACCCGGACGAAGGCGCTGGAGGGGTAGGGCAGGAACATCATCAGGAACGCGGAGCCGCCCGCGGCCTCGGGGGATTCGGCGAGCAGGCCGAGCGCGGCGGAGAGCCAGGAGACCGCGACGATCCAGCAGGCGAGCAGCCCGGCCGCGGCGAGGTACTCGACGGGGCCGGCGGTCGGCCGGAACCCGATGGCGAGCGCCACGCCCAGCACCAGGGCGGTCGCGACGAGGTTGCGGGCGACGGAGGCGGCGACATGGCCGGCGAGGACGGGGACGCCCCCGATGTCGGCGGCCCGGAACCGGTCGATGATCCCGTTCTTCATGTCCTCGGCCACCGCCACGGCCGTGGACCCGGCGCCGAAGCCGGCGCACAGCAGCATGACGCCGGGGACGACGTAGGTGACGTAGGCGGTGCCGGTGTCGATGGCGCCGCCGAAGAAGTAGACGAAGACCAGCATGAGCAGCACCGGCAGCAGCAGTGCGGTGAACAGGGCGTCGGGGCTGCGGCGGCTGATGCGCAGGCTGCGGGCGGCCATGGTCCGGGCGGTGGTGAGGGAGGCGGTCATCGGCGGTCTCCGGTCGGGGTTCCGGTCGGGGTTCCGGTCGGGGTTCCGGTCGAGGTTCCAGTCAGGGCCAGGAAAACGTCGTCGAGGGTGGCGGTGCGCAGGTCGAACCGGTCGACGGAGGTGCGGTCGGGGTCGAGCGCGTCGAGCAGCGCGCGCACGTGGCCGGCGGTGCCGTCGGTGGCGATCCCCACGGTGAGCCGGTCCGGGTCCAACCGGGCGCCGGCGACGGGGAGTCGGGCGGTCACCCGGTCGTAGTCGGCGCGGGAGGCGAGCACGAGGTCCAGCCGGTGCCCGGCCACCCGGGACTTCAGCTCCCCGGCGGTGCCCTCGGCGACGACGCGACCGCCGTCCAGCAGGCTGATCCGGTCGGCGAGGACGTCCGCCTCCTCCAGGTACTGGGTGGTGAGCAGCACGGTGGTGCCCTGGGCGCGCAGTTCGCGGACGATCCGCCACAGGTCCTGGCGGCTGCGCGGGTCGAGGCCGGTGGTGGGTTCGTCCAGGAAGAGGACGGGGGGCCGGGTCACCAGTCCGGCGGCGAGGTCCAGCCGGCGGCGCATGCCGCCGGAGTAGCCGCGGGCGGGGCGCCCCGCGGCGGCGACGAGGTCGAACCGTTCGAGGAGTTCGTCGGCGCGGGCCCGGGCCGCCCGGGCGGTCAGCCCGGCCAGCCGGCCCATCATCCGCAGCGTCTCGGCACCGGTCTGGAGGGCGTCCACGGCGGCGAACTGACCGGTGAGGCCGATCCGGGCGCGCACCTCGGAGCGCGCGGCGCGCACGTCGTGCCCGGCGACGCGGGCGGTCCCGGAGTCGGCGGTGGTGAGGGTGGCCAGGATGCGCACCGTGGTGGTCTTGCCGGCGCCGTTCGGTCCCAGCAGGGCGTGCACGGTGCCGGGCCCGACGTCGAGGTCGAGGCCGTCCAGGACCCGCAGGTCGCCGTAGGACTTGGTCAGGGCGGCGGCGTGGATGCCCATGGGCGGTCACCTTCCCGTGATCGGCGCACCTCCGCGCACCGTTCTGCGTATGCCATACACACTACTGCGTAAGTAATACACAGAACTAGGATGAGGTCAATCGGGAGCAGTCGGAGCACCACCCGTCAGCAGTCAGCAGGGAGGACGGAGCGATGCCGGAGCCGGACGGGGGCTTCCTGCCCGCCAGCCTGGAAACCGCCTGGGGCCTGCGCGAACGCCCCGCCAAGGGGCCCCGACCCGCCCTCGGGCTGGACCGCATCGTGGACGCCGCGATCGCCCTCGCCGCCCGCGACGGCATCGACGCCGTCTCCATGGGCCGGGTCGCCAAGGAACTCGGCGCCTCCACCATGTCCCTGTACCGCTACGTCGCCGCCAAGGACGAGCTGTACGTCCTCATGGCCGACACCGGGGTCGGCACCCCGCCGCCCGTCCCCGAGGGCACCACCGGCTGGCGCGCCCTCCTCACCACCTGGGCGCACGCCCAGCTCGACGTCTTCCGGCACCGCACCTGGCTGCTGCGCATCCCGATCAGCGGCCCGCCGGCCACCCCGAACCAGGTCGCCTGGATGGAGCGCGGCCTCGCCGCCCTCGACGGCACCGGCCTACACGGCGACGAACGACTCGGCACGCTCACCCTCGTCGGGGGCTTCATCCGCAACCAGGCCACCCTCACCGCCGACCTCGCCGACGCGGTCCACCGCAGCGGCGCCGACCCGGACCGGGTCCTCGCCCGCTACGCCCACACCCTCCGCCGCTTCACCGACCCGGTCCGCCAGCCCGCCATCACCCGCCTCCTCGACGCGGGCGTCTTCAGCGGCCCGGACGACGACCCCGACGCCGACTTCCGCTTCGGCCTCGAACGCATCCTGGACGGCCTCGCCCCGCTCGTCGCCCGCCGCACGGCGGAGGCGGGCGGCACGGGGCACGGGTGACGGCGGGGACGGTCAGCCGGTTCCGGCCAGGCTCCACGACTCCCTTGCCCGTTGCGGCCGTTCCGCTCCGCCTGCCCGGTCGAGGCGGGACACTGCCTCCGTGGCCTCCATCTACCGCAGCACGACGGGCGAGGAACTCATCCGGCGCTGGTGCCTGAGCCGGCTCGACGCCTGGCCGGTACCGCAGGAGCGGACGACGGTGACCGCCCGCGGCGTCCCGACCCACCTGGTCCTGGGCGGAGACGGCGCGAGGACGGTCGTGTTCGTGCCGGGCACCAACCTCAACGCCGCCGCGTCCCTTCCGCTGGCCACCGCCCTGGTCGCCGCCGGCCACCGGGTCCTGCTGGTGGACGTCCCAGGACAGCCCGGCCTCAGCTCCGGCGAACGGGCCCCCTCCCGCGGCCGGTCGGCCTGGTACGGGGCCTGGCTGGACGAGGTGCTCGACAGCGTCCCGTCCGGGCCGGTGGCGGTGCTGGGCCACTCCTTGGGCGCCGCCATCGCCCTGTCCGCCGGCTCGTCCAGGATCAGCCGGCTCGTCCTGGTCTCGCCCGCCGGGTTGACCGGGCTCAGGCTGACCCCGTCCGTACTGGCCGCTTCGGCGGCCTGGTTCCTGCGGCCGGCGCCGACGCACAGCGCCCGGCTCCTGCGCACCATGCTCTCCCCGGGCCGTCAGCCCCGCGAGGACCTGGTGCACTGGATGACGCTGGTCGCCCGGCACGCGCGCTCCAGCGGGGCGCCCGGCTTGGCCGTCCTCCCCGCACGGTCGATCCCCCGCACCGTCCTCACGGGCGAACACGACGTCTTCCTCCCGCCCGGGCGCCTGGAACCGGCGGTGCGCGGCATCCTCGGCACCGAGTTGGGCGTGGTTCCCGGAGCCGGACACCTCGTGGTCGAGGAACGCCCCGAGCACCTGGCCGAGGTGCTGGGGGGACCAACGCCGGGGAGGTAGCCTCCCGGACCGGCTCCGCACGTCGAATCCCTTGCCTATAGGGGTAGTTGACAGCACACGTAGAGTGGAGTGGAACGCATCGACACCCGCCCGCACACAGAAACCGGGCGGCCCGACGGGGGGAAGAAGGGTGCGTGCCCGATGATGATCGGGCTCATCTCCACGATCGCCGCCGTGTGTTACGGCGGCACGGTCTCGCTCCTCGCCCTGACGGCGACCTTCGCGCGCCGGCGCGCACTACGGCACGAGGCGCGCAGCACGCTCGCCGTCCTGGTGCCGGGCACGGCGGTGCAAGCGCCCCCGCCGTCACCGGACGGCACATCGGGCGAACCGAACGGCTGAGCCCCGGTGCGTCCGGACCGGACGAGGACGACCGGGGTGCCACCCCTCCCCGGCCTCCCGGCCCCCGCCGCCCTCCCCGCACAGGGCGTAGGTTGCCGGGAGAACGCGAAACCCCCGGGAGGGCGACGACATGAGCAAGTGGGAACCGGTCGAGGTCCCGCAGTCCCTGGCAGCGTCCTACGCCAGGACCTTCGGCGAGGAGGGCAGGGCCTGGATCGCCCGACTGCCCTCCCTCACCGCCGAGTTCCTGGGCCGCTGGGAGCTGAGACCGGACGGCGCGGCCCGCTCCGGGGAAGCCTCCCTGGTGCTGCCGGTGCGACGCGCGGACGACACCCCCGCGGTCCTCAGGCTCCAGTCGCCCAGGGAGGAGACCACGGCCGCGGTCATCGGGCTGCGCACTTGGAACGGCGCCGGAACGGTGCTCCTGCTCGACCACGACCCCGGGAGCGGCACCATGCTCCTGGAACGACTGGACGGCGCCCGGACGCTGGCCTCGGTCGAGGACGACGACACGGCCATGGGCATCCTCGCCGAACTCCACGCCCGGCTGGTGGGCGTCCCCGCGCCGCAGGGGCTGCGCGGCCTCGGCGACGTCGCCGCCGAGATGCTGGCGAAGACCCCCGGGGCCGTCGCGGCGCTGGCCGACCCGGTGGAGCGCCGGCTCCTGAGCGGCTGGGCCGCGGCGGTGGCCGAACTGGTCGACGAGCCCGGTGACCGGATGCTGCACTGGGACCTGCACTACGGCAACGTCCTCGCCGCCCGGCGCGAACCCTGGCTCGCCATCGACCCCGAACCGCTGGCCGGGGACCCCGGATTCGACCTCTGGCCCGCCCTGGACAGCCGGTGGGACGACGTCGTGGCGAAGGGCGACGCCCGGCGCACGGTGCGGCGCCGTTTCGACCTGCTCACCGAGGCCCTCGGCCTCGACCGCTCCCGCGCGGCCGGCTGGACCCTCGGCCGGCTGCTCCAGAACTCCCTCTGGGACGTCGAGGACGGCTCGGCCGCCCTCGACTCCTCCTCCGTCGTGATCGCGGAGTCCCTGCCCCGCCGGTGACGGCCCCCTGGGCATTTCACCCGAACCGGCGGTTTGCGCGCGCGACCGGGCGACGGGACGGCGTGCTGGCCCCACGGTGGGTGCGGACGCCCCGTCCGCACCCACCGCCACTCCCGCCCGCCCAGGAGCACAGATGCACCAGCCGAATCCGTCCGGGGTCTCCGTCGCCGAACTCCCCGCCGGCGTCCGCACGATCACCACGGCGGCCACCTCCGTCGCCGCGTTCCTCGGCTACACCGAGGTCACCCGTCCCGGGGGCACCGCCGAGGCCCCCTCCGACGAGCCGCCGGACGGCTCGCCCCGCCCCTTCACCGAGGCCGAGCGCACGGTCCCGCAACGCATCGACAGCTGGCGGGAGTTCACCGCCCGCTACCAGGTCGACGCGCTCGCCCGGCGACTCGCCGCGGCGACCGACCCGGTCACCGTCCGCACCCTGGAGCGGTGCTTCCCGCTCGCCGAAGCCGTGCACGGCTTCTTCGCCAACGGCGGGCGCACCTGCTACGTGGTGGGGTTCGCCGACCCGTCCCGGGCGGTCTCCGCCCGGGAACTCCGGGGCGACGCCACCGCCCGCACCGGGCTGGCCGGGCTGGAGTCCGTGCCCGAGGTCACCATGGTCGTGGTGCCCGGCCTCTGGGACATGACCGGCGACGCGTCCGCGCCGGCGGGAACGCCCGACCTGGACGGGGGCGTGCGCAGGATGGCCGAGGTGGTGCGGCACTGCACCGCCCGCCGGGACCGGCTGGCGATCCTCGACCCGCCGCCGGACCTCGACGCCGACCGGGTCAAGGCGTTCGTCGACGGACTCGACGCGCCCGACTCCGACGCCGCGGCCTTCACCGCCCTGTACTACCCGTGGATCACGGTGCCGGGCGTCGACGGCACCGCGCGGACCGTGCCGCCCGGCGGACACGTGGCCGGGGTCTGGGCCCGCACCGACACCGAGCACGGCGTCCACGTGGCCCCCGCCGGCCAGGTCCTGCACGGCGTGCGGGAACCCGGGGCCCCGCTCACCGAAGGCGAACACGGCCGGCTGGACGAGAAGGGCGTGAACTGCCTCCGCCACGTCCCCGGCGGGGGCCTGCTCGTCTGGGGCGCGCGCACCCGGTCCACCGCCCGGACCTGGCGCTACCTCACCGTCCGCCGCCTGGTGTGCCACCTCTCCGCGTCCATCCGCCGCGCCACCGCCTGGGCGGCCGCCGCACCCCACGACGAGCACCTGCGGGCGGCACTGCACCGCACGATCACCTCGTTCCTCACCGACCAGTGGCGCCGGGGCGCACTGGTGGGCCGCGGCCCCGAGGAGGCGTTCTCGATGGTCTGCCACGGGAGCGACGACCCGCCCGGACGGACCGGCACCGGTGGGATGACCTGCGACATCGGCGTGGCCGCGGTGCGCCCCGGCGAGTTCGCCCGCTTCACCGTCAGCTGGTGCACCGACGCAGCGGGGCCCGGCGGCCGCGACCCCGGAGCCGGGGCCCGGGCACCGGGGGACGGTCCGCCCGTCCGCCGCGGGACCTGAGCTCCGCTCCCGGTGCGGCGGCCGGCCGTTCCCCTCCCGGCGGGGCGTCAGAGGGAACTGCCCGCGGTGCGGAGGTCCTCCAGTCCGATGCGGCGGAAGAAGTCGGCGCGGAGGCGGTCGGGACCGCGCAGACCACTTCGCTGCCGTCGCGGCCGGGGTCCACGTGGGTGTGCAGGGGGCGCGTGCCGTGTCCCCCCGCGACCAGGCGCGCGACGGCCTCGGCGACCGCGGCCACCTCGGCGCCCGCCGGGACGAGCGCGGCCAGGCGCCCGCCCAGCTCGCCCGGCAGGGACCGGTGACGCCGGTCGTAGGCTTCCGCCCGGACGGCGTCGGCCGGGGCGCCCGCGTGGACGAAGTGGTTGGTGCCGGAGGGGAACGCGCCGGGCACCACGATCGCGGTGTCGATGCCGGAGGGGAGCACTTCGGCGGCGTAACTGACCGCCAGGGCCTCCATCGCGGCCTTGGCCGCGAAGTACGGGGCCAGGAACGGGGGCAGCCGCCGCGGGTGCTGGAGCTGCCGGGTCCCGGGTTGCCGGACGCCCGCGTAGACGGTGTGACCGGCCCGGGCCAGGGCGCGCACGGACAGCGCCCCGATACCGCTGGAGGCCCCGGTGACCAGGACGACCTTCCGCGTTCCGTCGTTCGGCATGGCAGGAACCCTTCGTCGATCGGTGGGCGGGGACGGGCGGTTCAGACGATTCCGCCGTTGGCGCGGACGACCTGCCCGTTGACCCAACGGCCGGCGGGAGAGACCAGGAACGCGACGACCTCCGCGATGTCGGCCGGGGTGCCGAGGCGCTCCAACGGGGGCTGGGCGGCCAGGCGGGCGACGGTCTCCTCGTCCTTGCCGTCCAGGAACAGCCCGGTGGCGGTGGGGCCGGGCGCGACGGTGTTGGCGGTGACGTCCCGGCCGCGCAGCTCCCGCGCCAGGATCAGCGTCAGCGCCTCGACCGCGCCCTTGCCGGCGGCGTACGCGCCGTACCCCGGGAGGGCGAGTCCCACCACGGACGTGGAGAACGTCACGATCGCCCCGCCGGGACGCACCCGGCGGGCGGCCTGCTGGGCGACGACGAACGTGCCCCGGACGTTGGTGCGGTGCAGGTCGTCCAGGACGGCCAGGTCCAGTTCGGCGATCGACCCCAGACGCATCCGGCCGGCCGCGTGCACGACGGCGTCGACGCCGCCGAACTCCGCCTCGGCCACGTCGAACAGGGTCGCGACCGCGTCTTCGTCGGCGACGTCCGCGCGCACCGCGACCGCCCGGCCGCCCCCGGCGACGGCCTCCGCCACGGCCGCTTCGGCCCCGTCCCGGTTGCCGGCGTGGCCGACCACGAGGGCGTGGCCGTCGGCGGCCAGCCGACCGACCGTCCGACGGCCGATGCCGCGCGAACCACCGGTGACGATCGCCACCCGGGGCGGGGCGGACTCGACGGGGCCGGTGGGCGGGGCGGCGCTGGGCATGGCGGACTCCCGTGGTGGAGGGACGGGTCGGGCCACGGCCTCGCCGTCGCCCTGCTTCGCCCCCACCCTCGGCGGACGCCCGCGCCCCGGCCAGGGGTGCGTCCACCCGGGGGACGCCACCCCCTGGCTACGCCCCGGCGGGCGCGCGACCATGCAGGGGTGAACCTTCCGGAGCTCGGCGCCTTCCTGAGGACCCGCCGCGACCGCGTCCGCCCCGCCGAACTCGGTCTCCCCCAGGGCCCCCGCCGGCGCGTCCCGGGGCTGCGCCGCGAGGAGGTCGCCCACCTGGCGGGGTTGTCGGTCGACTACTACACCGAGCTCGAACGCGGCAGCACGAAGAGCAACGCGCGGCCCTCGGCCCAGACCCTGGCCGCCCTCGCCCGCGCCCTCGACCTGACCGGCGACGAACGCGACCACCTGTTCCACCTGGCGGAACAGCCGGTCCCCCGGCCCGCGCACCGGGCCCCGGCGCACGCCCGGCCCGCGCTCCTCGGGCTCCTCGACCGGCTGTCCGACACCCCCGCACGCGTCATCACCGACCTGCACGTCACCCTGGCGGAGAACGACCTGGCCAAGGCGCTGCTCGGCGCCTCCCCCGGGCACCACGGCCCCACGGCCGGCTTCGTCTACCGCTGGTTCACCGACCCCCGGGCGCGCGGGATCCACCCGCCCGAGGACCACTCGCGCCACTCCCGGGTGTTCGTGTCCGACCTCCAGGCCGTCGCCGCCCGGCGCGGCCGGGACACGGAGGTCACGAGGACGGTCGCCGTGCTGCGCCGACGCAGCCCGGAGTTCGCGGCCCTCTGGGACGACCACGACGTGGCGGTGCGCCGTGCGGACCGCAAACGGATCGTCCATCCCGTGCTCGGCCTCGTCGAACTCGACTGCCACGCCCTGCTCAGCGAGGACGGACGCCAACGCCTGCTGTGGTTCACCGCGCCGCCCGACGGCCCCGGAGCCGGGCAGCTGGCACTGCTGTCCGCCCTGGCTGCCGGCCGGCGGGACGTGCCGGAGGGCGCCGCGCTCCGGGACCCGGCCGAGGACGGTGCCGGGGCCACGGGCTAGATTCCGGACATGGACGACGCCGACGTGACCGCGCTGCTCGCCCCGCGGGCGGGGTACCCGTACGCGGGCTGCCCGTATCCGGGCACCTGGCAGGAGGCCCCCTTCCGGGAGCGCACCGTCGACGGGGCGCGGTACGCCGTGGTCGCGGTCGACCCCGGGCTGGGCGTGCTGGGCGTACGCCGCGACGACGGCTCGCTCTGGAACCTGTCGGACGGGGACGAGCCACCGCACCTGGTCAACTCCGACCTCGCCTCGTTCACCGCCTTCGCCCGCGCCTTCGAGGAGGCCGCCGACGAGGCCGAGCGGTACGAGGGATCCGAGGAGGACGCCGACGAGGAGGCCGACGAGGAGGCGGAGGACGCCGGTGACGCGCTCACTGAGGCGCTGCTGGAGCGGTTCGCGGCGATCGACGCGGCGGCCGTCGCCGACGAGAACTCCTTCTGGAGCGTCGCGGCCGAGGAACTCGGCTACGGCATGAACGCCTGAGGCCCCGTCGGGGCCGTGCCACGAGGAGGACGGACGACCGCCGGGAGGGGAGACGGGCATGGTCCTCGCACGCATGGTGGTGACCGTGCTGGTCACCTGGATCGTGCTGGTCGTGATGCTCCTCGCACCGTCGGCCCTGCCGGTGCGTTGGCACTACTACATCTACTCCCCGGCGAGCGTGGGCCTGTGGTTCCTGGCCGTGCTCGTGGTGCCCGTCGTGGTCTGCGTCCTCAAGTGGCCGTGGATCAGGCGGGGGCGGCGCTGAACCCGACCCGCGTGCGCACCCGCCCGCCCGCGCGGCGTGCCGTCCGGTCGTCGCGTGCCGGGCGCCCTCAGGCCGAGGACGTGTAGGACGGACGGGCCGGGACGGTGGCACCCACCATGACGTCCTCGCCCTTCAGGTACGCCAGCAACCAGTCGCCGAACGTCATCTCGTGGAGCACGAACTCCCAGGTGTCCATCTCCTGCACGCCCACCGCCCAGGGTTGCGAGGGCTCCCGCGGCACGCGCAGGAAGACGTACTCCGCCTGGGAACCCGTCGCGACCGGCAGCAGTTCCCCGGGGCGGGGCCCCGCCCGGTGGGGGAGGAACTCCGCCAGGTCCTCCTCCTGCCAGAACCCGATCTCCTCCCTGATCCGCTCCCCCAGGTTCCGGAACCGGTGGCCGGGGTGGTCCAGTTGCAGGTGCCCGTTGATGACGACCGGGCCGTAGGCGTCGATCACCTCCCGGAAGTCCGTCGGGAAGCGGACCCCGAGCTCCTGCTCCAGCGCCGTCCAGGGACCGGGATCGGACCAGTGGAAACGGGGTTCTCCCAGGAGCGCCCCGATCTCCTCGACCGTCGCCATCGTGGCTCTCCCCTCACCCGCCCGCGTGATCGCCCCCGTACCCGGCCGAGGGTACGACCCGCCCCTGACACCCCGAGGTCGGGCGCGACCCCCACGACCGGGTCAGCGGCACGGACAGCACGAGCGGAACCCCCGTCGGCGGAGGCGGACCGCTACCCGCGCGGCGTCCCGGTCCCGCCGAGGCGACGGTCCTTCAGGGCCGGGAACCGCTCCCGGACGGAGGCCACCTGTGCGGGGTCGAAGTCCACGGTCAGCACCGCGTCCCCGGCGTCCGGCAACTCGCCGAGCACCGATCGCAACGCTCGCCGGAGCAGCCGTCGGGACAGCCTCTCTTTTCATTGGCCCTACTGCGTCGACGCATGCCGCCGCCCCTTACTGGAACAAGAGCAAGAAGTGCGAGCAGAAGGACTGGGATGGTCGGGCAATACCCACTCGCGTCGGCAATGGCTACCTCGGCTGGAATCACTGTTCTGGTAAACACCATCAGGAAGTGCAAGGTGGTCAACAGCGCCCTCAACGGAAAAGTCGACAAGGCGAGTGGCGCTCGCCTGGCATGCTGGGGCCGTGCCATCAACGGTGGACGCCAAGTGGAGATCGTCGTCATCGTGCAGTACGCACGAAAGACTTTCGGACGGCCAGTACGATGCCGGCAGCGGTCAGAAGATCGGCGTCATCACTGCCTACCGCAAGGGCATGAACAAGTGTCCCAATTAGGTCAACGAGTGACATCTATGAACGAAGAGGTTGCGGAGCAGCAGGCGGATATCACCCGCCTGCTGCTCCACCGTATCCAGGCACCCTTCTCAGGCGGGCAGTTCATCAGAGGGCCGGGCCCGCCGCTCCTGTCTACGCCCCGCTCCAGCCCCGGCCCGGCCGGCCCGCGCAAGAGTCGCGGGCCGTTGGGGGGGAAACCCTCTGTGGCTGGGGGTCGGCTCCGCGGCTTTGGGCAGCCACCATGGGGCGAGCCTCCAAGACCGGGGGCCCACTTCGAGGCTGGCAGGTCCACAGACCGCCCGAGTCACGCACAGCTTACGGCCCCCGGCCTCTCGCCCCATGGCAGCTCCCGCCCAAAGCCGCTCCGCCGGCCTCAGGCTATACGCAGAGACAGCGCAAACTACGGTCGGAACTTTTCGGTTCCGATTACAGGAATGACCCCTTCACCATCAAGGGACTTAAGGCTTCCCAGCAGCTTTCCCTGAGCCCAACTATTCCACGACTTCGCGATCAAATTGTAGGACGCGCGGCGCCCGCTGCTAGTGCCGAGCAATACCCGATCGCGAAAGAATCGATTCCTAAGGACAAGGCGCGGGTCCTTTTGATCCATATTGGCACCCGAGATCAGACCGCTAGCCCAGTCGTCGATCTTTCCAGAATATTCAGTCCTAGCGGCTTGAGCGAGTACCACAAGATGGGTCGGCTGATTTATTCCCGAAGCCCTGTAAGCAGCAGCAGAAATGGGAGCCATGGTTGTCAGCTCCGGCCATGCTGCGACAGCTTTAAGAATGTCGGAAGTGGCAGCCTTTGTGTCATAGAATCCGTCAAAAAGCGTTACAGGATCCCACATCTTGTACATCTGTCCGATAATTCGCGCGGCGGCGGCCACGGTTACCCTGTGAGGGATCTTAAGAAGCTGGGCAGCCTGCCTTCGGTGCCCTGAATCGAGAACGTCAAACGTCTCAGCATCACACGAAGGAATTACGAGCATTTCCACCGAAACGCCAGAGAGCTTGACACCCATCAGTCGATGCTGACCGTCGAGCAGCATTCCATTTTTATCGAACGCAATTCCTTGGTGCGTCGTCCTCCATGCGCCGTCGGACATAGCTTTCGCGTAGCGCTCATAAACGGTATCAGAGAGGACTCGATTACTTGCCGGGTTACAATGAGTCAGCCAAAGGTCGGCCATTTCTGGAGTGATGATCATATACTGAGGGCCAATTGGCATGGCCGGGAGGTCAAGCATGTTGCGCCTTGCGATCCCTTCACGTGGGGCCGGACCACGGATGATACAGGATTGATAGCACGAAGAAGGTATGTTTCGCCTGGCAAGGCGCAGTAAACGTAAAGCCGACACCTAGCCCAAACGCCCGAATGGTCACCAATGGCCAAAAATAGTAACCTGCTTCGCGTTTCATGGCAATAGCCGTACGCCCGATAGTATCCACTAAAAATTCGATATGAGAGCCAGTGAACCGAATGCGCCAGAGCTAGGGACCGGAAATGACGTGATAGGTCGAGCAGGAAGCACGGAACGGTCGGGCCCCCAGCCTTTTCGAAGGACGAGTTCGCTTGCCTGGGCAATATCGGATGCCAGCGAGGTCGGCCCCGACATCCGTCTCAGTTTCCGTCTCATTGAGCCTCTTTCATCCTGAATAGTTGCAGTTCAGTAGGGTGTGGACGGCCTGGACGATGGTGCCGATGCGACGGGTGGAGCATCTGGCTCGTCGGAGCAGACTCACTGACTGGTGAAGAAGGATCAGAGCCACTTTCGATGACGGCAGGGCGCGGCCGGCGGTGAAATCCTTTTGCGGGGGTGCAGTCGTCGGCGTGGTCTGCCGCGGCGGGTTCCGTGTGGACCGCACCGGCGTCGGCGTGGGAGGCATCGGCGTGGTGGCGGCGCTCGGTTTACGGGCTTGGTCGATGGGCGCTGGCGCGCCGTCCGGGGCGGTGTCGGGTTCGGGGAACACGCGGCGAAAGAGTGCCCGCATCGCCGAGGTCTGCCGTTCGGTAGCCGTCTGGACCGGGCGACCGTGCGGCCGGCCGTCTCCGGATCCGCTACGGGATACGAGCAGATCTACGCCTCGGACTACTCCAACGCGCCTGCGGCATCATCTGCTTGCGACGCCTCCGAATCCCCTTCTGAAACGATCAGCAACGAGCGGCCCGAGCCGCACGGGCGGCCCCCACCGAGGGACCCGTTGCCGGCCCGCTACCCGCGCGGCGTCCCGGTCCCGCCGAGGCGACGGTCCTTCAGGGCCGGGAACCGCTCCCGGACGGAGGCCACCTGTGCGGGGTCGAAGTCCACGGTCAGCACCGCGTCCCCGGCGTCCGGCAACTCGCCGAGCACCTCGCCCCACGGGTCGACGACCACGCTGTGCCCGGCCTGGTCCACGCCCGCGTGGCGTCCGGCGGAGCCACAGGCCAGCACGTAGCTCTGGTTCTCCACGGCGCGGGCGCGGGCCAGCAGCGACCAGTGGCCCCGGCGCCGTTCGGGCCAGCCGGCGGGGATGACGAGGGCTTCGGCACCGGCGTCCACCAGGCCCCGGAACAGCTCCGGGAACCGCAGGTCGTAGCAGGTGGCGAGGCCCAGGGTGAGTCCGGGCAGGGCGACGGTGACGAGGGCGTCGCCGGCGCCCATCAGCACGGCCTCGCCCCGGTCGAAGCCGAAGCGGTGGATCTTGCGGTAGGAGGCAGCGAGGGAACCGTCCGGGGCGAACACCAGGGACGTGTTGTAGAGGGTGCCGTCACGATCGCGTTCGGGAATCGAGCCGGCGTGCAACCACACGCCGGTGTCGCTCGCGGCCTTCGCCATCGCCTCGTACGTGGGACCCTCCAGCGGCTCGGCGGCCGCGTCGAAGGACTCGGAGGCGAAGGCCCCCGTCGTCCACAACTCGGGGAGCACCACGAGGTCCGCGCCGCGTTGCCCGCGGACGAGGGACGCAACCCGGGCCCGCCGGGACGGGACTGACTCCGCGTCGTCCGCACCGGTCTGGATGAGTGAGGCGCGCACACTACCACCGCCTTGGCATCGGGGCCGTCGACACGGCCTACGATCGTCACACGAAAGCACTGCCGGGGTGCCCGCAACCAGCGTACTGTGCCTTTCCGGGGAGCCCCCGGACCCCCGACCGTGCCCGAGCCCGATCCGTCCCGTACGGCCGGTACGCGCCGTACGACCCGCACCACCGGAAGTACCGCTGCCCGTTCCGCCTGCAAAGCCCGCCGCACGCACCAACGCCCGAGGGGTCTCGTGAGTCTCCATCCCAGCCTTCAGAACTACGCCGACGCCTGGACGCACTCCGTGGAAGCGATCGCGGAGCTGGTGCAGCCGCTCGTGGAAGGGGAGTGGAACCGCGCGACCCCGTGCCCGGGCTGGTCGGTGCGGGACATCGTCTCCCACGTCATCGGCCTGGACTGCGAGATGCTCGGCGACCCGCGGCCCATCCACACCCTGCCGCGGGACCTGTACCACGTGAAGACCGAGCACCAGCGGTACATGGAGATGCAGGTCGACGTGCGCCGGCACCACACCGGGCCGGAGATGACGGCGGAGCTGGAGTACACCGTCATCCGGCGCAACCGGCAGCTGCGCAACGAGAACCGCCAGCCCGACGCGAAGGTCCGCGGGCTGCTCGGCGCCGAGGAGACCCTGGAGTTCGCGATGCGCCGGCGCGCGTTCGACATCTGGGTGCACGAGCAGGACCTGCGGGTCGCCCTCGACCGGCCCGGCAACCTCGACTCCCCCGGCGCGCACGTGACGCGGGACCTGATGCTGGAGGCGCTGCCCAAGGTCGTCGCCAAGGACGCCGGCGCGCCCCCGAACTCGGCGGTGGTGATCGACGTGCACGGGCCGGTGGAGTTCCTGCGCACCGTGCGGGTGAACGCCGAGGGCCGCGGCTCCGTCGACGGTGCCCCCTCGCTGGGCCCCCTGGTGACGCTGAGCACCGACTGGGAGACGTACTCCCGGCTGGCCTGCGGACGGATCACCGCCGAGTCGGCGGGCGACCGGATCAAGACGGAGGGCGACCAGGAGTTCGCCACCGCACTGCTGCGGAACTTCTCGATCACCCCCTGACGGTGGACCCGGTCGCGGGATGGACGTTCGGCACCGGGCTGGTGATGCTGGCCGGGGCGGTGCACCTGGTGCGGAACCGGGTGGTGGGCGGAGGCGTCGGACGCAACTCCGCGGTGGGCATCCGGACCAGGGCGACGACGGCCTCGGACCCGGCCTGGGCGGCGGGGCACGCCGCGGCCGTCCCGATGCTCACGGCGACCTGCCGGACGGGCTACGCGGCGGGTGGGGCCACCTGGGCGATCGGCCTGGCCGGGTCGTGGGGCGGGGCCGGCGGGCCGGCGGTCCTCGTCGTGCCGCTGGTCGGCGTCGTGGCGGTCCTCGCGCTCCTGGCCGCGGCGGCGGTCACGGCGGACGCAGCCGCTCTCCGCGGTGACCGCGGTGACCGCGGAGAGCCGGGCGGACGCGAAGGGCGCGAAAGGCGGGGAGGACAGGGAGGGCGGGGAGGACCCGGAGGGTCGGTCGGGCCGGAGGAGCGGCTAGGTCCTCCCGTCGTCACCCCCGTGCGGAGCCCGGTGCGGCGTGCAGGGCCGGTTCGGCGGGCACGGCGACCAGGTGTTCGGCGAAGAACGGCACGGCTTCCGCCACGGCGCGCTCCACGTACTCCGGCACGTCGTAGAAGTCCATGTGCGCCGCGCCCTCGACGATGACCAGCCGCTTCGGCCCGCGGACCCGTCCGTGCAGTTCGGTGGTGTGCCACAGCGAGCCCGCCTCGCTGCCCGCGACCATCAGGACCGGCTGGGTGAGCAGCTCCTCCACCAGGTGGAAGGCGTCGAAGGCGAGGACCTTCCCGATCGAGCGGGCGAACAGCATCGTGTTCTGCGCCCTGGGGTGCCGGGCGCGCGGGGTCAGGTAGTAGTCGTGGGCCTCGGCGAGGTCGCGCGGGGTGGTCGCGTCGGGTTCCACCGGCACGTACGGGACGTACGCGGGCTCCGCGCCGGCGGCCTCGGCGGTGCGCTGCGAGGCCGCGGCGAGCAGGGTGGGGAGCGCGGCGGAGTCGGGTTCGGTCCCGGTCCAGCCCCTGCGGTAGGCGCTGCCGATGTTCACGGCGCTGACGGTGACGACGGCCTTGATCCGGTGGTCGGTCGCGGTGGCGCTGACGGCGTAGCCCGCGCCGGCGCAGACGCCGAGCACGCCGATGCGCTCCGGGTCGACGAAGTCGAGGCCCTGGAGGTGGTCCACGGCGGCGCGGACGTCCTCGACCCGGGCCGCCGGGTCCTCCAGGAACCGCGGTTCGCCGCCGCTCTCGCCCTGGTGGGAGGCGTCGTAGGCGAGGGCAACGAAGCCCCGCTCCGCGAGCTTCGCGGCGTACCGGCCGGCCGTCTGCTCCTTCACGCCGCCGCCCGGGTGGACGGTGACGACCGCGGGGTGGCGGCCCCGCGGGTCGGAGTCGGCCGGCAGGTGCAGTCGGCCCGCCATGGTGATCGGGCCGTTGGGGAAGGTGATGGCGTCCACGGGGTGCTCCCTGGTCTCGTCGGTCCCGGCCCGCGGAGCCCGTGAGCCGCTGCGCTCGCGGGTGCCGTGGGGCATGGCACTCGCCGGTGCCGTGCGGCGCGGCGCTCGCGAGGGCGGTCGGCTCCGCGGCGGTCGGCTCCGGGGCGGTCGGCTCCGTCGCGGGGTGCCCGGCCGGTCGCCGGTCCGGGCCACACCTCCACCCTGCGCCTCCGACCGCCCCGGTGGGAGAGCGCGGTGATGGGGGGTACCGGCAGACCCTGCCGGGGCGGGCGGAAGGTGCCTAGCCTGGACGGCATGGAGACCTCGAAGGACCTCAAGGACTTCCTGATGACCCGCCGGGCCAAGATCACCCCCGAGCAGGTGGGTCTGCCCGGGGGCGGCCGGCGCCGGGTCACGGGCTTGCGCCGGGAAGAGGTCGCCCTGTTGGCGGGGGTCAGCGCCGAGTACTACGTGCAGATCGAACGTGGCAACGTGGCCGGAGTCTCCGATGAGGTGCTGCACGCGGTCGCCGGGGCGCTCCGGCTGAACGAGATCGAAACCGGACACCTGTTCGACCTGGCGCGGGCGGCCACCGCCCGACGCGGCCGGGGCCCGACCCGGGGGCGGGCGACCGGGCGCCCGGAGGTCTCGCCGGGCTTGCAGGCGGTGCTGGACGCGCTGGTCGGCGCCCCGGCGGTCGTGCAGAACGCCCACCTCGACCTGGTCGGCGCCAACGACCTGGGCCGGGCCCTGTACTCCCCCGTCTACGACGGCACCCCCGCCGGCCGGCCCAACCTGGCCCGGTTCGTGTTCCTGGACGACGGCGCCCGCCGGACCTTCCCCGACTGGGAGGGCGCCGCCGACGTGGTGGTGGCCCTGTTGCAGGTGGAGGCGGCCCGCTCGCCGTACTCCAAGGCCGTCACCGGGCTCGTAGGGGAACTGGCCACCCGCAGCACGGAGTTCCGCACCCGGTGGGCGGCCCACGACGTACGGGCGCACCGCGGCGGCACCAAGCGGTTCCACCATCCGCTGGTCGGGGACCTGACCCTGCGCTTCGAGGCCCTGGACGTCACCAGCGCCGCCGGCCTCACCCTCTTCGCGTACACCGCCGAGCCGTCCTCGCCCTCCGCCGACGCGCTCCGGCTGCTGGCGAGTTGGACCGCCCCGCAGCCCAGCCCGACCGCTGCCCCGGCGAACCGCACGGACGCCACCCCGCCGGACCGCCCCACCGGGGGCGCCGGCGCCCCCGGGTGACCCCGTCCCCCGCGCCGGGTGCCGCCGAGCGCGACGGTGACGCCCGGGCCGCCGGAGAGCGGCCCCGGCCCACCTCCGAACGTCCCTCTATGCTCGGTGCCACCGCCACGCCCGCCACCCCGGAGGTACTGCGATGACCGGCTCCGACTCCCCGCCCCGTCCCGTCCCGCGGACCGACCCGGCCGAAGGGTCGACGGACCGTCTGGCCGCTCAACTCGGCCTCCGCGCACCGGTGTCCGCCGTCTTCGGCGAACCCGTCACCCGCGACGGGATCACCGTCATACCCGTCGCCGACGTCGGCTTCGGATTCTTCGGCGGAACGGGCCCCCAGACCGACGGCGCCGACCCCGCCGGCCTGGGGGCGGGCGGCGGCGCCCGCGCCCGCGGCTACATCGAGATCAAGGACGGCACCGCCACCTACAAGCCCGTCCGGGCCCCCTGGACGGACCTCGCCGTCCCGCTCGCCGCCCTCCTGGCGGGCGCCGTCCTGCCCCCGCTCGTGCGCCGGCTCGCGGAACTCCGCCCCTTTGCCCTCAGGGGCCGACGGGGAGCAGCACCCCGCCGGTGAGCCGCAGGAGTTCGTCGAGGGTGGTCGGGAAGACGGTGTGCGGCGTGCCGGCGGCGGCCCAGAGCCGGGGGTAGTCGCCGAGGGCCGCGTCGACCACGGTGGGCAGGACCCGGGGGTGGCCGACCGGCGCCACGCCCCCGATCGCCTGCCCGGTGGCCTCGCGCACCTGCTCCGGAGTGGCCCGGCGCAGCTTTCCGCGCCCCCAACGGGCGGCGAGCGCCGTGGTGTCCACCTTGTGCCGGCCGCTGGTGAGGACGAGCACCGCCTCCTCGTCGGAGAGGAACACGAGGCTGTTGGCGATGGCGCCCACCTCGCACCCGAGGGCTTCGGCGGCCTCGGCGGCGGTGCGCGTCGAGGCCGCCAACTCGCGCACCTCGCCCGTGACGCCCGCCTCGGCGAGGACCCGCGCCACCTCCGCGCTGCGGGTGGGCAGGGTGGTGCCTTCCTGGGGTGCCATGCGCTTGCTCCTTCGTACGGTGCGGATCAGCGGCCATTCACGTTCCATATACGGAACGTTCTGTGTGTGGAACGATAGGACCCCCAGGGGCCCGGATCAACCGACCCCCTCCGGAGCCGGGAAGGCACCCCTTTGGACCTCGCCGCCGACCTCGCCGCCGACGTCGGCGCACGGGTGCGGGAGTTGCGCGAGGCGCAGGGCCTGTCGCTCTCCGAACTGGCACGCAGGTCCACCCTCGGCAAGGGGACGCTCTCCGAACTGGAGAGCGGGCGCCGCAACCCCACCCTGGAGACCCTCTACGCCCTGACGACCGCGCTCGGGGTGCCGCTGAGCACCGTCCTGCACGACCTCGCGCCCCCCGTGAAGGTCTCGGGAAACGCCGTCGAAGCCGTTCTCCTCGACCGTTTCGAGGCCGACGCCTCCGTCACGGAGACCTACCGCATCCGCATCCACTCCGGAGCCACGCAGCACTCCGCCGCACACGCCCCGGGCACCACGGAACACCTCGTCGTCCTCACCGGCACCGCCCGCATCGGCACCCTCGCCGAACCGGCACTCATCGGTCCCGGCGCACACGGCAGTTGGCCCGCCGACGTCCCGCACCTGTACGAGGCCCCCGACGGAGACGTCGAGGCCGTGCTGATCGTGCGCCATCCGCGGTGACGCCTCGGGCAGCGCCTCCCGCTGGCTGCCCGTCGGGAACGTGTTGGACGCCGAGCTGGCCGATATCCTGGCCGGCCCCGAGGCCCAGCGGGTACGGGCGGAGCTGGCGGCCGACTTCGCCGCCCGCGCGGTGACCACGACGGACGGGAACCAGTACCCCTCTACGCCGTGCGACCCGCAGTGCGGGCCGTCGTGCGGACCGGCCTGCGCCCCCTCCTGCTGGCCCACCGGGGCGGGTCCCTGTACGCCGAACGGGGGCTGCCAGCCGAACTACGACTAGGAGCAGCGTGTTCGTCGACCGGGTCTCCGTACCGCACGGATTGGCTCCCGACCAGGCCGAGCGGGCTCGGTGGCCGTTCACCGTGCCCGCCGTCGCCCAGCTCCTGGACGAGGGGCTGGCCTTCACCCGGCCGGTGACGTTCCTGGTCGGGGACAACGGCTCGGGGAAGTCCACGCTGGTGGAGGCCATCGCGGAGAGCTTCACGCTGGACGCGCGCGTACGGCGGGCGTCTCGCCCGGCTCCGCGGACGGCCCGACGCGACAAGAACCCCGCTCGGCGAAGTGCTGCGCGCCGACACGACCCGGGCCGGGGCCCGGATGCTCGCCGGGCCCCGCCGCCACAAGAAGGGCTTCTTCCTCCGGGCCGAGACCGCATTCGACATGACCGAGAACCTCGGCGGCGTCCCCGGGTACTGGGACGAGGACACCAGCGCCATGAGCCACGGCGAGGGCTTCCTCACCATGTTCCGGACCATGTTCGACGCCCCCGGCTTCTACGTCATGGACGAGCCCGAGGCCGCCCTGTCGTTCACCGCGAACCTCCAGCTCGTCGGGCTGATGCACCAACTCGGCGAGACCGGCGCGCAGGTCGTCTGCGCCACCCACTCGCCCGTCCTCGCCGCCACCCCCGGCGCGGACGTCATCGAAGTCGGCGACCACGGCTTCCACCGCACCACCTGGAAGAACCTGGAACTCGTCGACCACTGGCGCCGCTACCTGAGCGACCCGAACGCCTACCTCCGCCACATCGTCCCGTGACCACCACCCCGGCCACCGGCTCCGATGCGGTCGCCGAGGCCGACCGCCGCTTCCGCCTCTGGATGCGACAGAACCTCGACCGCGCCGCCGCCCGCTTCGGCCTCACCGTCACCGGTGAGCCCGTGTTCGGCTGGCGCGACCGCCCCATCAGCGCCCTTGTGGACAGCCCGGACGGAGCCCCCGAGGACGGACCGACGCTTCAGTCACGCCCGACGGCCGCAGCATCGTCCTCACCCCGCGGACCTACCAGCCGTGCTCGGTGAGGCCGGCCCGGTCCTCGCCCCGCAGGTAGCCCAGCAGACCGGCGGCGGGGTACTCGATGATGTCCTCGGGCAGCTCGTGGACGGCCCACCAGCGCAGGCCGAGGCACTTCTCGGGTTCGCGGTTGACGGGCTCGCCATCCCATGCGGTGGCCTCGAAGAACAGACCGATGCGCTCGGCGTCCGGGCCCTGCCGGTGGTGCACCACGTGCACCAGGCGCAGATGGGCGGGGTCGACCTCGACACCGGTCTCCTCGCGCAGTTCACGTGCCGCACCCACGGTCAGCGGCTCGCCTGCGTCGAGCTTCCCCGAGGGGGCGTGCCACCGACCGTAGCCGTACGGTCCGCCGCGCTGCGACAACAGGACCTTGTCGCCGTCGCGCAGGATCACGTGCGTGTCGATCACGGGGGCTGCCGGTGCTGCCGTGTTCATGAGTTCACCGTGGGGTCATCGAATCGGGGGGACTGCCGACGCTACCCCTGGCAGGGGGACAGCGGCGGCGATTCGCTACGCCCGTAGGCGTGGCGTCAGTGGTATCGAGTACGAGCACGTCGACACCCAGGGGTGATCCACGCGCCACGGTGGTGGCTACGCCTCCGTCGCGAAGCCCACGAACGTACGCCAGGCATCGTGGTCCACGAAGAACGCCGGACGCTCCCGGTCCTTCGAGTCACGAACACCCGTGCTGTGCGAGAGGAGGGCGACCTCCACGCAGGTGGTGCCCGACCCGCCGCTGTACGAGGACTTGAACCAGCGAGGGGAAACGTCGAACTCGGTTGCCGTCATGGGAAGTACACCTGTCCTTCAAGGCTCGACGACGGTGCTAGAACCCAGCCTGCCCGAGACCTCACCGGGCTATCCCCCGCCGAGTACGGCTGTGGCGCGCGACCGGGACTTCGGCCGCGCGCCACAGGTGCTGGCTACGCCTCCGTCGCGAAGCCCACGAACGTGCGCCAGGCATCGTGGTCCACGAAGAACGCCGGACGCTCCCGGTCCTTCGAGTCACGAACACCCGTGCTGTGCGAGAGGAGGGCGACCTCCACGCAGGTGTCCCCCTTCTCACTGCTGTACGAGGACTTGAACCATTGATGTCCGTCGCGGGGCTCGGGGTTGCTGTGCATGGTGTTCACGCTGAGTCGATTTCCTTCGTGAGTCGGTCCAGGAAGCCGATGGTGGCAGAAGGCCCCCATGCCTCGCTGCGCATGGCGTCCATCTGTCGGTTGTACTGCTGGAGGTCGAACTCCTTCTCCAGGAAGGAGGCGCCGGTGGCGGCGTCCAGGCACACCACCGGGTCCAACGGAGCGTCGAAGTCCATGATGGTGAAGTTACTCCCCGAACGGTAACAGCCGTTGCCCAGCGGCAGGATCTGCACCGTCACGTTCTCCAACGTACACAAGCGCTGGAGCTCCGCGTACTGCTGCTTCATGATCTCCGGGCTGCCGACCACCCTCCGCAACACGGACTCGTCCAGGACGGCGTGCAGCGAGATGGGGCTGTCCTTCCGGGTCAGCGCCTTCTTGCGGTCCATCCGCAGCCGTACGTTGCTCTCGACGAACTGAGTCGTCCGCTCGTCGATCGGCTTGGCTGCGAGGAACTGCGCCCGGGTGTAGCTCTCGCACTGGAGCAGACCCAGCACGTACATCACATGCCAGGCCCGGATCTGCCGGGCGTCCGCCTCCAGGCTCGCGTACATCGGCATGCTCGGCAGCACGCTGTACTGGTAGCTCACGTAAGGGTCGTGGCTGAGTGATTCCCGGTGCAGCCTCAGCATCGTCTCCCGCTGGTCGACGTCCGTGACGCCGTAGCGATCCAGCAGCCCTTCCAAGTCCTCGATCTTGGGGAGGTTGTTGTGCCCGGACTCGATCCGGCTCAGTTTCGTCTCGCTGAATCCGAGGGCCTCAGCAGCCTGCTTCAGGGTGATGCCGTGCCGTTCCCGGAGGGTTCGCAGCTCTTTTCCCAGAACCCTGCGCCGGAAGGTCAGCCCGCGTCGAGCGGCCATGTGTGTGCTCTTTCCTGACTCGTGTCGTCCCCCCGCACGCGTCCGTCCCCCCTGTTCAGGACTTCTGTCGACCTGCTCGGACATCCTGTCCGCGTGCTGGCATGTGCCAATTTCCTGCCAACCCTGCTTGCGCTTGCAGTGGTTGGCGGTGATGCAGGACTGTAGTCGAGCGATTACGGAAAGCGCATCCGGTTCGCACTCATGCGCCCCCGCGCACGCGCCCCAGGGACGGGTGTGCGTGCAGCGGGCCCCCGGCCAGGGCCCGTTGCGGGGTCCCCCTCACCCCTCGGTACGAGAGAAGGCACCCTCACATGCCCAGCGCTCCCCCGACCACCGAGCCCGCGGTCACCAGAACACCTGCGGCGGAAACCGCGTTCTGCTTCGAACGGACCCCGGGCCGCCCGGGCACCTACCCCGCCCCCTCCGACCGACTGTGGGTCGGCCAGGTGCGCCGCATCACCGAAACCCGGCTGCGCTACTGGGGGTTGGAACGCCTTCAGGACGACGCGGGCCTCCTCGTCAGCGAGTTGCTCACCAACGCCCTGCTGTACGGGAGCGGTACGGCGGTGCACGTCCGGATCTCCTGCGCCCGGGACGAGGTGCGGTTGGCCGTCCGCAGCGGCCCCGCCTGCACCGACCGGGTGCGGGTGTGCGAGGCAGGGCCGAGCGACGAGAGCGGGCGCGGCCTGCTGCTCGTCGCCGCGCTGACCGAGACCTGGGGCGTGGACCGGGAGGGGTGGGTGTGGTGCAAGCTGCCCGTACCGGCCGTATGAGGGCCTGGCTGCGACGGCTGTGCGGACGTCGCCGGCCTGCCGACCGCGCGTTGCCGGGCGGACGCCGTGCGGCGGGGCCCCGGCACGCCCGCCGGCCCACGCTCGTCGACGACTGCGGCAACCCCTGGTCCCGCCCCTGGACGACCCCGACCCCACCGCACGTCCACGCCCGGTACGCCCCGCTGCGCGGCGAGGACATCGCCTTGGTGCGCCCGTACGTACGGGCCGCGATGCTGACCCACGCGGACGACGACACCCTGTGCCTACGGGTGCTGGGCAGAACCGCGTGACCGGAGAGGGCCTGACGGTGCCGGTGCCCCGCGCCCGTACGGTCCGCTGCGTGCGCTGCGCACGGCGGACCGCCGCCGCCCTCCCCGTCCAGGTGAGCGGGCGGACCCGGGCCGCCTGCCCCCGCTGCGGCCCGGACCTCGCCCCCGGACCCAGCTGGGACGAATCGCCCCGTCCCGTGGCCGTCTCGGCACGGGCGATCCGGATGCTGCGCTTCAGCAGCCTGACCGCACCGGTGGTGGCCCGGCTCGGCGGTGGGCCGGGCCACCGCCCCCGGGAGGTGCGGGGCACCCCGCCGGGACGTGGACGGTGGTGAGCCGTGTGCGGTGCGTGCTCCCGGTGGGGCGGAAGGGAGCGCGCCGCCGCACTCGGGGGCGGGATCGGAGTCGCCGCGGTCCGCGGGCCGTCTCAGACCAGGGTGGAGATGCAGAACGGGTGGCCGGCGGGGTCCAACAGGACCCGCCACCGGTCGGGGTCCGGCTGGTAGTCGGGCCTGACGGCCCCCAGGGCGAGGAGCCGCGCCTGGGCGGCGTCCAAGTCGTCGACACCCAGTTCGATGTGGGCCTGCTTCTCCTGGTCCGAGTCCGGCCAGGTCGGGCGACGGTAGTCGGGCAGCCGGTTGAACCCCAGTCCGGCCGCGCCCTCCTGCCCGAGCAGAACGAAGTCGTCGGTGGAGAGGAGCACGGGCAGGCCGAGGGCCTCGCCGTAGAAGCGAGCCAGCTCGGCGGGGTCCGGGCAGTCGAAGGTGACCGCCGAGTAGCGGAACGTGGATGCGGTCGGGTTTCCGGTGCTCATGGAGCAGACGCTAGGGCGGGAATAGGACAGGCCCCGTCCTCATCCGGTGGAGCGCTTCCACACGTGAACCGTTGGGCATCCGCCCGCCTGCTACGACTCGACCGGCCTCCTCGACGACCGCGACCCCGCTACGCCGCCGGGACGTGGACGGTGGTGACCCGGCTCGCCGCGTGCGACTCGCGCTCCCGGTGAGCGGCCCGGCGGTGCAGCCGTAGCACCTGGACGACGCCGAGGGCCTGGAAGACGAACACCGCGGAGAACGCCACCCGGAACGACCCGTCGGTCAGGTCCAGCAGGAGGCCCACGGCCAGCAGGGTCGCCATCGAGGAGACGAAGCCGCCCATGTTGACGATCCCGGAGGCGGTGCCCTGCCGTTCCGGCGGGTTGGCGGGTCGGGCGAAGTCGAAGCCGATCAGCGAGGCGGGGCCGCAGGCGCCGAGCACCGCGCACAGGGCGACCAGCAGGGCCAGCGGGGCCCGCTCCCCGGGCCAGGCCAGGGTCAGCGCCCAGAGGGTGGCGGTGGCGGCGACGGTGCCGAGGACCAGCGGCAGCCGGGCCGCGTGACAGCGGGCTATGACTTGTCCGTAGACCAAGCCGATCGCCATGTTGGACACCACGATCAGGGTGAGCAGGTTCCCGGCCGTCGCCGGGTTGAGCCCCTGGGCGCGCACCAGGAACGGCAGCCCCCACAGCAACAGGAACACCATCGCCGGGAACTGTCCGGTGAAGTGGGCCCACAGCCCCAGCCGGGTGCCGGGTTCGCGCCAGGCGGCGGCCAGTTGCCCGCGCACGCCCGGCTGCGGGGCGGTCGCCGACGGCGCGGGGACCTCGCCCCGGTCGGGGGCGGCGGGTCGGGGCGGCTGGTCCCGCAGGAACAGCAACAGCACGAGGACCACCACCCCGGCGAGCGAACTCCCGCCGAAGGCCGCGGCCCAACCGAACCCGTCCAGCAGTCGGGCGATCAGCAGGGTGGAGACCAGGTTGCCGGCCATGCCGGCGAATCCGGCGAGTTGGGCCATCAGCGGGGCTCGGCGGGCCGGGAACCAGCGGCTGCCGAGGCGCAGCACGCTGATGAAGGTCATCGCGTCCCCGCAGCCGAGCAGCACGCGGGCCGCGAGGGCCGTCCCGTACGAGGGCGCGAGCGCGAAGCCCAGCTGGCCCGTCGTGAACAGGACGGCCCCGAGTATCAGGACCCGCTTGGTGCCGAACCGGTCCACCAGCAGCCCCACGGGTATCTGCATGCCGGCGTAGACGAGGAGTTGGACGATCGAGAACGCGGAGAGCGCGGAGGCCCCGATCGCGAACCGCTCCCCGGCGTCCAAGCCTGCCACCCCGAGCGAGGTGCGGAAGATGACGGCGACGAAGTAGACGGAGACCCCGATCGACCAGACGGCCACCGCCCGACGGCCCCCCGGGCCCGCTCCTCCCTTCCCGGGCGGCACACCGGAGGAAGCGGCACCGGCGGCACCGACCGGACCGGCGCTCATCGGTCGACCCCCCGGGCGAGTTCGGCGACCCTGCCGATGTGCCGGTGCACCAGGTCGGCGGCGGCTTCGGCGTCACCCGCGCGCAGGGCGGCCAGGATCTCCTCGTGCTCGGTGAGGGCGCGGGCGATCCGGTCGGGGTGGGCGTGCATCACGGCGACCCCCATGCGCAGTTGGCGGTCCCGGAGCTGCTCGTAGAGGCGGGACAGGATCTCGTTGCCCCCGCTGCGGACCAGTTCCACGTGGAAGTGCCGGTCGCTGACGGCGGCTTCGGCGAACCGCCCCGCCGCCGCGTGGAGCTTCTGCTCCGCCAACAGCTCGGCGAGGCGGTCGAGCAGGGCCGGCGGGGCGGGCACGGCCTTGCGGACGGCGTGCTCCTCCACCAGGCGACGGGTCTCGACCACATCGGCGATCTCCCGCGCGGACACGGGCAGCACCAAGGCCCCCTTCTTCGGGTAGAGCTTGATCAGCTCCTCGGCCTCCAAGCGCAACAGGGCCTCCCGCACCGGAGTGCGGGAAACCCCGACCGCCGCGGCCAACTCACCCTCGGTCAGCAGCGTTCCGCCCTCGTAGCGGCGCTCCAGCACGGCACGTTTCAGGTGGTCGTAGACGCGGTCGGCGGCGGGCGGCTTGGGCGCACCGGACGGTGCGCGACGGGGTACCGGCTCGGTGCCGGCGGGGTCCGCGAGCGCGTCGGTCTGCGGGACGGGCGCGGTCGGGGCGGCGGAAGCAGGCATGTGCACAGGTTAGATACAACAGCGGGACAGAGGGGAGGGACCGTCCGGATCGCGGACCAGTACGACTCCCGCCCGCGCCTGCGACCGTCGCTCCTGCCGTTTGACGACAAAGTGACTTCGGGAAGATTTTTCGTGGGAGGCGGCGAACTCTTTACCTTCTCCGTGCATCCTTCCGTGCCGCCCGGCCGTCTTGCTTCGACGCGGTATTTTCCATGCCGCTACCACGCATGTACTTACAGGGGCGTTTGGAGCATTCAAGTTGACTACAGGCATCAAGGGCATTCGTCGTGCCTCCGCCGTCACCGTGTCCCTCACGGCGGGCGCGATGCTGGCGGGCGGCGTGACCGCGACGCAGGCCCACGCCGCCACCCCGGCACCGCCGTCCGTCACCGCCAAGGGCGGTTACGTGATGAACAACGCGACGGGCCGCACCCTTTACGGCAAGAGCGCTGACACCAAGCGCAACACCGGTTCCACCACGAAGATCATGACCGCCAAGGTGGTCCTGGGTCAGCGCAACCTGAACCTGGACTCCAAGGTCACCATCCAGAAGGCGTACAGCGACTACATCGTGTCGCGCACCGCCTCCTCCGCGCGGCTGATCGTCGGCGACAAGGTCACCGTGCGCCAGCTGCTCTACGGGCTGATGCTGCCCTCCGGCTGCGACGCCGCGTACGCGCTGGCCGACAAGTTCGGCACCGGTTCCACCCGGGCAGCCCGGGTGAAGTCCTTCATCGGCAAGATGAACGCCGAAGCGCGCCGACTCGGCATGAACAACACCAAGTTCGACTCGTTCGACGGCATCGGCAACGGCGCCAACCACTCGACGCCGCGCGACCTGACGAAGCTCGCGAGCAGTGCGATGAAGAACTCCACGTTCCGCACGATCGTGAAGACCAAGTACACCAAGCAGAAGGTCACCACCCGCAACGGCGGTTACCGCAACATGGAGTGGACCAACAGCAACAAGCTGCTGGGCACCTACTCCGGCGCCATCGGCGTGAAGACCGGCTCCGGCCCGGAGGCCAAGTACTGCCTGGTGTTCGCGGCCACCCGCAACGGCAAGACCGTCATCGGCACCGTGCTGACGTCCTCCTCGGACGCCAACCGCGCCAAGGACGCCAAGAAGTTGATGGACTACGCGTTCCGCCGTTGACCCCCGCCCGGTGACTCGGTTCCGGTTCACCGGCACCTGAAGGGTCCCGCCCCCGTCCCTGTGCCCGTTTCGGTGCACGGGGACGGGGGCTTCCCTTACGGTGGTGGCAAGGAAACCTCGTCGGCGCCGGTGGGTGGGGAACCGCGGCTTGGCCGCCTTCTCCGTCAGCCGGGTCGGTCGGCAGGCCACCAGGCCGGTCAGTACGGCGGCAGGGTAGCGCTGGCGTCTGTTCGGCCACTCGTTTGACCTGCGGTGATGCACTACCGGAGGTTCGCTGCACTCTCGGACTTACGGGCACGGCTCGGGGGCGCGGTGAGCTGCGGCTTTACCCTCGGGTCCTCATCAGCCCTGGTGGGTTGGAAACGCGTTCCCGGTGACGGTGTGGTCGACCAGGATGTAGTCCTCATCAGCCCTGGTGGGTTGGAAACACAGTCCTGGGCAGGCTGGGCACCACCCCTTCCATCGTCCTCATCAGCCCTGGTGGGTTGGAAACGCGCCGCCACCGAAGCCCCCACAGACGGCGTACCCGTCCTCATCAGCCCTGGTGGGTTGGAAACGCCATCAGCTGAGCCGCGCGGCGCATCACCGCGGCGGGTCCTCATCAGCCCTGGTGGGTTGGAAACACGGCCGGTCCGCCGACACGGTCACCGTGTCGACCGTGTCCTCATCAGCCCTGGTGGGTTGGAAACACCCGCACCGTCATGCCCTCCCGGAACTCCCCGTGTCCTCATCAGCCCTGGTGGGTTGGAAACCCGATCGCCGAGTGCGCGGTGGCCAGCCGGTCGTAGGTCCTCATCAGCCCTGGTGGGTTGGAAACACTCCCCGACAAGTCAGGCAGACCAGGAACTCTCCACGTCCTCATCAGCCCTGGTGGGTTGGAAACTCCGCGCGCTGGAGGGCCTGGACGACGAGCGCGGGCCCTCATCAGCCCTGGTGGGTTGGAAACAAGTACACCGAGTGGGTCATGGTCTCCACGCACACCAGTCCTCATCAGCCCTGGTGGGTTGGAAACGGGCCATGCCACGTGAGCACGAAGTCCACGGTGCCGCGGCCTCATCAGCCCTGGTGGGTTGGAAACTTCAGCGCCCCCCGGACGACGTTGCGGATCCCTCGCCCGCGTCCGCAGCGCACCGCCCGGGCCGCCCGGGCCGGCCGACGCGTTCGAGCGGACCCAGCCGGACAGCCTCGGACGACGCCACGCGCACGGTGGCCGTCGCGCGCGGCACCCCCGCCGCCGCCCGCCGGCTCCGGTCGCCGTGGCGGGCCCGAGCGGGGGGCAGGGTCAGCGCTGCGCCGCCGACCTGACGGCTTCGGCGAGTACGCCCTCCACGGTGGCCAGGCGGGCGCGGTCCACCAGGGAGTCGTCCCGCCGGAGTTCGGTGACGTACTCCAGCGCCTCTTCCAAGGGTGAGGGGACCGAGCCGGTCGGGAGCGCTCTGGACCGTTCGGTCAGGGTGTCCAGGGCCTTGCGGGTGAGCCGCTCCAGCGCGGGGCGTTCGTCGTCCGTGGCCACGAGTTGGGCCTCGTGCAGGGCGTGCACGGCCGCCACCTTCTCCACGATGCCCACCAGCGGCGAGTGCGGGGGAATGGGCTTGAACCCGACGCCGGGGATGAAGACCATCACCCCGTCGCCGGAGCCCAGTCCCTCCTGTTCCAACGGCCTCGCCCGTCGCCGGGAGAAGGCGAGCCGTACCGTGCCCTTCGCCTCGTCCAGGGACATCACGAAGACCTGGAGGGGGCCGTCGTGGAACAGGTCGAAGACGTCGTCCTCACCGAAGGAGCGCAGGGTGCCCACGGTGGCCGGGAAGGCGGCGACGAGTTCGGCCGACACCGGTGTGTCACCCGTCGGGTCCGTGTGCGCGACGATCCAGTGCCCGGGGTCGGGCAGTCCCTTGTCCGCTCCCGCGCCACTGCGGGTCCGGTACTCCACGAGGACCCCGCCCACCCGGACCCCGACCGGCCCCCGTGCGGTGGGTCCGGAGACCGCTCCGGTCAGGGCGGACAGTTCGACGACCACGCCGCCGGCCTGGTGCACGCTCCCGCTCTTGCTCAGGTCGACCAGGACGTGGGACGCCTTCGGGTCGAGCCAGCCGGTCTCGATCAGGGTCGGCACGCTCATGCCGGGGCCGGCCCGGTGCAGGTCGGGGGCGCCGGGGTCGTCGAGGCCGGGCACGTGGTAGGTGTGTCCGAGCCATCCCATGGCGCACCAGGGGTCCCGGTAGCGCTCCAACTCGCCGTTGACCGGGCCCCAGGCGTCCTCGGCCCCGAAGCGGTGGCCCAACTCGTGGCAGAGGCCGGCCGGCCCGAAGTCCACGGCGGCGATGTGCGTGATCGACCCCGGGGTGGTGCCCCCGCTGGAGTCGGGCTCGTCGATCACCGTCACCACGTGGTCGTAGGGGAGGGTGAAGCCGAGTTCGTCGGCGACGGCCTGCGTCGCGCCCATGCCCTTGGCATGCCACTCGGCGGAGGTGAAGGGCGCCTCCTGCCAGTCCCGCACCGTCCAGGTCAGATTGACCCGCCCGCCGGACTGGGCGGAGTAGAAGGCCGTCACCTCGGCCATGACCCGCTCGACCTGGGCTGCGGTGAAGGTGGTCCGCCGTGGCGAACCCTTGCACGTCAGGAGCAGGACACCGATCTGCACGGCTGTCTCCCTTCCGCGGCCAGGCTATGGCGCGCGGGCGGGAGGTGCGCGCGGCGAGGTCCGTCCGGGTGGTCCCGGGGCCCGTGGGCCCCGGGACCGTCAGGTCACGCCCAGACGATCAGCCGCTTGGGGTCCTCCAGGACCGCGGCGGTGTCGGCGAGGACCTTGGAGCCCAACTCGCCGTCGACCAGACGGTGGTCGAAGGAGAGGGCGAGGGTGGTGACCTGGCGCGGCTTCACCTTGCCCTTGTGGACCCAGGGTTGGGGCTTGATGGCACCCACGGCGAGGATGGCGGACTCGCCCGGGTTCAGGATGGGGGTGCCGGTGTCGACGCCGAAGACGCCGACGTTGGTGATGGTCACCGTGCCGCCCTGCATGGCCGCCGGGGAGGTCTTGCCCTCGCGGGCGGTGGCCACCAGCTCGGCCAGGGCGGCGGCCAGCTCGGGCAGGGTCTTGGCGTGCGCGTCCTTGATGTTGGGGACGAGCAGGCCCCGCGGGGTGGCCGCGGCGATGCCCAGGTTGACGTAGTGCTTCTGCACGATCTCCTGGTGGGCCTCGTCCCAGGCGGCGTTGACCTCGGGGTTGCGCTTGACGGCGACCAGCAGCGCCCGGGCCACCAGGAGCAGCGGGTTCACCCGCAGGCCGGTCAGCCCGTAGCGGTCGGCGTCCCGCTTCAGCTCCTCGACCAGCTTCATCGTGCGCGTCACGTCGACGGTGATGAACTCGGTGACGTGCGGGGCGGTGAACGCCGAGCCCACCATGGCCTGGGCGGTCGCCTTGCGGACGCCCTTGACGGGGACCCGGGTCTCCCGGGCGTCGGCGGGGGCGGCCGTCCGCACGGCGGCGGCCTGCGGCTCCGGGGCCGGAACCGGGGTCGGCGCCGAGGGCACCGCCGACTCGGGGGCCGGCGGAGCGGCGGCGGCGTGGACGTCCTCGCGGGTGACGATGCCGTCGGGGCCGGTGGGCGTCACGCCCGCCAGGTCCACCCCCAGGTCCTTGGCCAGCTTCCGCACCGGCGGCTTGGCCAACGGGCGGGCCCCGACCTCGGCGACCACCGGGGCGACGGGGGCGGCCGCGGGAACCGGGGCCGGTGCGGCGGGCACCTCGGCGGCCGGGACCACCGGGGGCGCCGGGTTCACCGGGGGCACCGTCCTGCGGGGCCGGCGGCGGGTGGAGCTCTCCGCGACCCCGTACCCCACCAGCACCGGCTGGCGGCCCTTGGGCGCCTCGTCGGCGGTTTCCGCGGGGGCGGTCGCGGTCTCCGCGGTCCCGGCAGCAGCACCGGCACCGGAGGCCGTACCGTCCCCCGTGTCCACGGTGATGATCACCTGGCCGACGTCGACGGTGGTGCCCTCCGGGTAGCGCAGCTCGGCCACCACTCCGTCGAAGGGGATGGGCAGTTCGACCGCCGCCTTGGCGGTCTCCACCTCGCACACCACCTGGCCGTCGGTCACGGCGTCACCGGGTTTCACGTGCCAGGTGAGGATTTCGGCCTCGGTGAGGCCCTCGCCCACGTCGGGCATCTTGAACTCGCGCACGGACGTCTGCGTCATGGTCGTCACTCCTTCCCCGGCTCAGTACGCGAACGAGCGGTCGACGGCGTCCAGCACCCGGTCCAGGCTGGGCAGGTACTCCTCCTCCAACCGCGCCGGCGGATAGGGCGCGTGGTAGCCGCCGACCCGCAGGACGGGGGCCTCCAGGTAGTAGAAGGAGCGTTCGGTGATGCGGGCGGCGATCTCGGCGCCGGCACCGAGGAAGACCGGCGCCTCGTGGACCACGACCAGGCGGCGGGTCTTCTCCACCGAGCGCTGGATCGCGTCGAAGTCGAGCGGGGAGACCGAGCGCAGGTCGAGGACCTCCAGGGAGCGGCCCTCCTCCTCGGCGGCGGCCGCCGCCTCCAGGCAGACCTTCACCATCGGCCCGTAGGCGACGAGCGTGAGGTCGGTGCCCTCACGGGCGACCGTGGCGCCGTGCAGCGGGCCGGGGATGGCGTCGGGGTCGACCTCGCCCTTGTCCCAGTAGCGCCGCTTGGGCTCGAAGTAGATGACCGGGTCGTCGCTCTCGATGGCCTGCTGGAGCATCCAGTAGGCGTCCGAGGAGTTCGACGGGGAGACCACCTTCAAGCCGGCGACGTGCGCGAACAGCGCCTCCGGGGACTCCGAGTGGTGCTCGACCGCGCCGATGCCGCCGCCGTAGGGGATGCGGATCACGACGGGCAGCTTGACCTTGCCCAGCGAGCGGGCGTGCATCTTGGCGAGCTGGGTGACGATCTGGTCGTAGGCGGGGAACACGAACCCGTCGAACTGGATCTCCACCACCGGGCGGTAGCCGCGCAGCGCCAGGCCGATGGCGGTGCCGACGATGCCGGACTCGGCGAGCGGGGTGTCGATGACCCGGTCCTCGCCGAAGTCCTTCTGGAGTCCGTCGGTGACCCGGAACACCCCGCCGAGCTTGCCCACGTCCTCGCCCATGACCAGGACCTTCGGGTCCTCGTCCAGGGCGCGGCGCAGGGAGGCGTTGATCGCCTTGGCGATCGGTAGCTTCTCAACGGACATGGCTACTTGTCCTCCTCGTCCGCGAAGGACGCCTGGTAGGCGGTGAACTGGGCGCGCTCCTCGTCGACGAGCGCGTGCCCGTCCGCGTAGACGTGCTCGAAGGTGGCGAGCGGGTCCGGGTCGGGCATCGACCGCACCGCCTCGCGCACCCGCTTGCCGAGCGCCTCGCTCTCCGCGTCGAGTTCGGCGAAGAAGGACTCGTCCGCGTGTCCGCGCGCCTCCAGGTGGGCGCGGAGCCGGGCGATGGGGTCCTTGGCCTCCCAGGCGACCCGCTCCTCGTCGTGCCGGTAGCGGGTGGGGTCGTCGGAGGTGGTGTGGGCGCCCATCCGGTAGGTGAACGCCTCCACCAGGGTGGGGCCCTCGCCGCGGCGGGCCCGGTCCAGCGCCCAGCGGGTGACGGCGAGGCAGGCCAGGACGTCGTTGCCGTCGACGCGCACGCCGGGGAAGCCGTAGCCCTGGGCGCGCTGGTACAGCGGCACCCGGGTCTGGCGCTCGGTGGGCTCGGAGATGGCCCACTGGTTGTTCTGGCAGAAGAAGACGACGGGCGCGTTGTAGACCGCGGCGAAGGTGAACGACTCGGCCACGTCGCCCTGGCTGGAGGCGCCGTCGCCGAAGTAGGCGACGACCGCGCTGTCCGCGCCGTCCTTGGCGACGCCCATGGCGTAGCCGGTGGCGTGCAGGGTCTGCGAGCCGATGACGATCGTGTACAGGTGGAAGTTGTTGGAGTTGGGGTCCCAGCCGCCGTGGTTGACGCCGCGGAACATGCCCAGCAGCAGCGTCGGGTCGACCCCGCGGGTCCAGGCCACGCCGTGTTCCCGGTAGGTGGGGAAGACGTAGTCGTCGGAGCGGGTGGCGCGGCCGGAGCCGATCTGCGCGGCCTCCTGCCCGAGCAGGGACGCCCACAGGCCCAGCTCGCCCTGGCGCTGGAGGGCGGTGGCCTCGGCGTCGAAGCGTCGGGTGAGGACCATGTCGCGGTACAGCCCGCGCAGCTCCTCGGGGGTGACGTCCTCGACGTACGCGGCGTACTCGGCGAGCGCCTTGCCCGGTTTGACGCGCTTGCCCTCGGGGGTCAGAAGCTGGATGAGGTCGGGTTCGCCGCCCGGTGTCCTCCTCGCGGTCGCCCTCTTCGCGGTCGCCCGCGTGCGCGGCTCCCGCGCGGCAGTGCTCTCCACGGTCACGTGCTGCTCCTCCGTCGGTCCGGCCGCCCGGGTTCGCCGGGAGGGCCAGTGCGGTCGCCAGCCCCCGGTGCCTGCGCACGGGGTGGGTGCGCGCCGGGAACGGGCGTGACAGGTGTTCCGGCGAGCGCCCTGCACCAAGCACGTTACCCAGTGTCGCGCAAAGTCGCGAAACCCTTCTGACCTGCAATTTTCCTTGGATTTCCAAGTAAATCGCGCCCTCGGGGAACTCTTGCTGGTCAGGGCGTCGCACCGGGCTGCGGGGTGGCCGGAACAGGCGAACGGTAACCCGGGGACCTTCGGCGGGGGAAGGGAGCGTGTGTGACACTGACCCCTGTGCGAGAAGAGGGAAAAATTAGGGTATTCCTTCTGGACGACCACGAGGTGGTCCGGCGGGGCGTCCACGAGATGCTGACCGTCGAGGACGACATCGAGGTCGTCGGGGAGGCGGGCACCGCGGCCGAGGCCCTCGCCCGCATCCCGGCGGTCCGCCCGGACGTGGCGGTGCTCGACGTGCGGTTGCCGGACGGCAGCGGGGTCGAGGTGTGCCGGGAGATCCGGTCCGGGGACGAGTCCGTGAAGTGCTTGATGCTGACCTCCTTCGCCGACGACGAGGCCCTCTTCGACGCGATCATGGCCGGTGCCTCGGGGTACGTGCTCAAGGCCATCCGGGGCAACGAGCTGCTGGCCGCGGTGCGGGACGTGGCCGCGGGCCGTTCGCTGCTGGACCCGGTGGCCACCGCCCGGGTGCTGGAGCGGCTGCGCGACGGCGGCGGGGCCGGCGGACGCCGGCGCGGCGAGGGCGACGAGAAGCTGGCCTCGCTCACCGACCAGGAGCGCAAGATCCTCGACCTGATCGGCGAGGGGCTCACCAACCGCGCCATCGGCGAGCGGCTGCACCTGGCGGAGAAGACCATCAAGAACTACGTGTCCAGCCTGCTGTCCAAGCTGGGCATGGAGCGCCGTTCCCAGGCCGCCGCCTACGTGGCCCGGCTGGACGCCCGGCGGGGCTGAGGGTGGCACGTGAGGGACTTTGGTCCCGGCCACCAGGGGCCGCCTCCCCTGGTGCGCCGGGCCCGCATGACCGACATTGAGCCGCATGCCCATGTCCCCGCCGACGCTCGGCCTCTTCGACCGCTCCCACGACGAGCAGCGGGCCCTGTCCCTGCTCGCCGGCACCGATCACGGACGCGTGGCCACCAGCATGCGCGCGCTGCCGTTCCTCGCGGCGGCCCGGCACATCCTGGTGGCCGACCGGCTGCTGCTGCGCATGCACCGCGGCCACGGCTACCACCAGGCGTGCCTCGGCAGCGTCGTCGCCTACGGGGCGGACAACCTGGGGCACCGGGAGCCGGGCAGCACCGAGTGGTCGGTGCAGCTGGTGGGCTTGTGCACCGCCGTCCAGCCCACCGCGGCGGAGCTGCGGCTGTTCGGGCCGCTCCCGCAGGGGGTGGACGGCCAGTCCTACGACCCGGTGTACCTGCGGATCGAGCCGCAGCTGGTCACCCTGCACGAGTCGGACCCGGCGGGCCCGGCGGTCTGAGCGCGCCGGGCCGGGTCGGTGCCGTCCTCAGACGTCGCGCCGCAGGAACAGCTGCCGGCCGACCAGGGCGAGGACCGCGCACCAGACCGCGAGGACCAGGGCCCCGGCGGGTGCCGGGAGGGCGTCCGGGAAGGTGAGCCGGTCCCCCAGCAGCGCGTGTTGGGCGCCCTCGGGCAGGAAGCGGCCCGCCTCGGGCAGTCGGCCGAGCACCATCAGCTGGCCGACGGTCCCCCACACCAGCAGCCCGACGACGGCGACGAGCTGGTGGCGCACCACCCAGCCCACGGCCGCGCCCCACAGTCCGGCGAAGCCGCAGACGGCGACCGCGGCGGCGGCGACCCGCCAGCCCCGGCCGTCCAGCACCAGGGCGCTGTCCCGGGCCGAGAGGGCGAGGGCGCCGACGCCGAGGGCGGCGGCGACCGCGAGCAGCCCGAAGACCAGTCCGGCGGCGGTGGCGGTGGCCAGCTTGGCGGTGACCACGGTCGAGCGGCTCGGGGCGTGCAGCACGGTGCGGCCGATGGCGCCCGAGCGGAACTCCGCGGTGACCAGGACGGCCCCGAAGAGTCCGGCGAAGAGGGCGGAGGATCCGGCCATGTTGAGGACCCGGTGGGTGGTGTCGGCGGCGGCGCCCGGCGCGGCGAGGCCGTTCTCGGCGTAGACGGCACCGAGCTGGCCGACCGCCGCCAGCAGCAGGGAGACCAGCAGCAGTGCCGGGAAGGCGGCGCCGGAGCGGGCCTTGAGGAGTTCGGCGGAGAGTTGGTTACGCATGGGACGGCTCCGGCGCGGAGGGGGCGGGGGTGGGCAAGGTGGCGGTGCGGCCTTCGACGAGGTGGAAGTAGGCGTCCTCCAGTCGGCCCGCGCCCTGGTGGACCAGCTCGTCGAGGGACCCCTGGAAGAGGACGGTGCGGCGGAGCACCACGATGTCGTCGACGGTCTGTTCGACCTCGGAGAGCAGATGGCTGGCGAGCAGCACGGTGCGCCCCCGTTCGGCCTGCTGTTCGATCAGCCGGCGCATCCAGCGGATGCCCTCGGGGTCGAGTCCGTTGAGCGGCTCGTCCAGGACGACGAGTTCGGGGTCGGGCAGCAGGGCGGCGGCCAGGGCGAGGCGCTGGCGCATGCCGGTGGAGCACGCCTGGTAGCGGGTGCGGGCGGCGGCGCCGGCCAGGTCGACCTGGTCGAGGACCTCGTCGACGCGGGTGTCGGGCAGGCCGAGCGCGCGGGCGGCGATCCGCAGCTGGTGGCGGACGGTCGGCCGGGGGGCGAAGCCGATGGCGTCCATGACGACGCCGATGCGGTGGGCGGCGTCGGGCAGGGTGCCGGGGGTGGCGCCGAAGACCCGGGCGGTGCCCCGGTCGGGGCGGGCCAGGCCGAGCAGGATGCGCAGCAGGGTGGACTTGCCGGCGCCGTTGGGGCCGAGCAGGCCGGTGACCCGGCCGGGCCGCAGGGCGAAGGTGACGTCCTCCAGTGCCTGGTGGGTGCCGAAGCGCTTGCTGACGCCCGAGAGGGTGACGCTGTGGTCGGCGTCCCCGCCCGGGGCCCGGTGGGTGTGGTCGTTGCCGGTCAAGAGACCTCTCCCTGGGGTGTTCGGGTGCGGTGCGAGGGGGCCCGTCGCGGTGGATGCCCTCAGCCAAGCAGGGCGGCGGGCGCCCGGGGGGCGGCGGCGGGGGCAGCATGCTGTTCGGCGGTGGCAGCTTGCTGCGGCCCGGCCGCGCGGCAGGCGGCGAGGACCCGTTCGAGGTCCTCGGCGGCGGCGTGGACGCCTTCGGTGAGCAGCACCGCGGACGGGTTGAGGAGGACCTCGTCGACGCCGGCGCGGCGGTAGCCGCCGAGGGCTTCGGCGATCTCCTCGGGGGTGCCGGCCAGGACGGTGCCGGAGTCCAGCAGGGCGCGGGCGGTGCCGGCCGGATCGTGCGGGTCGGTGCGGACGCCGGCCCGGCGCAGCATGTCGGCGTAGTGCGGGGCGGCCAGGTGTTCGCGGGTGGCGGCGAGCGCGAGGCGCCGGGGGTCGCGGCCGGGCCCGGTGACCAGGACGTGCACGGCGGTGGCCACCCGCGGCGGGGCGGGCCGGTCCCGGGCCCCCTCGGCCAGGGCGGGGCACAGGGTGCGGGCGAGGTAGTCGGGCGGGGTCATCCAGGTGATCGCCACGTCGGCGATCTCGCCGGCGGTGCGGGCCATGCCGGGGCGGAGCACCCCGGCGCCCACCTCGACGGGGGCGTGCGGCAGCGGGGCGAGGGAGCCGTGCAGGTGGTGGTCGGGGCCGTCGTGGGCGAGGGTGCGGCCGTCCAGCAGGGCGCGGACGGAGGTCAGGTAGTCGCGGACGGCACGGCGCGGGCTGGCGTAGGGCCGGCCGGTGAGGCCGGCGACGAAGCCGGGGTTGCCGATGCCGAAGCCGGCGACCGCGGGCGCGTCGGTGAGCAGGGCCAGCGAGCGGGCCTGGACGGCGGCCTCGTAGGGGTGGCGCAGCGGCAGCAGGGTGACGGCGGTGCCGACCGGGACGGTGTGGCCCCGTCCGGCGAGGTAGGCCAGGGTCTGGTGGGGTTCGGCGCGGAAGGACTGGCAGAGCCAGAGCCGGCGGGCGCCGGCCCGCCGGGCGACGGCGGCGAAGGGGGCGACCAGCTCGGGGTGGTCGGGCTGGAGCGGGTAGAGCACCGCGGGCAGGGCCGTCACGCTGGGGACTCCGTCTCGTGCGGGTGGTGCCCGTGCGGGACGGGCTCGGGCGGGGCGGACGCGGGCGGGGCGGGCTCGGGCCTCGGCGGGGCGGGCGGGGTGTCGAGGGTGGCGAGGGCGGTGTGCCGGGGGTCGAGGAAACGGGCGGCGGCCTCGGCGACCCGGGCGGGGGTGAGGGCGGTGAGCGCGCTGCGGTGGTCGTCGAGCCAGTGCAGGGGCAGCCCGGCGGCGAGGAAGCCGGCCAGGGCGGTGGCCTCCTCGGCGCGGGTGGCGAGCGCGAACCGGGTGAAGCCCAGGGCGTAGGCCCGGGCCCGTTCGAACTCGTCGGGGGTGGGGCCGTCCGCGGCGAGTTCGTGCAGGCAGCCGGTGACCTCGGCGGCGATCCGGTCGGCGGTGCCGGGGGCGCCGGCGGCCTCGGTCTCCAGCCAGGCGCCGGCCCGGTTCTCGCGGAGGGTGGCGGACACCGCGTAGGCCAGCCCGTGCCGGTCCCGGACGCGGCGGGCGAGCCGGCCGGAGGCGTGGCCGCCGAGCACCAGTTGGGCCAGGTGGAGGGCGGCGTCGCCGCGGGCGGCGGGGCCGGCGGTGAGCACGAGCGCCTGGGCGGCCTCCGGGTCGGTGCGGCGGGTGCGGCCGGGGCGGGGCTCGGCCCGGGCGAAGGGCGGCAGCACCAGCCCGGAGGGGCCGCCCGACCAGTCCGCGAGCGCCTGCGCGGCGGTGTCCGCGGTGCGCCGCGGGTCGGCGTCCCCGGTGATCAGCAGGACCGATCCGGCGGGGACCACGGCCCGCCGGTGCAGGGCGTGCAGGTCGGCGGCGGTCGGCGGGCCGGCGGCGGTGTCCGGGGCGGGCGGGGCGAGCAGCGGGTGGGCGCCGAAGGCGTCGGTGAGCAGGGCGGTGCGCAGCAGGTTCCGCCCGAGCGGGCGGGCGCCGGGGGCGGGCGGCCGGGCGTGGGCGAGGGCGATCTCGCGCTCCTGGTGGACGGGGCGCAGCAGCAGGTCGGCGAGGAGGCCCAGGGCGCCGGGCAGCCCCTCGGCGAGCACCCCCGCCGAGAGCACCAGCGACTCGGGGGTGACCACGGTGGAGAGTTCGGCGCCCAGGTCGGCGGCCCGGTCGGCGATGTCCTGGCGGGTGCGCAGGCGCCCGCCCGGGGTGCGGGCGCCGGTGCCGAGGCAGGCGGCCAGCAGGCGTTGGGCCGCCGCGAGGCGGGGCGCGGTGCGGGCCCACGGCAGGACCAGGCGGATCTCGGCGAGCGGGGCGGCGGGGGTGTGCACGGCCACCAGGCGCAGGCCGTTGGGGAGGGTGTCGTCGGTGTGCGGGCGGTCCGCGGCGGGGGTCATGCGTCTCCATCGCCCAGGGCGGTCAGGGAGCGGGGGCCGGTGAGCAGGCCCCGGGCGGCCGTGGACACCTGCCGTCCGGTGGTGCGGGCGAGCGCCGCGGGCAGGGCGTCGATCCCGCCGGCGTCGGGGAGGAGCAGGGCGAGGTGGCCGTGGGTGACGGCGCGGGCGGTCAGCGAGTCGGCGCCCCGGTGGTGGGCGAGCAGCAGGGCGTTGCGGGCGCGGCGCAGTTCCCCGGCGGTCGGCGGCCGGTCGGCGATCCGGTGCAGGGCGTCCGTCCAGGCCGCGGCGGCCTCCTCGGCGCGGACGCCGGGGGCCCGGCCGAGGACGGCGAGCACGGGTTCGGGGGCGCGGGCGCCGAGCCACTGCCCGTACAGGCCGCAGGTGACCCGGGCGGAGGTGAGGCGGGGGTCGGCGCGGACCAGGGCGGGCAGCCGGCTGCGGCCGAGCACCTCGGCGAGGACCACCCGGGCGAGGTGGGCGGGCAGGTCGTGGGCGGGGGCGGGGAGCAGGTGGCCGAGGGCGACGGCGGGGGCCGGGGCGGGCAGGGGGGCGGTGGCGGTGGGCCGGGCGGTGGTGCGCGGGGGGGGGGGGGGGGCGGCCACCGGGACGGGCCCTGCACCGGGTGGGACGTCGCCGAAGAGTTCCCGTATCCGATGGAGCACCGGGGCGGGGTCGACCTCGCCGACGACGGTGAGGGCCAGCGCCTCGGGGCGGTAGTGCCGGCGGACGAAGCCCTCGGCGTCGGCGACGGTGGTCGCGGCCAGTTCGGCGGGGGTGCCGTAGGAGTCCCGGCCGCCGGGGTGCAGGGCGCCGAGCACCGTCTCCCAGAGCCGGCCGCCGGCGGCGGCGCCCCGGATCTCCTCGGCGATCACCGCGGTCTCGGTGCGCAAGGTCTCGGGGGCGGGGGCGAAGTCCCGCAGCCGGCGGGCCTCGCCGCGCAGGACGGCGTCGAGCACGGCGGCCGGGGCGACGGTGTGCAGCACCGTGCGGTCGCGGTGGGTCTCCGCGTTGCAGACCCCGCCCGCGGCGGCGACCCGCGCCGCGTGCCCCCGGCCGGCACCGCCCCGCGGGAACATCAGGTGCTCCACCAGGTGGGCGGTGCCGTGCCGGCCGGCCGGGTCCAGATCGCTGCCCGCGGCGACGGTGAGGGCCACCGCGACCAGCCCCCGTCCGTGTCCGGGCCGGGGCTCGACCTGGACCCGCAGCCCGTTGGGCAACCGGTGCTCGTGCAGGGTCATGTCAGCGGTCGGAAGACGGAGACGCACATCTTCCGGCTGTCGCCGCCGTCGAAGGGCTGCTCCCGCCAGCCGGCGTGCCGGGCGGTCAGCTCCAGTCGGGCGATGCCGCCGAGCAGGTCGAGTTCGGAGGGCCACAGGTAGCGCAGCACGGTGGTGGCCGAGCGCGGTGCCGCGCCGTCCAGCAGCAGGGTGCTCTGCACCATCATGTTCTGCGAGGCGGGCAGCACCCCGATGGACTCGATCACCGCCCCGCGGTCGGCGACGGGGTGGGTGGTGACCTCGTTGCGCTTCTGCACGTGGTAGTCGCTGGGGTCGAAGGTCTCGGTGACGACGTGGCCCTCCGGCGCGGTGTGCCGGGCGACGGCGTGCATCAGCGCGATCTGCTCGTCGATCGCCATGGCGCAGCAGAGCACGTTGAACGGGGCGAGGACCACGTCGAAGGTGCGGCCCAGGTCGAGGGCGGTGAGATCGCCCAGGTGGGTGGTGACCCGGCCCTCGGGGTCCTTCTCGGCCAGTCGGGCGAGCATGGCCGGGGAGGTCTCCACGCCGTGCACCTCGAAGCCGCGTGCGGCCAGCGGCAGCGCCACCCGGCCGGTGCCCACGCCGAGTTCGAGGACGCTGGCCCCGGGGCGGGCGAGGGTGAGCAGGAAGGCGCCGATGTCGTCGAGGTCGGGGGTGGCCGGGTAGACCTCGTCGTACACCTCGGCGAGGGCCTCGCTGTAGGCGGTGGAGAGCGCGGCGCCGAAGCCGGTGGGCGCGGTGTCCTCGGTGGTCGGCGGGGTCTCGGTGGCGGTGGCGGTCACGTCGGGTCTCCTTCGGCGGGGGCGGGCACGTTGCGGGCGGGGCGCAGCGGGTCGATGCCGGCGGCCCGGAAGGCACGGGCGACCCGCTCGGTGCGGCCGTCGGCGGCGGTGTCGGTGGCGTGGTCGGTGGCGTGGTCGGTGGCGTGGTCGATCAGGGCGGTGGCCAGGGCCAGGCAGCGGTGCTGGCCGAAGCTGAGGTCGCGCTGGCCGGGGCGCGGGTCGACGGGGTCCCAGGCGGCGGCGAGCCCGGGCGCCAACTCCTCGGTGAACAGCGACACCCCGGCCCCCCGCCCGGGCAGGGGGCGCACGGCCTCCGTGACGGCCCGTTCGGCCGGCTCGTGCACGCCGTGCAGGTAGACCACGAGGGCGTCCCGGCGCGGGAAGTCCTCCGGGTCGGAGAGCACCTTGGCGTGGTAGGCGGCGCCGGCCTCCTCAAGGGCGGTGAGCACCGCCGCCCAGTGCCCGGCCGCCCCTTCGGGGCCGTCGAGGTGGACGAAGAGTCGACGGACCGGTCCGGCCAGGCGGACCACCGGCCGCGAACCCATCACGTAGAAGAATCCGGGGGAGAGCGCGGGTCGGGCGGCCTCCAGGGCCAGGCGCACCAGGTCGCCCGGGCCGGGGTCGTCCGGGGCGAGCAGCCGGTCCAGGGGGACGCGGGCGGTGATCTCGGGCAGCCGCACCACCGCCTGCCCGGCGTCCGGGCGCAGCGCCAGCAGCAGGCCCTCGGCGGGCGTCCACCGGTGCGGCACGCCCGCCGCGTACCGGGCCTCCAGGGCTGGGTCCCGGGTGGAGCGCCGGGGGGCGGTGTCCGGGGCGGCCCCGCGCGGGGCGTTGCCCGCGTGGAACTCCTGGTAGAGGGCGGTGGTGAGCCGGCCGCGCAGGTCGCGGGGGGAGTCGGCGGAGACCTCCCGGCCGGCGACGACGGCGTGCCGGCCGTCCGGGGTGACGCTGACCCGCCCGAGGGCGTCGAGGAGGTGCGGGGCGAGGGCCGCGGTGACGGGGGCGGGGACGGTCATCGGGGGCTCCCGGTCGGCAGGTGCAGCCGCAGGGTGGCGGCGGCCTCGGTGGGGCGGGTGAGCAGGGTGCGGCCGATGCCGGCGGCGGCCCGGGCCACCGGGCTGAGCGTGGCGTGCGCCTGGGCGGTGGCGATCAGCCGGTCGTAGAGGTGCCAGCCGGCGAACCCGGCGGCGCGTTCGGGGAGTTGCGGGTCGGGGGCGCGCAGCTCCCGGTAGCCCTGCCAGAAGGCGGCGATCCGGGGCAGGTGGCGGCGGATGCCCTCGCCGCCGCGACGCACCACCTCCTCGTGGGTGAAGTCGAAGCCGGTCGGGGGCGCGTCGGCGTCCCCGGCGGCGGGGCCGGGGGCGAACACCGAGTAGGTGGCCTGGAAGAGCCACTCGCCGATGAAGGCGCCCACGTCCCGGGCCGGGTCGGCGAGCCGGAACTCCTCCCAGTCGCACAGGTACAGCTCGCCGTCGGCCAGGATGAACTGGTCGAACCGCAGGTCGCAGTGGGTCGGGGTGCGGGGCGCGGCCCGTTCCAGGGCGCGCAGCCGGCGCAGCGCCCCGACCGCTCCCGGGTCGTCCTGCACCAGCTTCCAGGCCGCGATCTGGGCCATGCTGCGGTCCTGGAGGGCGCTCCACGGGAAGGCTTCCAGCCACTCCAGCGGCGGCAGCGGGGCGTCCCCGGCGTCGAGGGCGGCGCCCTGCGGGTCGAGTCCGTGCAGGGTGGCCACGGCCCGGCCCGCGGTGCGGCACAACCCTTCGTCGAAGTCGCCGTCCAGGGCGACTTCGGCGCCGGACCGGGCGCCGGACAGCAGTCGGTAGGCGCTGACCGCGCCCGGGCGGTGGGTGCCCAGGTGTTCAGGGAAGCGCAGGGCGGAGCCGGTCGGCACCCGGGGGGCGAGCGCCTCGAAGGACAGCGCCCGGTCGAGTTCCCCGCTGCTGCCGTCGGGGTCGCGGGCGACCGTCTTCACGAAGACCCGTTCGCCGCTGGTGGTGCGGCCGGCCCAGTTGTCGTTGCGTCCGCCGTAGCCGGCCAGCCCCTCCGGCTCCAGCCGCCCCAGGCCCAGCGCGTCGAGGAGTTCCCGGACGCCGGGCACGGCGGTCGGGTCGGTGGGTCGGTAGCGCAACAGGGCCGGGCCGCCGGCCTGTTCAGGGGTGCTCATGGGGGTCTCCGGGGCTCGGGGGCAGCGTGGGGCGCCCCTCGTGGTCGATCAGGTCGGCGGTGAAGGCGAGGTACTCCAGGAGTTCCTCGTCCCAGCCCTGGTAGCGGGCGAAGTCCTGCATGTGGACGGCGATCCGGAGCACCGCGCAGCGGCCGGTCAGCACCGGGTCGGGGCCGGGTCCGTAGGCGTCCAGGAGGATCCGGCGCAGCGCGAGCGCGTCGGGCGCCGGCCCGCCGTCCGGGTGCGCGGGCACCCGCCAGGCGAGTTCGGCGAGTTCGCCGAGGAGCCAGCCGAGGTCCAGCTCCGGGCGGCCGGTGCCCAGGTCGGGGCCGGTGAGCAGCGCGGTCCGCCCCCGGTTCAGGGGGGGTATCAGGGCGCCCAGCGAGGCCCAGCCGTGCACCGGCCGCCGGACGCCGTCCGCGGCCGGGCCGCCGGCCTGCTCGGCCCAGTCCAGCAGTCGGGCGGTGCGGTCCGGCCCCCAGAACGCGCGGGCCCGGCGCCGCAGTGCGTCGTCCGAGGCGGCCCAGTCGCGCAGCCGGCGCAGTCCGGGCACCGGACCGGCCTCGGCCGCGGGCGTCCCGTCCCGGTGCAGGGCCCGCAGCCCGCGGGCCGCCGCGCCGAGCGCACCGGCGACCAGGAGGCGGGCCGCCGGACGGAAGTCGCGCAGCCAGCCGGCGGCCGAGGCCGAGCCGTGCACCCGGTACATCAACCCTTCGCCGACCGGGCGGGGCACGACGAGTCGGACGCCGTCCGGCACCTCGGGCAGGGCCGACGACGGGGGCACCGGCCGGTGCGGCGCGGCATCGGCGCCCGGCCGCTGCCACCACCAGAACGACCCGTCCCCGGCGGACCACACCCGGGTGGTCGCCAGGCCGGTGGCGTACTCGGCCACCAGGTCCGGTCCGCTCGGGTCCACGTCGAGCCCGGTCGGTGCCGGGTCCGGCCCGATCGGGTCCGCGGGGAACGCGGCCGGTACGGAGGCGGACGTGGCGGGGGCGGGCATGGCGGGGGCGGCGGGTCGTGCCGTCATGGGGATCGCTCCTCTCCTTCCCGCCCGGTCGACGGGTTCCGCTCCGCCCGCCGGGCGGCGGTGCAGAGCGCGAGCAGTTCGGTCAGCGGTGCGGCACCGCCGTCGTCCTCCTCGCCGGTGCTGGCGCTGACCGCGGACACGGTCGGCGCCACCACCACCCCGGGCCGGGCCCGCAGCGCCGCCAGATGGCCCTGGACCACCGGATTGCGGTGCGCGGCGGGGGGAAGCGCGGGGGCGACGCCCACCAGGGCGTCGGTGGAGTGCAGGGCCAGCAGCAACGGCGAGTCGGCGAGTCCGAGCGCGTAGCGGCTGACGAAGTTCAAGGTGGCCGGGTGCACCAGCACCAGGTCGGGCCAGCGGGCCAGTTCGACGTGCGGCACCGGGGTGCCGGCGCCGTCGCCCCGTCCGTCCGGGCCGCCCCAGTCGTCGACGAGGACCGGACGCCCGCTCAGGACGGACACCGCCTCCGCCGACACGAAACGACGGGCGGAGCGGGTGAGCACGACCCGTAGTTCCCCCTGTCGGGGCGAATTCTTGAACCAGTTGATCCAGAAGGGAAGAAACGCGACGCTGAGCGCCCCGGTGCCCACCAGGAGAATCCTCCGGAATCCGGGATCGGTCTCGCCCAATTCCTCTGTCCGTTCCCTCGAATTCCTTGGACGTCCTCGGACGTCCTTTGACGTCCCGTGACGCATCGTGGTGTCCCTCGTTGCCGGCCGGGGCGGGCCGGCGCCGGGACCCGGTCGGGTCCGTCGCCGGTCCGCCCCGAGGCTCAGGGCGTGGTCAGCACTTGCTCTCGATGGTGCGGGCGGCCAGCGAACCCAGGGCCGCGGCGCACTGCTGCGAGGAACGGGCGCTGATGATGGTGGCGCGGATCGCCCACGGAATGGTGGGGGTGAACGCCGGGCCGGCCTCCTTGCCGTCCGCCAGGCCCAGCTCCTCGGCCGAGGTGTAGGCGGTGTAGCCGTCGAACAGGTCCTGCTCGGTCATGTTCTGCATGGGAGAAAACCTCCGGTAGACGTGCATCCGATCGCGGGCCGCGATCCGGCGTTACAGCGGCGGCGGAGTTCCGGTGAATTCCCCTTCACCAGAATCCCGTTCGCCTTGCCGGCGACCCGGTGTCCCTTGCGGACATCCACATCCTGGCCCAGCGGAATTCCGTCCCGCCATTGGCGTTACCGGCATCACCGCACCCGGCAATTCCCCTTCCGGCATTGCCGCTTGTGCCCATACCGTCGCGCGTGCGGAGGGGATAGAAAGGCAAGCGTGAACACACCTGACGCTGAACAGACTCCGGCTGAGCGGCCCGCCCTGCGTGCGCTGCTCGCCTACGCACGGCCGCACCGCGGGGTCCTCGCCCTGGTGTTGCTCCTCACCCTCCTCGGCAGCGCCGCGGGCCTCGCCCAACCCCTGGTGGTGCAGGACGTCCTCGTCGACCTCGCGGTCGGCGACGGGCTGACGGACGAGATCCTGCTGCTCACCGCCCTGTTCCTGTTCTCCGTCGGCCTCACCTGGGGGCAGGCGTGGTTGAGCGAGCGGACCGCGGAACGCGTGGTGCTCCAGGTGCGCAAGGGACTCATCGCCCGGCTGATCCGGCTGCGCACCGCCGAACTCGACCGGGTCGAACCGGGCAGCCTCACCACCCGGGTCACCTCCGACAGCACCCTGGTCCAACACGCCGCCACCGGCGGACTGATCCAGCTGGTGGACGGCTCCATCCACCTGATCGCCACCATCGTGCTCATGGGCGTGGTGAGCCTGCCGCTGCTCGGCATCACCGCCGCCGTGCTCGTCGTCGTCGGCATCGCCCTGGGCGTGGTGATGCCCCGCATCCGCACCCTCACCACCCGGGCGCAGGAGTCGGTCGGCGAGATCGGCGCCGCCCTGGACCGGGCGCTGGGCGCCGCCCGCACCGTGAAGGCCAACGGCGGCGAGGCCACCGAGACCGCCCGCGCCGGCGCCGCCGCCGAGAAGGCGTACCGGGCCGGCCTGACCGGGGCCCGCTACCAGGCACTGATCGCGGTCCTCGCCGGTCTGGTCGTCCAGGCGTCCTTCCTCGCGGTGATCGGCCTGGGCGGCGTGCTCGCCGCGACCGGCACCCTCGACCTGGCCGCCCTGGTGGCCTTCCTGCTCTACCTGTTCAACCTGGGCGGCCCCATCGTCTCCCTGGTCGGCGGCTTCAACTCGCTCCAGCAGGGCCTGGGCGCCCTCACCCGGATCGAGGAGCTGAACCGGATGTCCGTCGAGGACGACGTGGACCCCGTGGAGGGCGTCGACACCACCGGAGCCGCCGCCCCGGTCGCCCCCACCGTCACCGTCGACGGCGCCTCCTTCGCCTACCCGGGCCGCGCCCCCGCCCTGGACGGGGTCGAGTTCACCGCCCCGGCCGGCCGGATCACCGCCCTCGTCGGCTCCTCCGGCTCCGGCAAGACCACCCTGTTCTCCCTGATCCAACGGTTCTACGACACCGACGGGGGACGCATCCTGCTGGACGGCACCGACATCCGCACCCTGTCCCGGGCCGACCTGCGGCGCCGCATCGCCTACGTCGAGCAGGACTCCCCCATGCTCGCCGGCACCCTGCGCGAGAACCTGCTCTACTCCGCGCCGGACGCCACCGCCGAGGAGGTCTCCGAGGTGCTGCACCGCACCCTGCTGACCGACTTCGTGGCCGGCCTCCCGGACGGACTGGACACCGAGATCGGCGCCCGCGGGCTGGCCCTGTCCGGCGGCGAACGCCAACGCCTGGCCATCGCCCGGGCCCTGCTGCGCCGCCCCACCGTGCTGCTGCTGGACGAGGTCACCGCCCATCTGGACGGCCGCAGCGAACGGGCCCTGCGCGCCACCGTCGAACGGGCCGCGCGAGAATGCACCGTGCTGCTGATCGCCCACCGGCTCTCCACCGTCACCTCGGCCGACCACCTGGTCCTCCTCGACCGGGGACGCGTCCTCGACCAGGGCACCCACCGGGACCTGCTGGACCGCAGCGAGTTCTACCGCGAGATGGCGGGCGGCCAACTGGTCGCCGCGACCGCCTGATCCCTCCGCCCGCCGGCGAACACCCCCACCCCCGACGGACGTTTTGACCCCCACCGAAGGAAGCGCACATGAACGACCTGAGCCCCGCCCCGCACCTCACCGAGGACGTCCTGTTCGGCGAGATAGCGGTCCGCATCGAAGGCCAGGAGCGGGTGACCGTGTCCGGGGCGAACATCCCCACCGCCGTCCTGGAACGCGACCCGTCCTGCGAGGTCGACCCGCAGATCGCCATCGGCACCCGCGACGCCGCCCACCTCACCCTCACCCTCGACGGCGCCCCCGTCGCCCTGCGGCCCGGCAAGGGCAGGTTCCGCCGGTCCACCTACCGGGTCCGGACCTCCCACCAGGGCGTGACCCACGTCCTGGTGCCCGACTCGATCCCCAGCAGCAGGTTCACCCGGGACAAGGTGCACCTGGCCGACTTCTCCAACGACGGCGACGAGATCGTCATCGTGGAGTGGCGGGAGGGCGCCTCCCCCGAGCCGGTCGACGCCGCCCTCGGCTACCTGCTCGCCGCGGCCTTCGGCACCGGCGGCTCCCCCGCCTGGATGATGCTGGTCGACGCGGTCAGCGCGGCGCTGCCGTAGCCGCCGCGCACCCGCGGAAGGGGGCCGGTGGCCCGCGCCGGCACCCAGTGCGTACACCGTCGCCGTGTCCGCGATGACCCTCGCCTCCTGGAGGGTC